>CANPXZ010000041.1 GCA_947587485.1 uncultured Oscillospiraceae bacterium | reverse complement strand
GCGAGACCGGGGAGTTGTGTGTGCTGGGCACCTGCCTGTCCCTGGGCTATTACAACAACCCCGCCCAGACGGAGAAGGCCTTCGTGCAAAACCCGCTGAACAGCGCTTTCCACGAGCGGATGTACCGGACCGGGGACCTGGCCCGGTATAATGACCGGGGGGAGATCATGTTCCTGGGCCGGAAGGACTTTCAGATCAAGCACCAGGGCTGCTACCGCATCGAGCTGGGGGAGATCGAGACGGCCCTGCTGGCGGCGGAGGGCGTGTCCAACGGCTGCTGCCTCTTTGACGAGGCCAAGGACGAGATCGTCTGCGTCTACACGGGCATGACGGGGGAAAAGGATTTGGCCCGGGCGCTGGCGGAGAAGCTGCCGGTGTACATGCTGCCCAACCGGTATGTGCGCCTGGACGCTCTGCCCATGACCATCAACGACAAGATCGACCGGGTCACGCTGAAAAAGTCCCACATCGGATAGATGGAACGGGAGCTCATCAGCGTCATCATCCCGGTCTATGGGGTGGAAAAGTATCTGGCGCGGTGCGTGGAGAGCGTGCTGGCCCAGACGTATGCGGACCTGGAGATCATCCTGGTGGACGACGGGTCACCCGACAACTGCCCGGCCATGTGCGACGCCTTCGGGGCCCGGGACAGCCGGGTCCGTGTGCTGCACCAGGCCAACGGGGGCCTGTCCGCCGCCCGGAACGCGGGCCTGGACGCCGCGGGCGGGGCTTACGTCGGCTTCGTGGACAGCGACGACTACATCGCCCCGGATATGTATGAGAAGCTGTACGGGGCTCTCGCGGATACCGGCGCGGACATGAGCCTGTGCGGCTACCGGTACGTGGACGAGGACGGCGGGACCACCGTGACCTTGCCGCCTCTGCCCCGGCGGGTGATGAGGCCGGAGGAGATCTTCCGGCAGATGGAGAAGCCGGCCCTGGAGTGGCGGTATGTGACCGCCGTGAACCGGCTCTACCGGCGGGAGCTGTTCGAGGGCCTGCGCTTCCGGGTGGGCAAGCTCTATGAGGACGAGTTTATGGCCCCCCACGTGCTGGCCCGGTGTGCCCGTGTGGCCGTCATCCCGGACGAGCCCTATTTCTACGTGCAGCACACCGGCAGCATCATGAACGCCCCGGTGACCATCCGGCGGCTGGACGCGGCGGAGGCATACATGGAGCGATACGATTTTTACCGGGCCCGGGGCCTGAACGACCTGGCGGCCGCCGCTCTGGACATGGCCTACGGCTTTTTGTGGCAGGTCCTGACCCAGACGGACGCCCGGAGATACAAGGGTGCCATCCGGCCATGGGTGAAGCGGGTGGAGGCGGCCCTGCTCCGGCATTGGAAGCCCGGCGGCCTGCTGCTGCCCCTGCGGTACGTCCTGGCGACCCACCGGCCATCGGGGGAGAAGCCATGAAGAGGGCGCTTCTCATCTTCGGCACCCGGCCGGAGGCGGTGAAGATGTGCCCGCTGGTGCGGGAGCTGCGAGGCCGGGAGGGCGTCCGGACCCTGGTGTGCGTCACGGGCCAGCACCGGCAGATGCTGGACCCGGTGCTGGAGGCATTCGGCGTGACGCCGGACTTCCGCCTCGAGCTGCCCCGGCGGGAGCCGGAGGACCTGGCGGGCCTCGCGGCGGAGCTTTTGAAGGGCGTCGGCGCGGTGCTGGAGCGGGCAAAGCCCGACCTGGCCCTGGTCCAGGGGGACACCGCCACCACCTTTGCCGGGGCCCTGGCCTGCTTTTACGCCCGCGTTCCCCTGGGCCATGTGGAGGCGGGCCTTCGGACCTATGACATGTCCCGGCCCTGGCCGGAGGAGCTCCACCGCCGGGCCGTGACCCTCATGAGCCGCTGGCACTTCGCCCCCACGGACCGGGCCCGGCAAAACCTGCTGCGGGAAGGCGTGGACCCGGCGAGCGTCTTTGTCACCGGCAACACCGTGATCGACGCTTTGCATACCACGGTGCGGGATGATTATGTAAACCCGATTTTGGACTGGGCGTCGGGAAGCCGCCTGGTGCTGGTTACCGCCCACCGGCGGGAGAATTTGGGCGCGCCCCTGGAGCGGATGCTCCGGGCCATCCGCCGGGCGGTGGAGGAGCGGCCGGACGTGAAGGCGGTCTATCCCATGCACCTGAACCCGGCGGTGCGGCAAACGGCGGAGAAGGTCCTGGGGGACTGTGAGCGCGTCCGGCTGACGGAGCCCATGGGTCTTGTGGAATTTCACAACGTGCTGGCCCGGTGCCATCTCGTGGTCACGGACTCCGGCGGCCTCCAGGAGGAGGCCCCCAGCTTGGGCAAGCCCGTGCTGGTCCTGCGGGACGCCACGGAGCGGCCCGAGGGCGTGGATGCCGGAACACTGAAAGTGGCGGGCACGGACGCCGACCGGGTCTACCGGGAGCTTTCCCGCCTGCTGGACGACCCCGCCGCCTACGCCGCCATGGCCCGCGCCGCCAACCCCTACGGCGACGGCCGCGCCAGTAAGCGTATCGCGGATATCCTGCTGGAGCGGATTTGAATAAAACCCACCGGGGACGGCACGCCGTCCCCGGTGCGGTGCTATTCTGCTTTCGCCGCCTGGGCCTCTAAGGCGCGGTAATCTACTTTGCCTACCGCAGTTTTAGGAAGCGCGTCCAGGAATATATAACTGACCGGCTGCGCATATTCCGGCAAGTCCTGTTTGCACAAGGCGGACACCTCTTCCTGGATCTTCACGTGGTCCACACCTTTTTCCCTCAGAACAAGGTAGGCAACAGGCAAATATGTGCCGTCCTCTTGAGAAATGCAGATGGCACAGCATTCCTCCACTCGCTGATGCGCAAGGATCGTCTGCTCTATCCGGTCGGGGAATATTTTGGAGACGACGCCATTGCGCTGGGTGATATAGACCCGTTTGATTCGGCCCTTCACATAGACGGCCCCGCTTTCCGCTACATATCCCAGGTCGCCCGTATGTATCCAGACCCCATCTTCATGCCGCTTCATGATCTGCGCGGTTTCTTTCTCGTTGTCGACGTAACCGAGCATCATGGATGGGGCTTTAATGCAAAGCTCCCCTATTTCACCACATTTCTTTTCTTCCATGGTATCGGTATCGAAAGCGGCCACAACGGTTTGACAAAGCGGAATGCCAACACTGCCAAGCTCCGCGCAGTCATCTGTCTGTAGGCAAACGCCGCCGCAGACCTCACTCATACCATATCCGTTCATAAAGTGCGTTCTGCCATTGTGGGTCTTAAAAAAGTCATTCAGGTCGTTTTCAAGCTCATTTGTCATCCCGGCTCCGCCAGCCGCCGCCGTTTTGAGCCAGGAAACATCTTTCAGCCGCTTGCTCCGAGGAATAGCCGTCCAGTAGCTCGGGATGCTGGCGATATGATTCGGCTTATATTTTTGTAAGAGTTCATCCGTTTTCTCAGGGTCAACTTTGGGGATCAAAATCACGTTCAGCCCAAACGACAGGGCAACATGCAGATTGTTGGACAGGCCATAGACCGCAAACGGGACGACCATGTCCATGTGTTTCTCATGGGGCAGATAATGAAAGACCCACTTTTCCTGCGTGGGGATGGAGTTGAAAGCGTAATCACTCAACATGACGCCTTTGGGAGTGCCTGTCGTGCCGCCAGTGTGCCCTATCACTGTGCATTTATCCTTTTCGTATTTTGCCGGTACTACCTCATGAACAGCGGAAGCTCCGGCAAGAAAAGCATTCCAAGACATTACGAACTCATCCGTATATACGGGCTCTTTCACTTTGAGACGATAGAGTTTATTTTTCAGCGCTCCAAGGGATTGCCAGAGCGGTACATAGACAAATTTGTTTACGCCATACTCCTTCGCTGCGGCATAGGATTTTTCAAAAAACACATCCAGCGCGACAAAATACTTTGATTTGCCCTCCGACAAATAATGAATCAATTCTTTTTCGCTGGACAGGACGTTCACCACGCAACAGACTGCGCCAATCTTATTCAGACCGTAGAGCATATAGACCATTTCCGGTTGATTGAGCATCAAGACAGTCACCACGTCCCCAGATTTAACGCCAATGGACAGAAATGCCCTGGCAGTCTTGTCAATCATGGCGAACATTTCACCGTAGGTGATCTTTTTATTAAAATAAGTCAGGGCCACGTCCCCCAAGTGGTCTTTATTGTTCTCCCAGAGATATTTATACATCGTACACTCTGGCAAGAGCTCGTTGATAGCTTCCTTGCTATAATACTTCAGCCAAGGCTTATCAACGGACGGATAACCGGTCATGCGCTATACCTCCACAGCAAAATCTGCGCCAGCGTGTGTTGGCGCTTGTTTCCCGACAGTCGGGCCCGGAGCGGGGGTGCCCCGCTCCATGGCCCTTCCGCCGGGATAACAAAAGGCGGCGCAGGGTGATATATCCCTACACCGTCATACACCAACGCACACCCCTAAACCTCGCCCTTGTAAATCCAGGGGCGAACGGTTATAATGGGGCTGGCGCAGATTTCTGCTGTGTGGGAGCGGCTTCTCCTGCATAGGGGCATGAGGTGCTGCAACGCCTCATGTCCCGCCTTTGTTATCCCGTTTTGTCCATTATAGAGCCAATTCCCTTTAAATGCAAGGGATTTTTGTCTGATATAACACGCATTGACAAATTTGGTGCGGATATTGTATGATGTACCTGCTCCCGCATGGGGGCAGGTGCTGCCATAGCGTAAGGCGGTTGGCCAAACTCCCGGAAGGGAGGTGAGGCTTATGCGGATTACACTACATATCGGGTCACGGTCATAGTTGTAAGAAGCAGAAACCGCCACTCTGGCAAGTGACGGTTTCTTAGTCAAATAAGAGATCTAACTTAAGGCCAGCCGCTAAACCGGCAGCACCTTTTATGTTTGCATTATAACTTGATACGAGGTCTTTGTCAATATATGACCGCCCGAAGGCGGTCGTTTTCTTTGCCCGGCGTTACCGCATATGGTATATCTCCCGCAGCTCGTCGGTGGGCTGGCCGTCGGGGGCGGACAGGATCAGGCTGGGCAGGGCGGTGAGGCCGGGGCGGCCGCCCCGGCGGCCCGAGATCAGCGCCAGGGACGGGGCGCTGTCCGCCCTGTGGGTCACGAACCGCAGCCGCTTGGGCTCGATGTCCGCCAGGCGCATGGCCGCGAAGATGTCCGTGAGGAATTCCGGCTTGTGGACCAGGCAGAACTCCCCGCCCCGGCGCAGCAGGTAGCTGGCCGCGCCGGAGAACTGGGCGGGGGAGAGGGCGCCGTCCCGGGCGGCGGCCCGGTCCGGGTCCGGCGAGGGCTTGCCCGCGTAGTAGTAGGGGGGATTGCACACCACCAGGTCGTATTCCCCCGGATTGCCGGTGGTCCGGTACTGGCGAATATCCGCGCAGGTCACCTGGCCGCAGACGCCGTTGGCCTCGTAGTTTTTCAAACACGCCTCCGCCGCGTCGGCGCGGATGTCCACGCTGTCGAAGGCCGCTTCCGGATACCGCTCGTGCAGCAGCACGGACAGAAGCCCGCCGCCGCAGCCCAGGTCCATGCAGCGCCGGAAGGGCCTGCCGCCGGCGAAATGGGCCAGCAGCACCGAGTCGGTGGTGATCTTGAAGACGGGGTCGTCGGCATAGACCGGCCCCTGGGGCCATAAGCGTTTCATAGTCGGTCCTCCAAAAAGACCGTGGGCGGTATGCGTCGCATACCGCCCACTTCCTTGCCTTTTCTGTGTCTTACGCCTCGGCGATGGCGCTCATGGGGCACTGCTCAGCGCAGGAACCGCAGCTGATGCACTTGTCGGGGTCGATGACATAGTGGGCGTCGCCCTCGCTGATGGCCTCGACGGGGCACTGATCGGCGCAGGAGCCGCAGCTGATGCAGGCGTCAGAGATCTTATAAGCCATGATGAATACCTCCGTTTTTTATGTACGCACACATACTAACATAAAGGACCCCCACATTGCAATACTTTTTTGCAGTTTGCCAAAATAAACTGTTTTGACAAATAAACGCCCGCTTCCCCTCCGTTCTCGCGCTTTTATTTGGCCGCAGACGGCTATAATTGACTGTGCGACGATCATTCTAATCCGGAGGCGATGACATGAAAAACACGGAGCGCTTCACCCAGCGGGCCCAGAAGGCCATCGAGGGGGCCTACGAGGCCAGCCGCCAGCTGGGCCACAGCTATGTGGGCACGGAGCATCTGCTGCTGGGGCTCATGCGGGAGGGGGAGGGTCTGGCCTGCCGGGTGATGCGCCGGGCGGGGCTGGAGGAGACGGCGGTGACGGAGCGGGTCACCAGCGCGGTGGGCCGGGGGGTGCCGGGGCCGCCGGCCCAGGGCCTGACACCCAAGGCGAAGCGGAGCATCGAACTGGCCTGCACGGACGCGGCCCGGCTGGGCCACAGCTTCGTTGGCACGGAGCACATCCTCATGGGCATCCTGCGCCAGGCGGACTGCGCCGGGACCAGGGCGGTGGAGCAGGCGGGCATCGACCCCAACCGGCTCTATACGGACGTGATGGACATTTTCGACCGGCCGGAGTACCGGGCGAGACCGGAGGAGGGCGCGGCCCGTCCGGCGACCCGCCGCAGCGATACCAAGACCCTGGACCAGTTCAGCCGGGACCTGACGGAGCTGGCGGCAAAGGGACGTCTGGACCCGGTGGTGGGCCGGGAGCGGGAGCTGGAGCGGGTCATCCAGATCCTGTCCCGCCGGACCAAGAACAACCCCATCCTCATCGGGGAGCCGGGAGTGGGCAAGACGGCCGTGGCGGAGGCCCTGGCCCGGCGGGTGGCCGCGGGGGACGTGCCGGAGCACCTGCGGCAGAAGCGGATCGTGTCCCTGGACATCCCCTCCATGCTGGCGGGGACCAAGTACCGGGGGGATTTTGAGGACCGGATGAAGGCGGTCATCAAGGAGGTGAGCCGGGCCGGGGACATCATATTGTTCGTGGACGAGATGCACACCATCGTGGGGGCCGGGGCCGCCGAGGGGGCCATCGACGCGGCCAACATCTTAAAGCCGGCCCTGGGCCGGGGGCTCATCCAGATCATCGGGGCCACCACGGTGGAAGAGTACCGGACCCATGTGGAGAAGGACGCGGCCCTGGAGCGCCGGTTCCAGCCGGTGACGGTGCCGGAGCCCACCCGGGAGGAGAGCGTGCGCATCCTGACGGGCCTCCGGGACCGATACGAGAGCCACCACCGCCTGGTCATCACCGACGAGGCCATCCGGGCGGCGGTGGACCTGTCGGCCCGGTATATCCCGGACCGGTACCTGCCGGACAAGGCCATCGACCTGATCGACGAGGCGGGCAGCCGGGTGCGCATGGCGGGCTGCCGGGAGCCGGAGGAGCTGAAGGCGGCGGCGGAGCAGGTGGAGGTCCTGCGCTCCGCCAAGGAGCAGGCGGTGAAGAGCCAGGATTTCGAGGGGGCGGCCTCCATCCGGGACGAGGAGCTGCGCCAGCGGGCGGCGCTGAACGAGGCCAGGAGCGCCTGGACGGCCAGCGCCGGCAGCCGCCTGCGTCCGGTAGGGGCCGAGGACGTGGCGGCGGTGGTGTCCGGCTGGACGGGCATCCCCGTGGAGAGCCTGACGAAGGAGGAGAGCGAGCGGCTGGCCCACCTGGAGGACGTGATCCACCGGCGGCTCATCGGCCAGGAGGAGGCGGTGAGCGCGGTGTGCCGGGCCATCCGGCTGGGCCGGGTGGGTCTGGCGGACCCGGACCGGCCCGTGGGCAGCTTCCTGTTTTTGGGCCCCACGGGCGTGGGCAAGACGGAGCTGTGCCGGGCGCTGGCGGAGGCGGTCTACGGGGACGAAAAGGCCGTCATCCGGGTGGACATGTCGGAGTATATGGAAAAGCACGCCGTGAGCCGGCTCATCGGCGCGCCGCCGGGGTACGTGGGCCACGACGAGGGCGGGTACCTGACCGAGCGGGTCCGGCGGCAGCCCTGGAGCGTGGTGCTGTTCGACGAGATGGAGAAGGCCCACGAGGACGTGTGGGGCCTGCTTTTGCAGATCCTGGAGGACGGGGTGCTCACCGACTCCCGGTCCCGGAAAACGGACTTCAAAAACACCGTGATCGTCATGACATCCAACGTGGGGGCCCAGGTCATCGCCGGGGGCAGCCGGCCTCTGGGCTTTTCCGGCCAGGCTGACACGGCCGGGGCCCGGTACGACGCCCTGAAGGAGCGGGTGCTGGCCCAGGCACGGCAGGTGTTCCGGCCGGAGCTGTTGAACCGGGTGGACGCCATCGTGGTGTTCCGGCCCCTGGAAAAGGAGCAGATCCGGCGCATCGCCCGGGGTCTGCTGGACAAGGTCCGGGACCGCCTGCAGGGCAAAAACATCGCCCTGGAGGTGACGGACCGGGCCCTGGACGCCCTGGCGGAGCAGGGCTACGATCCGGCCTACGGGGCAAGGCCCCTGCGCCGGTGCGTCCGCCGGCTGGTGGAGGACCCGTTGGCGGAAATGCTGCTGTCGGGGGCGCTGTCCCCCGGCGGCCGGGTCCGGGTGGAGCTCCGGGACGGCCAGGTGACCGTGGAGCCGGCGCGATGAATGAAAAGATGCCGCCGTCAGGCGACACCATATGGAATGCCTCCCCTGTGCAAGGGGAGGTGGGCGCCGCTTGCGGCGCTCGGAGGGGTTGTTACCAGTCTTGGAGTTATATCCCAGACTGGTAACAATCTCTCAGTCTCGTCGGAATTCGCAAGCCAGGTCTCCCTTTGCCGCGAAGCGGCAAAGCTCGAATGGCTCGCGATTCCTCCTCTCCCCAAAAGGCAAGCGTGCCTTTTGGGGACCCCAGAAAGCGGCGCTGACAGCCCCCTTTGCACAAGGGGGCCTTTCGATATGGTAGCGCCTGCGGCGCGATTTGAAGAATCCGGCTTCCTCGTCAGAGGGAGCCTTTTCGATATGGTAAGACCTGCTGTAAAATCGTTTTACAGCAGGTCTGTTGCGTCTTATTATATTTGCTCTTACGCCCCGGTGAAGCGCATGAGAAGGGCGCAGACCTCCGCCCGGGTGGCGGTGCCCCGGGGCTGGATGATGCCGTCGCCGTAGCCTGAGAGGACGCCGCTGTTCAGCGCCCAGTTCATGGCGTCCACCGCGTAGGAGGACGTGTCGGCCCCGTCCTTGAACTGGCTCAGCACGTCCTCGCCGCCGCCGGGGCTGCCCGCCAGCCGGTACAGGACCGTCACGAACTGCTCCCGGGTGAGGGAACTGCCCGGATCGAATGCGCCGCCGCCCACGCCCTTCACGATGCCCTGGGCCGCGGCCCAGGAGGCGGCGCTGGATGTCTCGGCGTCGGAGATGTCGGAGAAGGCCCCGGAGCCGCCGGCGGGGGAGCCCTTGGCCCGGTACAGCATGGTCACGGTCTGGCCCCGGGTCACGGGGGCGCTGGGCTTGAAGGTGTTGTCCGCCATGCCCTGGATGACCCCCAGGGCTCGGGCCCGCTCCACGTCGTCGGCGTACCAGCTGCCGGAGGGCACGTCGGTGAAGGGCTCGTCCGACGTGCTGTCGGCGGACCCGTCGCGGAATTTGTTCATGTCCACCAGTGCGGTGTAGTTGTTGGGGTCGAATTTTTCGCCCTGCTTGAGGATGGCGAAGACGAACTCCGTGGCGTTTTCGTCCACCTGGATGTCCACGCCCACGCTGTCCGTGGTGAGGGTGGGATAGTTGAAGCCGCCCACGCGGACCACCTTGCCGCCCTTGACGACCTGGATGGTGTAGCCGGACTGTAACTGGAAGCACAGCTTGGTGCCGGTGTAGATGGTCCCGTGCTCCGTGCCGTATTCGTCCGGCTCAAAATAGCTCCACTGGCCGAAGCTGGTCTCGTCGCCCACCAGCGCGCACATAAAGCCGTCGCCCTGCAAGCCGCCGCCGTACATGGTCATGGGGACCTCATAGGGCAGGGCCTTGGTGGCGGGCGCGATGGTGATGGTCATGGACCCGCTGTCAGGGGCGATGATGTTCACGACCCGCTCTTCGATGCCGCTCTCGCCGTTCACGGTCCCCAGGTAGTACGAGTTGCGAACGATCTTCCCGCTGCTGATGGTCACGTCATAGGCCGGGTCGACCTCCAGGATCAGCTCCGTGCCGGGATAGATGCTGAGCGTGTTGGGCAGGGCGTCGCTCACATGGATGTACTCTCCGTTGCCCTGATCGTCCCAGAGCTCAAAAAACTGCAGGCCCGCCGACGGACGGTAGAAATACGGGTTGTCGTACATCGCCCCGCCGGTGGTGTAGTAGTAGAAACGAACGATCCTGTCGGTGGGTCCGATGATATTCGTCGTCACCCCGCCGGCGGCGTCCTTCGTCCCGGCCTCATAGGACACAGTCGCGATGCTGTCATCCTCGGGCGGTGTGGCGGGACTGCCAGACTCCTCCGCCGGGACCGGCTCCTCCGTCGTGGGCGCGCCGCACTCCACCACCGGGCCGGGCACGCCGATGTCCGCCTCGGACAGGCCGGACCCGTCGTCAAACCCCTCGATCACAGGCGGGGGCGCGGCCTCGCCCTCCGCAAAGGCGGGGACCGCCGGACCCAGCAGCATCATGGCCGCCAGCGCCATGATGATCCATTTCCTGTACATCGTATCGACCTCCTTTGTGTGTTTTGTAGCTTTTGCGCTGAAAATTGTAACTCTTTTGTAGCAAGTGTAGTAAATGTTTCCAGCGTTGTCAATAGATGGGAGCCATTCTTAATATATTAAGATTTGCTGGCATATTCCGGCCCGGCGGGAAAATGGCGGTTGCGAAGGGCGGACGGGGCGTGTAAAATAGACGACGGCCCCGGGGGCCGGATACAGGAGGAGACAGGATGATCGGATTGGACGAATTCAAAAGGCGCATCAACGCCCGCGGGGGATATATGCAGTTGAACGGCATCGAGGTGACGGAGCTGTCCCCGGGGTACTGCGAGGCCCGGGCCCCCATGGGGCCGGACAAGACGAACCCCCACGGCATGGCCCATGGGGGATATCTGTTCACGCTGTGCGACACCGCCGCCGGCATCGCGGCCAGCACCCTGGGCCGGAAGGTGGTGGGGCGGACGGCCAGCATCCACTTCCTCCGTCCCGGCGGCGGGACCTGTTTCACGGCCAAGGGCCGGGTGATCCAGTCCGGGCGGCACATGGTCCTGGGCCGGGTGGACGTGTTCGACGATCAGCGGCAGCTCGTGGCCACGGCCGACGTGGAGATGTTCTACCTGGAGGGGGAGCCGGAGGGCTGAACCGGCAGGACCGCCAGCTCTGTGCCCGGATAGTAGTGGGCCAGGATGTCCCGGTAGCTCATGCCCCAGGCGGCGTAGAGCATGGCGCCGGTCTGGCTCATGCCCACTCCGTGGCCGTAGCCGGAGACGGTGAAGAGAAAGTCCGTCCCGTCCCAGGCGGCGGTGAAGGCGGTGCTGCGAAGACCCAGCAGGGACCGGAGGGCGGAGCCGGTGAAGCTCTTGCCCAGCACGGTCATGGTCCGGACCCGCCCGGCGCCGTCCGGCACGGTCTCGCCCAGCCAGCCGGCCGGGTCGCCAGCGGGCTCCAGCCCCAGCGCGGCAGCCAGCCGGGCGGGAGAGACCGACACGGCGGCCACCAGCTCCGGGGCGTTCTCGGCGGTCTCCGGGCTGGGCACGCTGACCAGATAGGGAAGAGGCGACCAGATGGCGGCGCTGTCCTCGGTGGCGCCGATGGACCCGGCGTGAAAGGCGGCCTGGATGGCCTGGCCCTCATAGGTCAGATATTCCCCGTCCGTGGCGGCGACGGCATCCCGGACGGCCCGCATGTTGGCCGCGAAGTCCCCGCCCCAGCGCTCACGCAGAGACGGCTCGTCCAGCCAGCCCAGACAGCAGCCGCTGCGGGTGCATACGTCGGCGTTTTCATGCCGCCGGCAGGCCAGCACGAAGGTCCGGGCCGCCACGGCCTGGGTTTTCAGGGCCTCGGCGCCGAAACCGGCGGGCATCTCCGCCGCCACGGCGCAGGGGAGATATTCCTCCATGGTGGTTCGGACGGGGCCCTCCGCCGTCAGGAGGACGACGGGGGTCTGTCCGTCGGCGGTGAGGCGGGAGGGGCCCTCCCCGTGCAGATAAAACAGCCCCGCCAGCGTCCCCAGCAGGACGCACCAGAACAACAGCTTTTGCAGTGTTTTCAAGTCTGCCCGTCCTTTCCCTGCGCTTGACTGTAGCGGAAGATGGGTATATAATCGCCGTTAAGCGGCGATTATATATGATTTCAGGCGGTTTTGCTCCCGGCTTACGCCGGAACCGCAAAACATGCCGCATTATAGCATTCCGCCTGACGGCGTTATGCTATAATCGCCGTTGAAAAATTCTATGGAGCATTGGAGCGGGTTATGCGAAGCGAGGCATATAAATTATCGGGATTCACACTGGTGGCCGGCGCGCTGGGATTTCTGCTGCGGTGGCTTCAGGACATGCGCATCGTGGGGGAGGCGGGCCTGGCGGTCAACGCGCCCATCAGCTGTCTGGTGTCGGCCATCATGGTGGCGGCGGCCGTTTTGCTGGCTCTGTACGTGATGCATCTGCGGCAGTTCGACGCGCCCTTGCAGGCGAGGGATGCCTTTGCGGGCCACACGCCCCTTTACGGCGCGATCGCCCTGCTGCCGGCGGTGGTGCTGGCCCTGGGCGGACTGCTGCAGATCGTGAAGCCGGGGGACAGCGTCCTGTGGCCCACCATGCACCGCATCTGCGGCGGGGCCATGGTGCTGGGAGCCTTCGGCGGGGCGGTGGTGGCCATGAACGCCGGCAGGGAGGACAAGGCGCGCCTGTGCCGCATCGGCGTTTGGATGATCATGATCTTCGTGGTGTTCTGGCTCATCACCGGCTACCGGGACGCGGCCAGCGACCCGGTGGTATGGCGGTTCGTGGTGGGCATCCTGACCCGGTGCGTGATCCTGCTGGCGGTCTACTACGCGGCGGGCTTCTTCTTCGCCGCGCCCCATCCCTGGCGGGCCATCTATATGTGCGACCTGGCGGCGTTCATGTGCCTGATGACGGCCATCGACGGCAGCACCTTGAGCGGGGAGGAGATCGACCTGGGCAGCCTGGCCCAGAGCGCGGCCTACCTGGCCATGGCGATGCAGTTCCTCATCTGGGGCTTCGTGTTCACGGAGAATCTGAAGACAAAGCCCCTGACCCCCGTGGGCAAAGAGGAAAAATAAGAGATCAAAAAAAGTCTTCCCCGGAAGCGAACGCTTCCGGGGAAGACTTTTGCTATGGTGTTTTACAGGTTCGTATACCCCTCCAGGTACTCGTCCACGACCTTGGCGCATGCTCTGCCCTCGGCGATGGCGGTGACCACCAGGGAGGCCCCCCGGCGCATATCGCCGGCGGTAAAGACCTTTTCGTTGGCGGTCCTGTGGTCCTCGCCCCCAAGACGGCCCTTGCCGTCCAGGGTAAGGCCGAAGGCCTCCGCCACGGCGGCCTCCGCGCCGGTGAAGCCGGCGGCTATGAGCAGCAGCTCACAGGGCAGCGTCTGCTCCTTCCCGGCGGTGTCCACCGTCACGGCGGTCAGGGCCCCGGCGTCGTCCATGACCAGCTTTTTGGCCACGGTCTCATAGAGCCTGGGGTCCGCGCCGAACCTGGCGATGGCCTCTTCCTGGCCGTAGTCGGGCGCGCCGGAGCGGCTGTGATAGGGCCAGCGGCGGGTGGACGGACCGGCGGCGGGCTTTCGCACCAGCTGGCGGACGGACAGGGCCCCCTGGCGGATGGCGGTGGCCACGCAGTCGGTGGCGGTGTCGCCGTTGCCGATGACGATCACGTTTTTGCCCCGGGCGGAGACGTCGCTCTCCCGGCGGGCCAGGACGGCCTTCGTGCCGGCGGTCAGGTACTCCAGGGCCTGGTGGACCCCGGCGGCCTCCCGGCCCTCCACGGCCACGTCCCGGGCGTCCCGGGCCCCGCAGCAGAGGACCACCGCGTCGTACTCCCGCAGCAGCCTATCCGCGATGGCGGCCCCGTCCACGCCGGTGACGAAGGTGACGCCCTCGGTCTCCATCCGGCGGATGCGCCGGTCGATGACGGATTTGTCCAGCTTCATGTTGGGGATGCCGTACATGAGAAGGCCCCCCACCCGGTCGTCCCGCTCCAGGACCGTCACGTTGTGGCCCCGGCGGTTGAGCTGGTCCGCCGCGGCCAGGCCCGCCGGGCCGGAGCCCACCACCGCCACCTGGCGGCCGGTGCGGACCTGGGGGATCTTGGGTTCGATGAGGCCCGCCTCGTAGGCGTGCTCGATGATGGCAAGCTCATTGTCCCGCACGGAGATGGGGGAGTCCCCATAGAGCCCGCACACGCAGGCGCTCTCGCACAATGCCGGGCACACGCGGCCGGTGAATTCGGGGAAGTTATTGGTCTTTAAGAGCCTATCCAGCGCGTGGGTCCAGTTGCTGTTGAATACCTCGTCGTTCCACTCGGGGATCAGGTTGTGCAGGGGGCAGCCGTAGTCCGACTGGCAGAAGGGCACGCCGCAGTTCATGCACCGGGCCCCCTGGATCTGCCGTTCGGCCAGGGACAGATCGGCGTGGAACTCCTCAAAATTCTCCACCCGCTTTACAGGGTCGGCCACGGGCCGGTCCGCCCGCTTGTAATCCAGAAATCCTGTGGGCTTTCCCATGTTCACTTGCCTCCCTTCTGCACGGCGTAAAACGCCTCCAACTCCGCCTGCTGGCGGGGCATGCCCTTTTCCTCGAACTGGGCGATGGCGGTGAGCATCTTGCTGTAGTCGTTGGGGGTGATCTTCTTGAACAGCGGCAGCATGTCGTCCCAGTTCTCCAGGACCGTCCTGCCCCGGGCGGAGCCGGTGGCCGCCACATGGTTCTCGATCAGTTTTTTCAGCTGGGCCGCGTCGTGCTTGGCGGTGACGCTGGTCATGGTCACCATGTCCTTATTCAGCCGCAGGTAGAGCTCATATTTCTCGTCCAGCACGTAGGCGATGCCCCCCGACATGCCTGCGGCGAAGTTCTTGCCGGTGGGGCCCAATATGACCGCCACGCCGCCGGTCATGTACTCGCAGCCGTGGTCGCCCACGCCCTCCACCACCGCCAGCGCGCCGGAGTTTCGCACGCAGAAGCGCTCGCCGGCCATGCCGTTGATGTAGGCCTCCCCGGCGGTGGCGCCGTACAGGGCCACGTTGCCGATGATGATGTTCTCGCCGGGGTTGATGGGGCTGTTCTCCGGGGGCCGCACGATCAGCTTGCCGCCGGAAAGACCCTTGCCCAGGTAGTCGTTGCTGTCGCCGGTCAGGCGGATGGTCATGCCCTTGGGCAGGAAGGAGCCGAAGGACTGGCCGCCGCCGCCCCGGGCGTCGATGACCACGGTGTCGTCCGGCAGGGTGTTGACGAATTTCTTGGTGATCTCACTGCCCAGGATGGTGCCGAAGGTCCGGTTGGTGCTGGACACGTCTACGCTGATGCGGTGGGGCTTGCCGGTCTTGAGGGTCTTGGCGAAGGCCGGCAGCAGCACGCTCTCGTCCAGGGTCTTCTCCAGCTGGAAGTCGTAGTCGTTCTCGGGATGGTGGTGGACGGCGTTCTCCGCCGTGTGGCCCGCGTTCAGGATGCCGGAGAGGTCGATGGACTTGGCCCGGGCGGCGGGCAGGTCGCCGCGCATCCTGAGAAGGTCCGTCCGGCCTACCAGTTCGTCCACCGTCCGCACGCCCAGCTTCGCCATGATCTCGCGCAGCTCCTGGGCCGCGAAGCGCATGAAGTTCATCACATATTCCGGCTTGCCCTCGAACCGGCAGCGGAGCTCCGGGTTCTGGGTGGCGATGCCCGCCGGGCAGGTGTCCAGGTTGCACACCCGCATCATCACGCAGCCCAGGGTGATCAGCGGCGCGGTGGCGAAGCCGAATTCCTCCGCACCCAGCATGCAGGCCACGGCCACGTCCCGGCCGGTCATCAGCTTGCCGTCCGCCTCCAAAATGACCCGCTCCCGCAGGCCGTTGGCGATCAGGGTCTGGTGGGTCTCCGCGATGCCAAGCTCCCAGGGCAGCCCCGCGTTGGGGATGGAGTTTCTGGGCGCCGCGCCGGTGCCGCCGTCGAAGCCGGAGATCAGCACCACCTGGGCCCCGGCCTTGGCCACGCCGGAGGCGATGGTGCCAACGCCCGCCTCGCTGACCAGCTTCACGCTGATGCGGGCGTCCCGGTTGGCGTTTTTCAGGTCGAAGATCAGCTGGGCCAGGTCCTCGATGGAGTAGATGTCGTGGTGGGGCGGGGGCGAGATCAGGCTCACGCCGGGGGTGGAGTGGCGGGTCCGGGCGATCCAGGGATAGACCTTCTTCCCGGGCAGATGGCCGCCCTCGCCGGGCTTTGCGCCCTGGGCCATTTTAATTTGTATCTCCTTGGCGGAGCACAGGTATTCGCTGGTGACGCCAAAGCGCCCCGAGGCCACCTGCTTGATGGCGCTGTTCTTCTCCGTGCCCAGCCGCTCGGGCTCCTCGCCGCCCTCGCCGGAGTTGGACTTGCCCCCCAGCCGGTTCATGGCCAGGGCCAGGCACTCGTGGGCCTCCTGGGAGATGGAGCCGTAGCTCATGGCGCCGGTCTTGAAGCGCTTCACGATGGCGTCCACGCTCTCCACCTGGTCGATGGGCACGCCCCCGTCGGGGGCCCAGACGAACTCCATCAGTCCCCGGATGTTGAAGGGGGCCTGGTCCCGGGTGACCCGCCGGGAGTACTCCAGGAACCGGTCATAGTCCCCGTTTCTGGCGGCCTCCCGCAATGCCACGATGGCCTTGGGGTCGAAAAGGTGCTGCTCGCTGCCGTCCCCGGAGCGGAGCTTGTGGAAGCCCACGCTGTCCAGCGTGGTGTCCACCCCCAGGCCCAGGGGGTCGAAGGCGTGGCTGTGGTGGTATTCCACCGCCCGGCCGATGTCCTCCAGGCTCACGCCGCCCATGCGGCTGACCGTGTTGGTGAAGTATTTGTCGATCACGTCCTGCCGGATGCCCACCGCCTCGAAGATCTGGGAGGACTGGTAGGACTGGAGGGTGGAGATGCCCATCTTGGAGGCGATCTTCACGATGCCGCTCAAAATGGCCTTGTTGTAGTCGTCGATGGCGGTGTGCTCGTCCTTGTCCAGCAGCCCCAGCTGGATGCACTCGGCGATGCACTCGTGGACGAGATAGGGCTGGATGGCCCGGGCGCCGTAGCCTAAGAGCAGCGCGAAGTGGTGCACGTCCCGGGGCTCGGCGCTTTCCAGGATGATGGACACGCTGGTGCGCTTTTTCGTCCGGACCAGGTGTTGCTCCATGGCCGCCACCGCCAGCAGGGAGGGGATGGCCACGTGGTTCTCGTCCACGCCCCGGTCGGACAATATCAGGATGTTGGCCCCGTGGCTGTATGCCTTGTCGCAGGCGATGAACAGCCGGTCCATGGCCCGCTCCAGAGGCGTATTTTTATAGTATAGGAGACTCACGGTCTCCACATGGAACCCATCCCGGTGCATGGCCTTGATCTTCATCAGGTCCACGCCGGTGAGCAGGGGGTTGTTGATCTGCAGCACGTTGCAGTTCTCCGCCCGCTCCTCCAGCAGGTTTCCGTCGGAGCCCACGTATACGGTGGTGTCCGTGACGCACTCCTCCCGGATGGCGTCGATGGGCGGGTTGGTC
>CANPXZ010000040.1 GCA_947587485.1 uncultured Oscillospiraceae bacterium | reverse complement strand
CGCTCGCCCTCCATGAGCCGGGCCACGGGGATGCCCGTCCAGCGGGCCACGATGCCGGCGATCTCCTCCTCGGTCACGGCGTCCTGGACAAGGCTCTCGCTCTTTTGGGGCGCGGCCTCCGCTTCGGCCAGCTTCTTTTGAAGCGCCGGGATGGTCTCATACTTGAGCCTCGCGGCCTTTTCGTACTCATAGCTCTGCTGGGCCCGCTCCATGTCGGCGGTCTGGCGCTCGATCTCGGCCTTCAGGCCCTTCACCGCGTCCACGTCCGCCTTCTCCGCCTCCCAGCGGGCCTTCATGGCGTTGTACTCCTCCTTGGCCGCCGCCATCTCGGAGCGGAGCTTCTCCAGCCGGTCCTGACTGAGCTTGTCCGTCTCCTTCTTCAGGGCCATCTCCTCGATCTCCATCTGCATGACCTTTCGGCGCACGTCGTCCAGCTCCGAGGGCATGGAGTCGATCTCCGTACGGATCAGCGCGCATGCCTCGTCCACCAGGTCGATGGCCTTGTCCGGCAGGAACCGGTCGGAGATGTACCGGTCCGACAGCGTGGCCGCCGCCACCAGGGCCGCGTCGTGGATGCGGACCCCGTGGTAAATTTCATACCGCTCCCGGATGCCCCGGAGGATGGAGATGGTGTCCTCCACCGTGGGCTCCGAGACCATGACGGGCTGGAAACGCCGCTCCAGGGCCGCGTCCTTTTCGATGTACTTGCGGTACTCGTCCAGAGTCGTCGCGCCGATGCAGTGCAGCTGGCCCCGGGCCAGCATGGGCTTTAAGAGATTGCCCGCGTCCATGCTGCCCTCGGTCTTGCCCGCGCCCACGATGGTGTGCAGCTCGTCGATGAAGAGCAAGATCTTGCCCTCGCTCTTGGCGATCTCCTCCAGAACGGCCTTTAACCGTTCCTCGAACTCGCCCCGGTACTTGGCCCCCGCCACCAGGGCCCCCATGTCCAGGCTGAACACGGTCTTGTCCTTCAGCCCCTCGGGCACGTCCCCACGGACGATCCGCTGGGCCAGGCCCTCGGCGATGGCGGTCTTGCCCACGCCGGGCTCGCCGATGAGCACCGGGTTGTTTTTCGTCTTGCGGGACAGGATGCGGATCACGTTCCGGATCTCCGTGTCCCGGCCGATGACCGGGTCCAGTTCGTTGTCCCTGGCCCGCCGGACCAGGTCCGTGCCGTACTTGGCGAGAGCGTCGTAGGTGTCCTCCGGGCTGTCCGTGGTCACGCGGCCGGTCTTGACCTTGGCAAGCTCCGCCGTGAAGGCGTCCTTGGTGACGTTATACTGCCGGAAGATGTCCCGGATGGCCGGGGTGGGGTTCGCGAAAATGCCCAGCATCAGGTGCTCCACGGACACGTACTCGTCCTTGAGCTTGGCCGCCACCTTCTGGGCGAAGTCCATGATCCTGCCAAACTCGTTGGAGGGGTAGATGTCCTGGGTCCCCTGGACCTTGGGCAGCCGCTCGATGGCCCCGTCCAGGGCGGACAGGACCCCGTCGCAGTCCACACCCATGCGCCCCAGCAGCGTGGGGATCAGTCCACCGTCCGCGTCCACCAGGGCGTATAGCAGGTGCTCGGGCGTCAGGTATTGGTTGTCGTTCTCCCGGGCCATGGCCGTGGCGGCGTTGATGGTCTCTATGGTCTTTTGCGTCAGCTTATCGCTGTTCATGTCCGATCACTTCCTTTTACAAAATCGTATTGCCCGCGCGCAGCCAGCCAAGATACTCGCTCTCCACGCCCCGGGCAGAAAGCTCCCCGGCCAGATACCCCTTCATGAGCCGGTCGAAAAGCCGCACATACTCGCTGATGGCCCCGGCCACGTCGGCGCTGGTATAGTCCCGCCGGGCGGGCAGGTCCAGCGTCCGGGTGAATCGGCCCGGATACAGGGCGTATTCCACCGGCCGGGCGTGATAGGGCGCGACCAGCTCGTCCTCCACCTCTTTCCACAGCCGGAAAAACTGCCCCATGGCCTCCAAAAGCTCCTGGGACTGGGTGCGGAACACCACGCTCAGCTCCCCCAGCGCGCCCTCCCGGTCCCGGTACAGCTCCACGGAGTACTTCACCGTGGGCCGGTAGCGGTACTGGAGGCTCGACTTCACGCTCATGGTCATGGAATTGGGCGTGATGAAGGGCACCAGGGCCCGGTCCGCGTCCAAAATCTCGCTGATCTGCCGGAAGATGTCCTGGACCCGCCGCTCCGGCGTCACCAGGTCCGTGTACTCGGCCAGGATCTGATTGACCAGGGCGGAGCGGTTCGTGCCCATCCGGTGGGCCAGATCGTCCACCGCCCGGACCACGTCGTCCGAGAGCATCAGACTGTACAGGGTCTTCTTCATATCTCTCACCTCGCAAAACATTTTACTGCCGTACATAAACTTTGTCAAGCGATTTATATAAATTTCAAAAACATTTTTCTTTTAGCTTGCTCTTTTTCTTTGCCCGTGATACACTTAATACATCCAAAAATGATTTGAGGTGAAAAGATGATCTCTGCTTCCTGCTGATAATGGCTATATGATAGCGAAACACCGTAAGGTGTTGCGCCGAGCCGCTTTGCGGCTCAGCAAAACAGCCATGCTGTTTTGCCATATAGTCATTGCAATGAGCATCGCGCAAATGATCCTTTGATCATTTGCTGCCAAACGTGTCGTTTGGCAGCGAAAACATTCGTTTTCGCCTGGCGATGATCATTACAGCTTTGGCATGACGGGAGAAGCTGCATCCCGGCGGCGCGAGCCGCCTTGTCGTCATGCCGGCCTGCGGGAGCGGAATTTCTTTTCAACTGACATACCGGCATGGCATGGCCATGTCCTCCGTCGGCTGTGGGAACGCTTTCCCGCGGCCGATTCTGATTTTTAAGGAGGGCATGACTATGTCACTGATCGACGTTTCCAACCTGACCTTCGCCTACGACGGCGGCTATGACTACATCTTCCGGGATGTGAGCTTTCAGATCGACACGGACTGGCGGCTGGGCTTCACGGGCCGGAATGGCCGGGGCAAGACCACGTTTTTGAAGCTGCTGCTGGGCGAATTCGACTACCAGGGGACCATATCCGCGTCCGTGGACTTTGAGTACTTCCCCTATCCGGTGCCGGATCCAGACGCGGACACCGCCGACGTATTGGCCGGGGTCTGTCCGGACGCGCCCGCATGGAAGCTCCGGCGGGAGCTGGGAAAGCTGGGGGTGGACGAGGGCGTGCTGTACCGCCCCTTCTCCACCCTCTCCAACGGGGAACAGACAAAGTCGCTGCTGGCGGCGCTGTTTCTGCGGGAGAACGCCTTTCTGCTCATCGACGAGCCCACCAACCACCTGGACATGCGGGGCCGGGCGCTGGTGAGCGCGTACCTGGCCCAGAAAAAGGGCTACATCCTGGTCAGCCACGACCGGGCGTTTCTGGACGGGTGCGTGGACCACATTTTGTCCATCAACCGGGCCGATATCCAGGTCTGCCGGGGAAATTTCTCCACCTGGTGGGAGAACAAGCAGCGCCAGGACCGGTTCGAGACGGAGCAGAACGACCGGCTGAAAAAGGAGATCAAACGCCTGAAAACCACCGCACGGGAAAAAGCGGACTGGTCGGACACGGCGGAACGGCGCAAGACGGGGATCGACCGGAACCGGGTGGACAACGTGAAGGGCTGGCGGCCCATGCAGGGGGCGAAGTCCAAGAAACAAATGAGTCGGGCCAAGGCCATCGAGGGCCGCCAGGAGCGGGCCCTGGAGGAGAAGTCGAAGCTGCTGAAAAACATCGACACGGCGGAGGAGCTGAAAATAACCCAGCTTGCCTATCACAGCCCGAGACTGCTGTACTTGAAGGATGTGACGGTGGACTATGGCGACGGCCCCGTGTGCGGGCCGGTGAGCTTCACTTTGGAGCGGGGCGACCGGGTGGCGGTCCAGGGCCCCAATGGGGCGGGCAAGTCCAGCCTCTTAAAGCTGGTCTGCGGGGAAGATATCCCCTATACAGGGACCTTCGAGCGGGGCGGCGGGCTGATCGTCTCCCGTGTGCCCCAGGACGTGTCGGGCCTGACCGGCTCCCTGCGGGATTACGCCGAGGCGGCGGGCATCGACGAGAGCCTTTTCCTGGCCATTTTGCGCAAGCTGGACTTTGAGCGGAGCCAGTTTGAAAAGGACATGAGCGCCTTCTCCGCCGGACAGAAGAAAAAGGCGGCCCTGGCCCGGAGCCTGTGCGAAAAGGCCCACCTGCACGTGTGGGACGAGCCCATGAACTACATCGATGTGCTCAGCCGCATGCAGCTGGAGACGCTGCTGCTGGAATTTCGCCCCACGATATTGTTCGTGGAGCACGACCGGGCCTTCTGCGAAAAAATCGCCACCAAGACCGTGGAGCTGTAAAAAGAAGGGGGACAGGCGTCCCCCTTCCTTTATTCTGCTGTATCTATGTATATGTCCTCCGCCTCGTTCAGCAGAGCTTTCAACCGCTGGAACAAGTCCCGGAGATCCTCCTTTCCCTTCAAGTCGTCCAACACCTCCGATACCCCGGCGCACAGTACAGTGTACATCCTCTGATAGTCCGGCATGTATTTCACCTCCCAAAATGAATGCATTTTAGATTTATTTTATATCCATCGCGCACATCATATCACATTTTGGTCCCAAAATAAATACGTAATAAATTTATTTTGGGGTGATTTCATGGCTATAAAAAGTCTCTCCATCCGTATCGAACAGGAATTGCTGGACAAGCTCCACGTGGTAGCGGATTATGAGGGGCGCTCCGCCAACAGCCAGATACTCGTTTTGATCCGCCGGTGCGTGGAGCAGTACGAGGCCAGCCACGGCGAGATCCGGCTTGGTAAATAACAAAGTTCCCGGGAGAGCAGATGCTCTCCCGGGCTCATTTTTTACTTCTTCAGTCCAAACCCCGCTCCTTTTTCAGCACCCGGATGTCGGAGCCGGCGAAGGACAGCACCTGGTACTCCCCCTCCAGGCGGGAGAGGATCTGGGGCGTGTAGCGCCGGGCCATCTGGGCGGCGGTCAGGTTGGTGCTGATGACCGTTTTCCTTTTGTTCAGCAGGCGGGTATTGATGAGCGTGTACAGCGCGCTGCGGGAAAACTCCGTCACCATCTCCGTGCCCAGGTCGTCCAGGATGAGCAGGTCGCACCCGCACATGCGCCGGACCAGGGCGTCGGCCCTGGCGGCCGCCTCCTCGTCCCGGGAGAATTTCTGTTCCTCAAAGGCGGCCATGGCCCCCACGGCGGTCTCATACACCACGGAATAGCCCTGGTTGGCCACCTCCCGGGCGATGCAGGCGGACAGAAACGTCTTGCCCAGGCCCGTGCCGCCCCGGAACAGGTAATTTTCCCGGCGCTTGCCAAAATCCAGGGCGTAGTCGTAACAGATGCCGAACACCGTCTCCATCTGGGCCCGGGGGGCCACCCCGGAGGCCGGGTCGGGCCGGTCGTCGTAAAGGCCCAGGTCGAAGGTGCCGAAGCTCTCGCTGCCCAGCTTCAGCAGGGCGGACAGGTCCCTTGCCTGGGCCTTGTCGTAGAGCTTTTTCAGGCAGGAGCACATCTGACCCTGGACATAGCCGGTGTCCCGGCAGCGGGGGCAGTCCCAGGCCCCGTCCAGGTAGTCCATGGGCCAGCCGTTCTCCACCAGCAGCTCCGCCCGGCGGGCCTGCAGGTCCAGACTCTCCCGCCGCAGGTCCTCCAGGGACCTGGTCCCGTCCATGGCCGCGGCGGCCGCCTGAGGGACCAAGGCAGCGATCTGCCCGTCCAGACGCCGCAGCTCCGGCACCCGGGCGTAGACCTCCTCATGGCGCTGCCGGTCCGTCCGCACCGCCTGGCGGCGGATATTCTCCTTTTCCTCCCTGGCCATGGCCAGCAGTCTTCCGTCCATAGAACGACCTCTCAGCTATTTTTCAGCCGCTCCCGCAGCTTTTTCATCCTCTCCAGCTCCCCCGCGTCCGGGGCGGAGGCGGCAATATCCCCTTGCCGGGGCCGGTCGGAGCCCTTCCGGTCGCCCTTCTCGATCTCCGGGACCGTGTGCAGGCCCTTGCCGTGCCAGGACTGGACGATGGAATTCATATACCGCCACTTCAACTCTCCCGTGTTGGTGACGGTCCGGTCAGCGGCCAGGGCCAGGGCCTCCGGCCCGAAGCCCAGGTCGATCCAGCTCATGATGTACTTCCGCTCCGTGGCGGACAGCTCCCGGTTGCGGATGCCCATGGCCCGCTGGACCTCCCCCGCCAGGGACTTGCGGCGGGCCAGCTCCGCCAGATAGCTCTCCGCCTGCTCATAGGTCATGATCTCCCGGTTGAACCAGACGTAGGCCTCCTTCTCGATAACGGCGAAGCCCAGGTGCCTGGTGGCCCCGTAGCGCTCCTCGTGCTCCTCCTTGCAGTGGTGGATCAGCAGCATGATGACCTCCGGGGGCAGGGACAGATCGTCATAGATGCCGAAGAGCTTTTTCAGCTCCGTGGAGCTGAGCACCCGGCCCAGGATCTGCTGGGTCTCCTTTTGCAGGTCAAGAAACGCCGGGTCCGACTGACTGCGGCGCACCACGTCCGCCGCCTGGTACTCCGGCAGCTCCTGGCCGGGCCGGACCTCCTTCGTCTCGGGGACCAGCAGCCCCAGCCGCTCCAGCCGCGCCGCGATGCCCTCCACCGCCCGGACGGACAGGCGCAGGGCGCGGGCGGCCCGGTCCGCGTCCAGGACCCCGCCCTCCTTTACCAGGTACAGGTACAAAAGCGCCCCGTCCCCGTCTCCCGCCTCCAGCAGCGTCTCCGCGTCCCGGAGGGGCACGGCCAGCAGCGCCGGCCGGTTCAGCTTCAGCTTGACCTCATCCATGCGTATCGCAGTTCCTATCTTTGGTGAGCATTATCTTGTTAATTTTACCATGTCGTGCGGTTCCGGCGCAAGCCGGGAGCACGACCGGTATCTTTTGTTATAATGATGCCATTGGCATCATTATAGCATTGTCCGCCCCGGGTGACAAGATTTTGCTAAAAGCGGATAGGGGTGCTATAATATGGGGCCAAAAGGAGGCGTCCCCATGGAAAAGCTCGTCGACCTGCATGTGCACACCGCCGCTTCGGACGGGACCCTGACTCCCCGGCGGACCGTGGCGCTGGCCCGGGACCTGGGCCTGGCCGCCATCGCCGTCACGGATCACGACACCACGGCGGGTCTTGCCGAAGCCATGGCCGCCGGGGCGGAGCTTGGCGTGGAGGTGATCCCGGGTGTGGAGATCTCCGCCGGGTATCTGGACCGGGGCGTGCACATCCTGGGCTATTTCATCGACCCCGACGCCCCCGCCCTGAGCCGGGCCCTGGACTGGTTCGTCCGGGAGCGCCGGGAGCGCAACGAAAAGATCGTCTCCGCCCTGGCGGCGGACGGGTTCCCCATCTCCATGCCGGCGCTGGAACGGGCCTATCCGGACACAATTCTGGGCCGGCCCCATATCGCGGACTTTCTGGTGCGCCAGGGCTGTGCCGGCTCCGTGGACGAGGCTTTCCGCCGGTGGCTGGACCGGGGCGGGCCCTATTACCGGCCCCGGCGGCGCATGCCCCTGGCCGAGGCGGTATCCGCCATCCGACAGGCCGGGGGCACAGCCGTCATCGCCCACCCGCTGCAATACGGCTTCCCGCCGGAGGCGCTGGAGGCGTTTTTGCGGGCGGGGAAGGACGCGGGCTGCCTGGCGCTGGAGGCGTACTACTCCAAATACGGCCCGGAAGAGCAGGCCGCCCTTTGCCGAACGGCGGCCCGGCTGGGGCTGGCGGTGTCCGGCGGCAGCGACTTTCACGGGACCCGAAAGCCGGACATCCAAATGGGCTCCGGCATCCATGGGAGCCTCCGTGTGCCGTACGCGGTGCTGGAGGGACTGCGCGGTCTGCGGCCATGAGCGGGAGTTTTTGCACAGGCCGCCAGAAATTGGCATTTGCTCTTGTTTTATGAAGAGAATTTGTTTATAATATAATGGATTATACTTAGGATAGAGGTACTATGGCCGCAGACGCGGCCGGACTCTGTGAGGAGACTATGTTAGAGCTTCTTGCGCCGGCGGGGAGCATGGAGGCGGTCATCGCCGCCGTGCAGAACGGAGCCGACACAGTATGCATGGCCGAGCGGCTCACCGCCCCCGGCAGCCGTGAACGCAGCTTTGACCGGGACGCCATGTCCCAGAGCATCCGCTATTGCCGGGTGCGGGGTTGTAAGGCGGCGGTATCCATCTCCGCCCTGTGCACGGACGACGACATGGACAAGGCCCTGGACCTGGCCCTGTTCGCGGCCGGGGAGGGCGCGGACGCGCTCATCGTCCGGGACATGGGGTTCATCGACCTGCTGCGCCGGGCGCTGCCGGACATGCCCCTGTGGGGGGACGTGCGCCTGGGCGTCACCAGCCGGGAGGGCGCGGCCACCGCTGCGGCCCTTGGCCTGAGCCGGGTGTTCCTGGCCCCGGAGCTGACCATGGAGCAGATCGCCTCCATCGCCAAGACCTGCCCCATCCAGACGGGCGTATATGTCCACGGACCGGTATGCGTGGCCCACAGCGGCCAGTGCTACATAGGCGCTCTGGCCCACGAGCACAAGAGCGACAGCTGCATGCAGTGCGCCATGCCCTGCCGGGGCCGGTTCTCCCTGGGAGGCCGGATGGACGAGCACCCCATGGCCATGGCCGACGTGTATCTGATGGAGCACCTGGAGGCGCTGGAGACCATGGGCGTGGCCTGCGCCACCATCGAGGGCCGGGGCCGGGGGCCGGAGTACGTGGCTTATACCACCCGGTTGTACGCCCATGCCATCCGGGAAAAGGTCCTGCCCACCGAGGAGGAAAAGCACGACCTGCTATACGCCTTCTCCGCCGCCGGCCTGTCCGACGGCTACTATACCGGCGAGGCCGGGCCGGGGATGTTCGCCTCGCCGCCCCCCGCCGACCGGGTCCCGTCCAGATTCTATTCCGAGCTGCGCAAAAGCTACATGAGCGGGGAGCTGCGCCGGGTGCCGGTGAAGTTCTACGCCGTGCTGAAGCAGGGCCAGCCCGCCGTCTTCGCCGCCGAGGACGACCGGGGCCACCGGGCGGCGGTCCGGGGCTACGAGCCCATCGACCTGGGCCGGCAGGGCGTGTCCGACGCCCGCATCCGGGAGATCCTGTACCGGACCGGCGGCACCCCCTTCAACTGCGTCCACGTCAGCTGCGCCATCGACCCGAACCTGGACTACCCCGACGAGGCGGTGGAAGAGGCCCGCCGGGAGCTGCTCAGCCAGATCGCGGACAAGACCCGAGCCCCCCGGCCCGTGGCCCACGGCCAACTGCCCCCCAAGCCCGAGGGCCGGGAGCCGGCGGGACCGCCCAGGCTCATCATCCAGGTGACCCACGCCGAGCAGCTCACCGCAGACCTGGCCGCGCTGGGGCCGGACCTGTTGTACGTGCCGGCGGAGATACTGGCCGCGGGCAGCGGCGCGCTGACCCACTTCCTGGACCGGGGCGTGCAGATCGTGGCGGCTCTGCCCCGGGTGATCTCGGAGGCGGAGAGTCCCGTGCTGCGGGAGCTGCTGGCCGCCCTCCGGAGCCGGGGCGTCACCCAGGCCCTCATCAACAATCTGGGCCTGCTGCCGGCGGTGCGCCAGGCGGGCATGGAGCTGCGGGGGGACCTGGGGCTGAACGTGTCCAACTCCTGGGCGCTGAAATTCCTCAGCCGGGGCGGGTTCAAGTCCGTCACCGCCTCTGCGGAGCTGACGGCCAAACAGATCGCGGGACTTTCCAAGTCCGTGGACACGGAGATGGTGGTCTACGGCCGGCTGCCGGTGATGGTCACCGAGCACTGCATCATCCGCAACAGCGCGGGCCGGTGCTCCTGCGCCACCCCTACCAGCATGTCGGACGCCTTTGGCAGCGTCTACCCGGTGGAGAAGGAATTCGGCTGCCGGAACACGGTCTACGACGCCAGAAAGACCTTCCTGGCCGACCACCCGGAGACCTATACCGGCGCGGGGCTGTGGGGTCTGCGGCTGCTGTTCACCACGGAGAGCCCCCGGGAGTGCGTGCAGGTGACGCGGCGGTACAAGGGCGAGAGCGATTATCTGCCCACCAACGCCAGCCGCGGGGCCTATCAGAAAGGAGCGCTATGAAGCTGATCCTTGCCTCCGCCTCCCCCCGGCGGCGGGAGCTCATGGGCCATCTGGGTCTGCCCTTTGAGGTGATCCCGGCCACGGGGCCGGAATCGCCTCCGGCGGGGGCGGACGCCGGCGAGACCGCGCGGGCCCTGTCCCTGGCCAAGGCCAGGGAGGTGGCCGACGCCTACCCGGACGCGGTGGTCATCGGCGCGGACACGGTGGTGGAGATCGACGGCGCGATCCTGGGCAAGCCCCGGGACGAGGCCGACGCGAAGCGGATGCTCCGGCGGCTCAGCGGCCGGGAGCACCGGGTCTATACCGGCGTCACGGTCATACGCGGCGAGCGGACGGAGAGCCTCTGGGAGCGGACCCGGGTCTTTTTCCGGCCCATGACGGAGGAGGAGATCGCCTCCTACGTTGCCACGGGGGAACCCATGGACAAGGCCGGGGCCTACGGCTATCAGGGCCGGGCCAGCCTGTACGTGGAGCGGATCGACGGCGACTATTTCAACGTGGTCGGCCTGCCTCTGTGCCGGCTGGGACAGATGCTTGAAAAGCTGGGAGTTACACTGCATTGAAGGAATACATCAAAAAATACGGCGTGCGCATCGGCGCGGCCGTCATCGCCGTAGCCCTGGTCGTGGGACTGGCGACCACCCTCCTTCATGGCCGGGCGGGGCTTTTGTCCAACATCTCCGGGGCCATCTCCAGCCCGGTGGGACAGGCCGCTGCCTCCGCCATCGAGTGGATCGAGGGCATTTACGGCTATATCTACAAATACGACCAGCTGGTGGCGGAGAACAACTCCCTCCGGGCCCAGCTGGCCGAGGCCCAGCAGGCCGCCATCGACGCCTCCCAGTACAAGGAGGAGAACGAGCGGCTGCGGGAGCTGCTGGATTTTGCCGACAAGCACACGGACTACGTGATGGAATCGGCCAAGATCACCGAGTGGTCCAGCTCCAACTGGGAGAGCACCTTCCGGCTGTCCAAGGGCTCGGCCAACGCCACCAACGCCTTTGAGGTGGGCGACTGCGTCATCACCGAGTACGGCGCGCTGGTGGGCCAGGTCATCGAGCTGGGGGACACCTGGTGTACGGTCCGAACGGTCATCGACTCCGCCATCGACGTGGGCGCGCTGGTGGGCGAGGCCGGCGCGGTGGGCATGTGCGTGGGCGACTTCGGCCTGATGCAGGAGGGCCACCTGCGGCTGACGTACCTGTCCGAAAACGCCCAGCTGATCGAGGGCGAGGCCGTCCTCACCTCCGGCCGGGGCTCCATCCCCCAGGGCCTGGTCATCGGCTACATCCACTCCGTGCTCAGCGAGGGCAACGGTCAGACCCTTTACGGCGTGGTGGAGCCCGCCTGCGACCTGGGCAGTTTGACCCAGGTGTTCGTGATCACCGACTTTACGGTGCAGGAGTGACGCGCCATGCTTTTAGACCTGATCGACCTTAGCAAGCTCCGGCGGGCCATCGTCTACGGCCTGCTGCTGGCGGGCGTGCTCATTCTTCAAAACCTGCTGGTCTCCCGGCTGACCCTGGCCGGCATCCGGGCCATGATGGTCCCGGCGCTGGTGGTGGCGGTGGGCCTTTTCGAGGGCGGCGTATGGGGCGGCGGCCTGGGCCTTGTGGCCGGGTATCTCACCGATATGAGCTATACCGACCATGTGATCCTGTTCACGGTCCTGCTGTCCGCCATCGGCTTTTTCGCCGGCGTGCTGGGCAAATACATGCTCCAGAAGGGCTTCGTGTCCTACCTGGCCGCCACGTTTCTGGCGCTGAGCGTCATCGCCTTCTGCCAGATGTTCCCCACCCTGTTCCTGTCCGGGGACGACGCGGAGGCCTTCCGCCGGCTGTATTTCGCCGGGCGCTATACCTGGCTCGTGCTGCGCACCGGCCTTTTGCAGACCCTGTGGAGCCTGGTCTGGGCGGCGCCCGTCTATCTCCCCTGTAAGCTCATCGCGGCCAGCCCCCTGGGGCACTGAGCCGCTTTTCACCCCGCATCCACCGCGCGATCCAGAAAGAAAGGCATTTTTCATGAGAAAGCTGATAAGTACAGGCCGGCTCGTGTTCCTGGGCATCTTTGTCCTGGCCGTTCTTGTCGTGTTTTTCGTAAAACTGTATGACCTGCAGATCATCCAGGGCAACCAGGCCTATGAGGAATCCGTCAACTCCATCACCTCCACGGAGACCGTCATCGCCGCCCGCGGCAACATGATGGACCGGTACGGCCGGCTTCTGGTGTCCAACCGCAACTGCAACAACCTGCTCATCAAGGACGACGAACTGCTCATGAACGACGATATCTCCATCGCCGAGGCAAACGAGATCATCCTGAAGATGTGCTCCATCATCGAGGCCAACGGCGACCACTACAACGACGAGCTGCCCATCACCATGGAGCCCCCCTGGGAATTCACGGACATGTCCGCCACCCAGTCTCTGCTGCTGAACGCCTGGCTGACCGCCAACAACCTGGACCCGGACGCCTCCGCCGTGGAGGTCATGGCCAGGATGCGCACCCGGTACTCCATCGACGGCAACTACTCCGCCGAGGACATGCGCATCATCGCCGGCGTGCGCTACTGCGTGAACGTGCGCTGGGTCATCCCCACCTCCGACTATATCTTCGCCCAGGACGTGTCCATCGGCACCATCACCTCCCTCATGGAGGCGGACCTGCCCGGCTTCGAGGTACAGGTCAGCTACGTGCGGGAATACAACACCACCTACGCCCCCCATATCCTGGGCTACACCGGCCTCATGAGCGCCGAGCAGTACGACTATTACCGGGACCTGGACTACCCCCTGAACGCCATCGTGGGCCAGACCGGCGCGGAGGCCGCCTTCGAGGAGATGCTCCACGGGGTGGACGGCGAGGTGGAGATCACCCGCACTGCGGACGGCATCATCACCAACACCGCCTATACCAAGACCCCGCAGCCCGGCAACAACATCTATCTCACCCTGGACATCAAGCTCCAGGCCGCCGCCGAGTCCACTCTGGCCAACTACATCGAGACCACCAACCAGCAGACCGAGGCAAACAACCTCCTGGCCCAGCAGCAGCACAAGCTCGGCGAGGTCCAGGAGCTGATCACCGGCGGGGCCATCGTGGCCATCGACGTGAACACCGGCGAGCCCCTGGCCATGGCCAGCTACCCCACCTTCAACCTGGAGACCTATTGGGACGACTACAACGACCTGCTGGAAGCGGAGAACACCCCCATGATGAACCGGGTGCTGTCGGGCCTGTACTCCCCCGGCTCCACCTGGAAGCCCTGCATGGCGGTGGCGGGCCTGTCGGAGAACTTCCTGAACAGGGACACTACCATCACCTGTACCACCATTTTCGATAAGTATATCGCCGACGGCTACGCCCCCGGCTGTACCGGCGGACCTCACGGGGCCCTGAACGTCAGCGGCGCGCTCACCTACAGCTGCAACTACTTCTTCTTCACCGTGGGCGACATGATGGGCATCGACCTGATCGACAAGTACGCCTCCATGCTGGGCCTGGGCGAGCCCACCGGCATCGAGCTTGCCGAGGCCACCGGCCGCGTGGCCTCCCCCGCCTACAAGGCCCAGCTCTACGCCGGCACCCGGGACCAGGCCTGGTACGCGGCCGACACTCTGCTGGCCTCCATCGGCCAGGGCCTCACCGGCATCACCCCCTTGCAGCTGGGCCGGTACGCTGCGGCCATCGCCAACGGCGGCACGGTGTACAGCTGCTCTCTGCTCAAGTCCGCCTCCAGCTACGATTACTCCGACAGCGTCTACGAGCGGGAGCCGGAGGTCATGAGCCAGGTGGAGACCGGCCAGGAGACCTGGGACCTGATCCACGAGGGCATGCGGGGCGCCGTCACCAACCGCTGGGGCACCGCGTACACCCCCTTCCTGGGCTTCGAGTATGAAGTCGCCGCCAAGACAGGCACCACCGAGACCGGCAGCAGCACCAACGACGCCTTCTTCATCTGCTTCGCCCCCTACGACGACCCGCAGATCGCCGTGGCCGTGGCCATCGAGAACGGCTCCAAGGGCGCCAACCTGGGCGTCATGGCCCGGGACATGCTCCAGTATTACTTCGACTTCCAGGTGAGCACCCAGAACACCGAAAACGAGTTGACACTGCTGCGCTGAGACGCGCGGCCGCCCATAATAAGACAACAATACGCCACACCGATTTAGGAGGAACGTTATGAATATCGCACTGATGGCACATGACGGAAAAAAGGAACTGATGGTGCAGTTCTGCATCGCCTATTGCAGCATCCTGGCGGAGCACAACATCATCGCCACCAACGCCACCGGCAAGCTGGTCAGCGAGGCCACCGGCCTGCCCATCGAGCTGTACATGGGCGCCGCCCAGGGCGGCGTGCAGCAGATCGGCGCCCGCATCGCCTACAACGAGATCGACCTGGTCATGTTCTTCGCCGACCCCTATCACCCGGAGCTGTTCGGCCCGGTCAATGAGATCTCCCTGCTCTGCGCCAACCACAACATCCCCTTCGCCTCCAATATGGCCACGGCGGAAGTGCTGGTCCAGGGCCTGCGCCGGGGCGACTTTGCCTGGCGCGACATCGTCAACCCCAAAAACAAGAAGAAATAAGGAGCGCCTATGCAACGGATCAAGCCCCGGACCCTGTCCGGGTTTATGGAGCTGCTGCCGGACAAGCAGGCCCAGATGGACGCGGTGCTGGACGTACTGCGGGATACCTATGAACTGTACGGCTTCACCGGCATCGACACCCCCGCCATTGAATCGGCGGAGGTGTTGCTGGCCAAGGGCGGCGGCGAGACGGAAAAGCAGATCTACCGCTTCACGAAGGGCGACAGCGACCTGGCTTTGCGGTTCGATCTGACGGTCCCCCTGGCCAAGTACGTGGCCATGAATTACGGCCAGCTGGCCTTCCCCTTCCGCCGGTACCAGATCGGCAAGGTCTACCGGGGGGAGCGGGCCCAGCGGGGCCGGTTTCGGGAGTTCTACCAGGCCGACATCGACGTGATCGGCGACGGGGCCCTGGACATCGCCAACGAGGCGGAAATGCCCGCCGTCATCTGCGAGGCCTTCCGCCGGCTGGGATTGGAGCGGTTTTGCATCCGCATGAATAACCGAAAGGTCCTCAACGGCCTTTTCGAGTATCTGGGCGTGAAGGACCGGGCCGCGGCGGTGATGACCGCGGTGGACAAGCTGGAGAAGATCGGCCCCGAAAAGGTCTCCGGCGTCCTGACGGAACTGGGCATGACGGCGGAGAAGGCCGGGGAGCTTTTGGACATCCTGTCCTCCCCCGATCCCATGGGGACCCTGGAGGCGCTTTCCGGCAAGTGTCCCGCCCTGGACGAGGGCGTGGCGGAATTAAAGGCCGTGACGGCGCTGCTGCCGGGCCTGGGCGTGCCGGACGGCAAGTGGCGGGTGGACCTGACCATCGCCCGGGGGCTGGACTATTACACCGGCACGGTGTATGAGACCCAGCTGCTGGACTATCCGGAGGTGGGCTCGGTCTGCTCCGGAGGCCGGTACGACGACCTGGCCGGGTACTATACCGACAAAAAGCTGCCCGGGGTGGGCATCTCCATCGGGGTGACGCGGCTGTTCTACATCCTGCAGGAGCAGGGGCTTTTGAACGACGCGGTGCCCACCGCCCCCTGTGACGCGCTGGTGATCCCCCTGGGGGACGATATGGACTACGCCGTCCGGTGTGCCGCCGCCCTCAGAAGCGCCGGGGTCCGGACCCAGGTGTACACGGAGAAGAAAAAGACCAAGGCCAAGTTCGCCTACGCGGACAAGCTGGGCGTGCCCTACGCCGCCGTGGCGGGCGGGGACGAGGCCGCGAACGGCACGGTTGGCCTGAAGGACCTGCGGGCCGGGACCCAGGTTACCGTATCCCCGGCGGAGGCCGCCCGGATCATAAAGGAGAGTTTGAATACGCCGGTCACGCCGGTGAAGGAGAAGTAAACCATGACACAGATGCGCACCCATACCTGCAATGAGCTCCGGCTTTCCAACGCCGGGGAAAAGGTGAAGATCGTCGGCTGGATGGAGAACGTCCGGGAGGTGGGCTCCGTCCTGGCGTTCATCGTCATCCGGGACTTTTACGGCACCACCCAGGTGGTGGCCGAGACGGAGGAGATGGTAAGGGCCTTCCGGGCCATCACCAAGGAGAGCACCGTGTCCGTGACCGGCACGGTCCGGGAGCGGGACAGCAAAAACCCCAAGCTGCCCACCGGCGACATCGAGATCGTCCCGGAGGCCGTGGAGGTGCTGGGCCGCTGCCACTACAACGAGCTGCCCTTCGAGATCAACCGCAGCCGGGAGGCGGACGAGGCTCTGCGGCTGAAGCACCGGTACCTGGACCTTCGCAATCCGGCGGTGAAGAAGAACATCATCCTGCGCTGCAACGTGGTGGCCGCGCTGCGGGCCGCCATGCTCTCCCACGATTTCCTGGAGATCACCACCCCCATCCTGACGGCCTCCAGCCCGGAGGGCGCCCGGGACTACCTGGTGCCCGCCCGGAAGCACCCGGGCAAGTTCTACGCCCTGCCCCAGGCCCCCCAGCAGTTCAAGCAGCTGCTCATGACCTCCGGCTTCGACCGGTACTTCCAGATCGCCCCCTGCTTCCGGGACGAGGACGCCCGGGGCGACCGGTCCCCCGGCGAGTTCTATCAGCTGGACATGGAGATGGCCTTCGCTACCCAGGAGGACGTGTTCGCCGTCATCGAGGACGTGCTGCCCCCCATCTTCGCCAAGTACGGCACCTATGACATCGCCTCCAAGCCCCCCTTCCGGCGCATTAGCTTCAACGACGCCATGGAGACCTACGGCACCGACAAGCCGGACCTGCGGATAGACCTCACCGTGAAGGACATGACCGATATCGCCAAGACTGCGGAGGGCTTTGCCCCCTTCGAGCAGGCCGCCGTGGTAAAGCTGGTGCCTTGTACCGGCTCCGCTTTGACCCGCAAGCAGATCGACAAGCTCTGCGACGATGTTTCCGTCCAGGCGGGCGCGAAGCCCTACTGGGTCCGGATGGACGAATCCGGCGCCCTGGTGGGCGGCGTGGCCAAGTTCCTGACGGGCCATGAGGAGCAGCTGAAGGCCCTGGGCCTGGTGCCCGGCAGCCTGGGCCTGATCGCCGCCGGGACTAAAGACGCGGCCCGCAAGACCGCCGGCGTGGCGGTGAAGATGCTGGGCGCTCTGGTGCCCGGCCACATGGACGAGGCCCGGTATGAATTCTGCTGGATCGTGGACTTCCCCATGTTCGAGATCGGGGAGGAATCCGGCCAGCTGGAGTTCTGCCACAACCCCTTCTCCATGCCCAACGGCGGCCTGGAGATCCTGGAAAAGGCGGAAAAAGGCCAGGTGGACCCCCTGGACATCTACGCCTATCAGTACGACCTGGTGTGCAACGGCGTGGAGCTTTCCTCCGGCGCGGTCCGCAACCACGACCCCGACATCATGGTCAAGGCCTTCGAGATGGTGGGCCTGGGGGAGGCGGACGTGAAGGCCAAGTTCCCCGCCATGTACAACGCCTTCTGCTACGGCGCGCCCCCTCACGCGGGCATCGCCCCCGG
>CANPXZ010000039.1 GCA_947587485.1 uncultured Oscillospiraceae bacterium | reverse complement strand
GGGTGAGCCTGGAGGTGTTCCGGGGCTGCATCCGGGGCTGCCGGTTCTGTCAGGCGGGCCACACCAACCGGCCTGTCCGGTCCAGAAGCGCCGAAACACTGCTGCGGCTGGGGAAGGAGACGCTGGAGAACACCGGCTATCAGGAGCTGAACCTGTCCAGCCTCAGCACCAGCGATTACCGGGAGCTGGGGGCGCTCTGCGACGGGCTTTTGGACTACTGCCGGCCAAGGGGCATCAGTCTGAGCCTGCCCAGCCTGCGGGCGGACAACTTCTCCATGGACATCATGCAGCGGGTCCAGCAGGTGCGCAAGAGCGGCCTGACCTTTGCCCCGGAGGCGGGCACCCAGCGGCTGCGGGACGTGATCAACAAAAACGTCACGGAGGATGACCTTCTCAATTCCTGCCGCATCGCCTTTGAGGGCGGCTGGAACAACGTGAAGCTCTATTTCATGCTGGGCCTGCCCACGGAGACGGACGAGGACGTGCTGGGCATCGCCGAGCTTGCGAAAAAGGTCTTCTGGACCTGGAAGCAGCACGCGGCCAACAAGAGCCGGGGCGTGCGTATCACCGTGAGCACGTCGGAGTTCATCCCCAAGCCCCACACCCCCTTCCAGTGGGAGGCACAGGTGAGCCGGCAGGAGTATCTGCGCCGGGTGAATCTTTTGACCGACGCCCTGTCCAGGACCAAGAGCGTCACCTACAACTGGCACGACGCCGAGATGAGCCTGGTAGAGGCGGCCCTGGCCAGGGGGGACCGGCGTATGGGCGCGGTGATCGAGACCGTGTGGCGAAACGGCGGGCGGCTGGAGAGCTGGAGCGAGTACTTCGATCTGGACCGGTGGCTGGAGGCCTTCCCGGCCTGCGGGCTGGACATCGATTTTTACGCCACCCGGGAGCGGCCTTTAGGGGAACTGCTGCCCTGGGAGCACATGGACTGCGCCGTGAGCCGCCGACACCTGGAGCGGGAGCGGCAGCGGGCCTATGAGGGGAAGCTGACCCCGGACTGCCGGGCGGGCTGCTCCGGCTGCGGGGCGTCCGGCCTTTTGAAGGAGGGCGTGTGCCGTGGATAAGCTGCGACTGAAATTTGCCAAGACGGGCCGGGCGGTGTACATCTCCCACCTGGACCTGATGCGGACCATGCAGCGGGTATTCTCCCGGGCGGGGGTGCCGCTGAAATACAGCGAGGGCTTCAACCCCCACGCCAAGATCTCCATCGTCCTGCCCCTGACCGTGGGCACGGCCAGTCTGTGCGAGTACATGGACTTCGCCCTGACCCGGGACCGGGACCTGAAAGCCCTGCCGGGAGAGCTGAATCCCTACATGCCGGAGGGCATCGAGGCCCTGGAGGCCTACGAGGCCCCCTGCAAGGGCGCGGAGCTTCGGTGGCTGCGGCTGGAGGGCGTCGTGAAGGGCGGCCGGGACGGGTTGTTTTACAATGACTTTTTCGCCCAGAGCTCCATCCTGGTGGAGCACCGGGCCAAGCGGGGCATGCGCACCGACGACGTCGCCCCCTCCATCAAACTGGCCAGGTTCACGCCTATACCCGACGGCGCGGCGGCGGAGCTGATCCTGCACGCCCAGGAGCCCACCGTGAGCCCGGAACTGATGATGCAGGCTTTGGGGGAGGACGCCCCGGCCTATTTCCGCTTCACCCGCCTGGAGGCGTTCAAGGAGGACATGACGCCGTTTCGGTGAAAAACAAAGACAGTATGAGCCCCGTGTCCGGAATTTGGGCACGGGGCTGGTTCTATCCAATTTTCAGACATCGGGGCCGGTTTGCCTATTTTTCCCGCCCAGGCAGCGTGCTATTATTTCCTCCGGAAAGCCGGCCTCCAGCTCGCTGATCCGGTGCAGGGAGGGGAGCACGTCCTCCTTCATGCCGGATGCCAGCCACCAGGAGATGCATCCGAAGGCGATGCAGGTATAGTACCGGTGGATGACGGCCAGGTCGCCCTCCGGGATGGACCGCCCGTCCAGGATGGTGTTCATGTGGATGCGGACCACGTGACCGCACACCTCCCACAGGTACTGCTCGTACAGATCCCGGCTGGCGGAATTGTAGATGTGCAGGATGGCGCGCTTGTTGTTCATGGCGGTCTGGGCGATGGCCTCCAGACAGGCCTCCAGAGAGTCCAAAGTGGGGTGGCTCTGGATGATGGCGTCCGCCTCGTCGTCCACGATCTCCGCGATGAGCTCGGGGATGCCCTGGTAGTGGTAGTAGAACGTGTTGCGGTTGACGCCGCACTCGGAGACGATGTCCTTCACGGTGATCTGGGAGAGCGGGCGCTCGTTCAAAAGCTTGATCAGCGCCGCCTTGATGGCGCTGCGGGTCAGGTTTGCCATGGGACGACTTCCTTTTTTCAATGGGTATCCCTGTAAGAATAAAGGATTTTCGCGGAAAAGTCAACCTGCGCCCCTTGGCGCGGAGCGGCTATCAAGCATGGGAAGAGGGCAAGTATATGGAAAAATTTTGCAGGCAGATCGTTCGGCTGCGGGTCCCGATCCTGATCCTCGGCGTACTGCTGCTGATCCCGGCGGGATGGGGATATCTGCACACTCACGTCAATTACGACATCCTCTACTACCTGCCGGACGACATCGAGACCATGCAGGGGCAGGACATCCTGCTGCGGGATTTCGGCAAGGGGGCCTACGCCCTGTTCGCGGCCAATGGCCTGACGGACCATGAGGCCGCCGAGCTGAAGCGGGACCTGGAGCAGGTGGAGCATGTGGCGGACGTGATCTGGTACGACAGCTTCGCCGACGACGCCATCCCCCAGGAGTTCCTGCCGGAGGACATCTATGAGGTCTTCCATTCGGACACGGGCACGCTCATGGCCATTTTCTTCGACACCTCCACCTCCGCCGACGAGACCATCGACGCCATCTGGCAGATACGAGCCCTGGCGGGGGAGCGGTGCTTTTTGAGCAGCATGTCCGCCATCGTGGCCGACACCAGACAGCTTGTGGAGCAGGAGCTTTTCTGGTATGTGCTCATCGCGGTGCTCCTGTCCTGCCTGGTGCTGGCGGTGACCATGGATTCCTGGATGGCCCCGGTGCTGTTCATGGCGAACATCGGCATGGCCATCGTCTACAACATGGGCACCAACGTGTTTAGGGGCAGCATCTCCTTCATCACCATGAGTCTGGCTGCGGTGCTCCAGCTGGGCGTGACCATGGACTATTCCATCTTTTTGTGGAACTGCTATTATGAGCAGCGCCAGCAGATCCCGGACAAGGCCGAGGCCATGGCCCGGGCCATCATGAACACCCTGACCTCCGTGATGGGCTCGTCTTTGACCACCATCGCGGGCTTCGTTGCGCTGTGCTTCATGACCTTCACCCTGGGGCTGGACCTGGGGATTGTGATGGTCAAGGGCGTGGTGTTCGGCGTTATAAGCTGCGTCACCATCCTGCCCGCCCTGATCCTGGTCTTTGACCGGGCCATCCAAAAGACCCGGCACAAACCCGTCACCGTCAACGGCGACCGGTTCGCCGCCTTCGTGCTCCGACACCGGCGGATGCTGACGGCGCTGTTGCTGCTGCTCTGGGTCCCGGCACTTTACGGGTATGGGCATCTGGGTGTATACTACAAACTGGACGAGAGTCTGCCGGACTATCTGCCGTCGGTGCAGGCCAACCGGGTGCTGGAAGAGGACTTTGACATGAGCTGCATCCACCTGGTCCTGGCGGACGATGACCTCCCGGCCAAGGACGCCAAGGCCATGCTGGACGAGATGGAGGCGGTGGACGGGGTCCGCTTCGCCCTGGGCGAGGACAGCTTGGTGGGGTCCATGATCCCGAAGGAGTTTTTGCCGGAGGAACTGACGCAGATGTTGACCAGCGGCGGGCGGCAGCTCATGCTCGTCACCTCGGAGTACCCCGTGGCCAGCGACGAGGTGAACGAGCAGATCGACGAGCTGGAGTCCATTTTGAAGCGCTATGACCCCACGGGCATGCTCATCGGCGAGGCCCCCTGCACCAGGGATCTGATCACCATCACCGGCCGGGATTTCCAGGTGGTCAGCGCCGTGTCCATCGGGGCCATCTTCATCCTGATCCTGCTGGTGCTGAAAAGCGCCGTGCTGCCCGTGATCCTGGTGCTGGTCATCGAACTGGCCATCTACGTCAACATGGGTATTTCCTATTACACCGGCACCACGCTGCCCTTCATCGCGTCCATCGTCATCGGCACGGTCCAGCTGGGGGCCACGGTGGACTACGCCATTTTGATGACGAACCGGTACCAGACGGAGCGGGCCCGTGGCCTGGACAAGATGCGGGCCGTCAGGTTGGCGCTGTCCGCCTCGACCCATTCGGTGCTGACGAGCGCCCTGGGCTTTTTCGCGGCCACCGTGGGCGTGGGGCTCTATTCCGACGTGGACCTGATCGGTTCGCTGTGCATGCTCATGGCCCGGGGCGCGCTCATCAGCATGGGGGTCGTGCTGCTTCTGCTGCCGGCGCTGCTGGCGGCGTTCGATAAGGTCATTCAGAAAACGAGCTGGGGAAAACATCACGTTCATACGGAGGTATCATCATGAACAGAAAAGGGGATCGTTTTTTGTCCCTCGTACTGGTCCTGGCCGTGCTGGCGGGCTTTGCCGCCGGCGGCTCAGCCTGGGCTGCGGCGGGAGACGGCGCCCGGACGGACACGGACACGGACGCGCTGGAACAGACCGGCGCGGTCGCGGAGGCCGTTTCCGATATGCTGCCCGCGTCCGGCGGGGAGGCGGGCAAGGAGGAGTCGGTCTATGTGATCGCGGACGCCTCCGGCCAGCCCACCCGGGCCATCGTCAGCGCATGGCTGAAGAACCCGGAGGGCGCGGCGACGCTCACCGACAAGGCCGACCTGGAGAACATCCGCAACGCCAAGGGCGACGAGACCTTCACCGTGGATGAAGAGGGAAACCAGGTCTGGGCCGCCGATGGGAACGACATCTATTACCAGGGCGATTCCAGCCGGCCGCTGCCTCTCACCGTCCACATCGACTATACGCTGGACGGGCAGCCGGTGAGCCCGGAGGAGCTGGCGGGAGCCTCCGGCCATCTGGTCATGACGTTCACTTATGAGAACGACACAAAGACCACCCGGGTGGTGGACGGCGAGGCCGTGGAGATGTACCAGCCCTTTGCGGTCATATCCTGCGCCGTGCTGAACGGCGATAATGCCACCAATGTGACCGTCACCAACGGAAAGCTGGTCAATCTGGGCGAGCAGCTGATCGTGGCGGGCGTGGCCATGCCCGGCCTGAAGGAGAGCCTGGGCCTGGACAAACTGACCGACGCTGACGGGGACCCGGTGGAGGTCGATATCCCGGAGGAGGTGGTCGTGTCCGCCGACGTGACGGATTTCTCATTGCTGACCACCCTGACCATCGTGGAAAACAATCTCCTGAACGATGTGGACCTGGAGAACATCGAGAGCATCGGGGAGCTGAAGTCCTCGATGGACGATCTGACGGACGCCTCCGCCGATCTGGTGGACGGCACGGCGGAGCTGCATGACGGCACGCTGACGCTGGCCGACGGGGCGGACAGCCTTTCCTCCGGCGCGGAGCAGGTGTCCGGCGGCGCGAGCGACGTGGACGCCGGCGCGAAGGAACTCTATTACGGACTGCTCTCCCTGGACAGCGGCGCGGGCACGCTGGCCGACGGTCTTGGCGAGCTGGATACCCAGGTCCAGGACCTGCCCTCGGGGACGAAGGAACTGAAGGACGGCGCGCAAACGCTGAAAACGGCCCTGCAGGACCAGGTCAAGCCCGGGGCCGACGAGCTGCAGACCGGCGCGCAGCAGGTGTCCGATACCCTCCGCAGCAGCATGAAGCCCGGCGCGGCGGCCATCCAGGCCGGCGCGGAGAGCATCGCCGCAGGAGCCGTGGGCATCCAGACCGGCGCGGAGAGCATCGCCACGGGCGCTGCCGGCATCCGGACCGGCGCGGAGACCATCGCGACCGGCGCTGCCGGCATCCAGACCGGCGCGGAGAGCATCGCGGCGGGCGCTGCGGGTATCCAGACCGGCGCGGGGACCATCGCGGCGGGGGCCGAGGGCATCCGGGCCGGGGCGGGCAATATCGCCGGCGCGGCCGGGACCATCCAGGCCGGCGCGGGGACCATTGCCGCCGGCGCTGCCGGCATCGCCGACGCGGCGGCCCAGGTGAAGGCCGGGCTTGACCTGCCGGACCTGTCGGGCCAGGTGGGCATGGCCAACACTTTTCTGGGCAATGCGTCTGCCATGAGTGCTGATGCAAAGACGAAGTTAAATGAGTTGGTGGCATCTGGGGCTCTTAGCCAAGACAAAGTTCAGGCGATCCTTGATGATCTGCGAGGTATCGACACATGTCTGAGCGGCGTGCAGTCCGGCCTGAGCGGTGCCGGTAGCCTGCCGGATACCTCCGCCGCCATAGGGGCCATGGACCAGATCATTGCCGGCGCGAACGCCATCGCGGCGGGAGCCCAGAGCGGCGACCCGGCCAATCCCGGCATCTACGAGGCGGCGGGAGCCATTGCCGCCGGAGCTCAGAGCGGCGACCCGGCCAACCCGGGCATTTACGAGGCGGCGGGAGCCATTGCCGCCGGGGCCCGGAGCAATGACCCGGCCAACCCGGGTATCTATGAGGCTGCGGGGGCCATTGCCGCCGGGGCGAAGAGCGGCGACCCGGCCGATCCCGGCGTCTATGAGGCCGCCGGCCTGATCGCGGCGGGGGCCAGGAGCGGCGACCCGGCCGATCCGGGCGTCTATGAGGCGGCCGGTCTGATCGCGGCGGGAGCCCAGAGCGGCGACAGCGCGAATCCCGGCATCTACGAGGCTGCGGGGGCTATCGCGGCGGGAGCCAAGAGCGGCAGCGCGGAGGTCCCGGGCATCTACGAGGCGGCGGGGGCTCTGGCCGCCGGGGCCGAGACCCTGGCGACGGAGGGGTCTGACGCCCTGGCGACGGGAGCGGGAGAACTCTCCGCCGGCGTGACCACGATCATTTCCGGCAATGACGGCGACAACCTGAACGGGCTGATCGGCGGCCTGAAGACGCTGAACGACAGCAGCAACACCCTGGTCGACGGCGTAGGCCGGCTCTCCGACGGCGCGGCCGCCCTCAAGGAGGGCTCTGCAAGCGCCGCCAGCGGGGCCTGGCAGCTCTCCGCCGGGACCGGCGAGCTGGCCGGCGGGGCCTTGACCCTGGACAGCGGCGCGAAGGACCTGTCGGACGGCGTCGGGCAGCTCGTGGATGGGGCCACCAAGCTGATGGACGGCATGAAGGCCTTTGACGAGGATGGCATACAGGCCCTGTCCCAGCTGCTGGAGGACGACGTGCAGGGCTTCCTGGACCGGCTGAGCGCCCTGCGGGACCTGGCGGGGGAGTACACCTCCTTCTCCGGCGGGGAGGATATGCCCGGCACGGTCCGCTTCCTGATCCGCACGGACCCCATCGAAAAGAAGTGACAGAAAAAATTCAGAAAATGCTTGCATACGGCGGAAAAGTATGCTAATATACCAGAGCATGTTTCCATGCGCCAATTCAGGCGGTCCGCTGCCGGATGAGATCATTCCCGGTATGAACGTCTATGTAAGGAAGGTCATTACCATGGATCTCATCAATGCGCTGACTCAGCAGTACATGAAGCCGGAGCTGCCGGAGATGAACGTGGGCGACACGGTCCGCGTCACCGTCCGCATCAAGGAGGGCAACCGTGAGCGCAACCAGGCGTTCGAGGGCACCCTGATCGCCAAGAAGCACGGCGGCATCAACGAGACCATCACCGTGCGCCGTATCTCCTACGGCGTGGGCTGCGAGAAGGTCTTTCCGGTACACTCTCCCACCATCGTGAGCGTGGACACGGTCCGCAAGGGCAAGGTCCGCCGGGCAAAGCTCTATTACCTGCGCGACCGCGTGGGCAAGGCCGCCAAGATCCGGGAGAAGCTGTAAGTTTTGCAAAAAACCAACAAAAAAGAGGCGGCAAGCCTCTTTTTTGTTGCGTTATGGGGCAGGTCTATTATATAATAACTAATCAGGCGAATTGGAAATGATTTCCGCTTCGGCTCCGGCCGGAGCGGGATGGCAAGGAGGTGCGCCTATGTTTGGAAGGGGAAAGAAGTCCGCGCCGGCGGAGGAGCAGGAACAGCAGCCAAAAAAGGGGGAGAAGGAATTTAACCCCTTGAAGGACACGTATGAGTGGATCCACTGCATCGTCGTGGCCATCATCGTGTGCGTGCTGTTCTTCGTGCTGGCGGCCCGGGTCATCGACGTGCGGGGAAGCTCCATGCTGCCCACCCTGGAGAACGGGGACAAGATCATCATCACCCGCCTGGCGGGGGGTTATGAAAACGGCGACATCGTGGTCCTGCAAAAGGACAGCTTCAAGAAGGAACCCATCGTCAAGCGGGTCATCGGCACGGCGGGCCAGACCGTGAAGCTCGACTTTGTGGAGGGCACCGTCTCCGTGGACGGCCAGGTCCTCAACGAGCCGTATACCTTTGAAAAGACCTACGACAGCTACCATATCATGGACCCGTTGTATTACGACGTCTACGGCATCGACGCCCGGGACGATACGGGCGAGGGCTGGGTGCAGGTCACCGTGCCGGAGGGCTGCATCTTCGTCATGGGCGACAACCGCAACAACTCCAGCGACAGCCGCGTGTCCACCATCGCGTTCGTGGATACCCGGGACGTGCTGGGCAAGGCGGTGTTCCGCATGTACCCGTTGTACAAGCTGGGCGCCATCTACGGAACGGGAGGCCGCAGTGGCTGACGTACAGTGGTTTCCCGGCCACATGAAAAAGGCCGAGCGGATGATGCAGGACAGCTTGCGTCTGGTGGACGCGGTGTGCGAGGTGGCGGACGCCCGCATCCCGTTCTCCAGCCGTAACCCGGATCTGGACGCCATCGTCTCCGGGCGGAAGCCCCGGCTTCTGATCCTGAACCGGGCCGATCAGGCGGACCCCGCCGTGACCGCTCAGTGGCGGGCGTACTATAAAGCCAACGGCGTGCCTTTTTTGGAGTGCGACGCCAGGTCCGGCCGGGGCATGAAGGACCTGGCCCGGGCCCTGCGGGCCCTGCGGGGCAAGCCCGGCCCCATGCGGGCCATGGTGGCGGGGGTGCCCAACGTGGGCAAGTCCACCTTTATCAACAAGGTCAGCGGCCGAAAGACCGCCGCCGTATCCGACCGGCCCGGGGTCACCCGGGGCAAGCAGTGGATCACCGTGGACAGCCGGCTGGAGCTGCTGGACACCCCGGGCATCCTCTGGCCCCGGTTCGACGATCCCGCAGTGGGGGACGCTCTGGCCTTCACCGGCGCGGTGAAGGACGACGTGCTGGACACGGAGGCACTGGCGGCGAAGCTTCTGGTGACGCTGCGGGCGTTGTATCCGGGCGCGATCCGGGACCGGTACAAATTCGACCCGGACCCTGAGGCCCAGGGCTGGGAGCTTTTGGAGACCTGCGCGAGAAAGCGGGGCTTTCTCATGGCCGGCGGGAACGTGAATACGGAGCGGATGGCCGCCGTGCTGCTGGACGAGTTCCGGGGCGGCAAGCTGGGGAGGATCAGCCTTGAACGACCTGTGGGAGATTGAGCGGGCCCTCCACCGGGAGGGCGCGGCCCTGGTCTGCGGCGCGGACGAGGCCGGACGGGGACCCCTGGCGGGGCCGGTGTGCGCTGCGGCGGTGATCTTGCCCGAGGGTATCGAGCTGCCGGGCCTGAACGACTCCAAAAAGCTCACGGAGAAGAAGCGGGAGGCTCTGTTTCCCCTCATTGAGGAAAAGGCCGTATCCTATGGCATCGCCTTCGCCACGGTGGAGGAGATCGAGGAGATGAACATCCTCCGTGCGGCGCTTTTGGCCATGGACCGGGCCATCGCCCAATTGGACCCCGCGCCGGAGCTGGCTCTCATCGACGGAAATACCGTGAAGGGCATATCCGTCCCGGCCCGGGCCGTCGTGGGCGGGGACGCAAAATGCGCGTGCATCGCGGCGGCGTCGGTGCTGGCCAAGGTCACCCGTGACCGGCTGATGAAGGAGCTTGCGGAGCGGTATCCCCAGTACGGGTTCGAGAAGCACAAGGGCTACGGCACGCGGGACCATTACGCGGCCCTGGAGAAATACGGCCCGTCTCCGGCGCACAGGCCGTCGTTTTTGAAAAAGTTCTATGCCAAGCGATAAGAAGCTTTTGGGGGCCTTCGGGGAGGACGCGGCCTGCCGGTATCTGAAGCGCCATGGGTACAGGATCGAGGGCCGCAACTACGCCTGCCGGTTCGGGGAGGTGGACATCATTGCCCGGGACCGCCGGTATATCGTATTCGTGGAGGTCAAGCTGCGCAAGGACGCCAGCCACGGCGAGGCCATGGAGTTCGTCACGGCCCACAAGCAGCGGCGGGTGATCGCCGCGGCGGAGCGGTGGCTCCAGCAGAACCCCACCGCTCTCCAGCCCCGATTCGACGTGATCGAGGTCTACGCCCCCGACGGGCTGGAGACGAAAAAGCCGGAGATACATCATTTGGAGGACGCGTATTCGATATGAAGTATGTGAGCACGAGACAGGGGAAGGACGGCGTGACCGCCTCCCAGGCCATCATCCGGGGCATCGCGCCGGACGGGGGACTGTACGTCCCGGAGACCATCCCGGCGGTGGACATGGACTTCATCCGCCGTCTGGCGGCCATGAGCTATCGGCAGCGGGCGGTGGAGGTGCTGGGCCTGTACCTGGAGGAATTCTCCCGGGAGGAGCTGGAGGCCATCGCCGAGGCGTCCTACGGGGACAACTTCGACCATCCCGCCGTGGCGCCGCTGCATGTGCCGGACGGGGACACGGCGTATCTGGAGCTGTGGCACGGCCCCACCAGCGCGTTCAAGGATATGGCGCTGCAGATCATGCCCCGGCTTCTGACCGCCAGCCTTCGGAAAAACGGCGAGCAGCGCACCGTGAGCATCCTCGTGGCCACCAGCGGGGACACGGGCAAGGCGGCCCTGGAAGGCTTTCGGGACGTGCCCGGCACCCGGATCATGGTGTTCTATCCCCGGGACGGGGTCAGCCAGGTCCAGAAGCTGCAAATGGCCACCCAGGAGGGGAACAACGTCAACGTGGTGGCCGTGGAGGGCAACTTTGACGACGCCCAGACCGGCGTGAAGAGGATCTTCGGCGACCGGGACTTTGAGAAGGTCCTGGACGGGCGGGGATATTTCCTCAGCTCCGCCAACTCCATCAACTGGGGCCGGCTGGTGCCCCAGATCGCCTACTACTTCTCCGCCTACTGCGATATGGTCAACGCCGGGGCGCTGAAAATGGGCGAAAAGCTGGACTTCTGCGTGCCCACCGGCAATTTCGGCAACATCCTGGCCGGGTGGTACGCCAAGCGGATGGGGCTGCCCGTGGGCAGGTTCCTCTGCGCGTCCAACGACAACAACGTGCTCACGGATTTCATCGCCACGGGGGTCTATGACAAGAACCGACCCTTCCGCCTGACCAGCTCCCCCTCCATGGATATCCTGGTGTCCTCCAACCTGGAGCGGCTTCTGTACTGCCTGAGCGGCGACGCGGACCGGGTCCGGGACATGATGGAGAAACTCTCCGGCCAGGGCCGCTACGACGCGGGGGAGGACCTGCGCCAGGCGGTGCAGGCGGAGTTCACCGGCGGCTTCTGCCGGGATGCCGACGCCAAGGCGGAGATCGGCCGGGTCTGGCGGGAGCAGGGGTATCTCATGGATACCCACACCGCCGTGGCCAGCCGGGTCTTGCGGGATCTGCGGGAGAAGGAGGGCGCGGCCCGTCCCACGGTGGTGGTGTCCACGGCCAGCCCCTTCAAGTTTGGCGGCGCGGTGTTGGAGGCCTTGGGGGCCGTGACGGGCGAGACCGGCCCGGCGCTGGTGGACGAGCTGGCGGCCTTTACGGGCCTGCCCGCCCCCAAGCCCCTCGCCGGCCTGGGAAAGAAAATGGTACGCTTTGACAAGTGGGTGCGCAAAGAGGATATGGAGCGCGCCGTATCGGAATTTTTGGCATAAAATCCGACGGTCACTGCCAGGCCAAAGCCTCCCCTGTGCAAGGGGAGGGGGACCGCGCGAAGCGCGGTGGAAGGGTTGTTACCAGTCTTGGAGTTATGTCCCAGCTTGGTAACAATCCCTCAGTCACCGCCTAACGGCGGCGACAGCTCCCTTTGCACAAGGGAGCCATATAAGGTGCCGCCTTGCGGCGGCGTATGTAGAGGCGGCAAAATGCCGCCCCTGAGGTCACACATACTGCCAGGTGTCCACGGGCGAGAAGGTGCCGCAGAAGGTCTCCGCCTTGGTGTGGGCTTCCTCGCTCTTGACGTTGATCTGCGTCGCGGTGCACTGGTCGCTGAGGGTATGGTGCTTGCAGTTGCTCACCGTGCAGTAGACGCCGTTGATGCAGTCCCGGCCGCCGCAATTCTTCTTGTATTCCATCTCTCTATCACCTCGCGGATAGTATCTGCGAGCAGAAAGGCGTTTATGCCATGTCTCTTTTTGCCATAGGCGACCTGCACCTGTCCTTCGGCGCGGACAAGCCCATGGATGTGTTCGGACCCCGGTGGAAGAACCATGTGCAGAAGCTCCGGGAGGGGTTTTCGGCGCTGGGCCCGGAGGATGTGTGCGTGCTGTGCGGCGACATAAGCTGGGCGCTGGACCTGGACGGGGCGCTGGAGGACTTCCGGTTCATCGACGCCCTGCCGGGCAAAAAGATCGTGCTCAAGGGCAATCACGACTACTGGTGGACCTCCGGGGCCAAGATGCGCGCGTTTTTTGAAAAAAATTCCATCCAAACCGTATCCATCCTCCACAACAACTTCTATCCCTACGGCGAAAACGCCGCCGTATGCGGCACCAAGGGCTGGTTTTATGAGGACAGCCGAGGCACGGAACACGACAAAAAGCTCATCGCCCGGGAGATCTTGCGCCTGGAGGCCAGCCTGAAGGCGGCGGGGGACCGGGAGAAGTACGTCTTTCTCCATTATCCGCCCAAATACGGCGGGTATGTGTGCCGGGAGATATTGGACCTGTTCCTGCAATACGACGTGAAGGTGTGCGCCAGCGGCCACCTGCACGCGGACAGTCTGCGCCTGGCCTTCAACGGTTTTTATGAAAATACCCGATATCTTTGCGTTTCCGGCGACGGGATCGATTTTAGACCTTGCAAGATCCTGTGATTTTTGGTAAAATACAATGCTGTGTCACTATGTAATCCATATTTTATGATCATCCCCGCGTAATATTGGAAGGAGAAGTCAATCCCATGATCGTAAAGAACGTAGAAAAGAAAGAAAAGAGCACGGTGAGCTTTGACGTGCTGTGCGACGCCGCGGAGTTCGAGAAGGCCGTGAACGGGGCCTATCTGAAGAACAGGGGCAAGATCTTTGTCCAGGGCTTCCGCAAGGGCAAAGCCCCCCGCATGGTCATCGAGGGCATGTACGGCAAGGACGTGTTCTATGACGACGCCGCCGACGATCTGGCGCCCGAGGCTTTCCGCTTCGCCGTGGAGCAGGAGGGCCTGCGCACGGTGGGCAACCCCGCCGTCAAGGCGGTGGACGTGTCCGACGACAAGGAGCTGACGCTCTCCTTCGTGACGGCCGTGTGGCCGGAGGTGACCCTGGGCCAGTACAAGGGCCTGGAGGCCCCCATGGACAAGTTGAACGTCACCGACGAGCAGATAGCCGAGGAACTGGAGAAGGTCCGCAAGCGCAACAGCCGCATCGTCACCGTGGAACGCCCCGCCAAGCTGGAGGACACTGCGGTCATCGACTATGAGGGCAGCGTGGACGGCGTGCCCTTCGACGGCGGCAAGGCCGAGGGCCATAACCTGGTCCTGGGCTCCGGCAGCTTCATCCCCGGGTTCGAGGACCAGGTGGTGGGCATGAGCGCCGGCGAGGAACGGGACATCAACGTCACCTTCCCCGAGGAATACCACGAGAAGTCTCTGGCCGGCAAAGCCGCCGTGTTCCACGTCAAGTGCAACGAGGTCAAGGAGAATCAGATGCCCGACCTGGACGACGAGTTCGCCAAGGACGTCAGCGAGTTCGACACTCTGGACGAGTACAAGGCCGACATCCGGAAAAAGCTGGAAAAAACCGCGCAGGACCAGGCCCAGAGCCTCTATAGATCCGCCCTGATCGAGAAGGCCGGCGACAATATCACCGCCGACATCCCCGAGGCCATGGTGGAAGAGCAGATGGACAATATGATGCGGGAGTATGACCAGAACCTGCAGATGAACGGGCTGAACCTGGAGCTGTACCTCAAGTATCTGGGCCAGGACCCCAAGACCTTCCGGGAGCAGGCCCGCCCCACGGCGGAGCGCCGGGTCAAGACCGACCTGCTGCTGGACAAGGTGGCCGAGGAGGAGAAGATCCAGGTCTCCGACGAGGAGATCGAGGCGGAGTACGCCCGGCTGGCCGAGCAGTACGGCATGGAGGCCGAGCAGGTGAAGCAGGCCCTTGCCAGGGACGTGATCGTCGGCGACGTGAAGACCCGCAAGGCCGCCCAGATCATCTTCGACGCCGGCGTGCCCACGGAGCCTGTCGCCGGGGAAGCTCCCGCCGAGGAGGAAAAGCCCGCGCCCAAAAAGCGCGCGAGCCGTAAGAAGGCGGAAAAGTCCGACGAGGAGCCGGAGGAGGCCTCCGCCGAGGAGGAAAAGCCCGCGCCCAAAAAGCGCGCGAGCCGGAAAAAGGCGGAAGAAAAGCCCGCAGAGGACGGCGAGCCCAAGGCGGAATAAGCGGGGAAGTTTTTGGATAGGCTTTCAATGCTTGGAAAGGAGCGAGACCGATGAGCCTAGTACCGTATGTAGTGGAGCAGACGTCCCGGGGCGAGCGCTCGTACGACATCTTCTCCCGGCTTTTGAACGACCGGATCATCATGCTGTCCGAGGAAGTGAACGACACCACCGCGTCCCTGATCGTGGCCCAGATGCTCTATCTGGAGGGCCAGGACCCGGACAAGGACATCCAGTTCTACATCAACAGCCCCGGCGGCAGCGTCACGGCCGGCATGGCGATCTATGACACCATGCAGTATATCAAGTGCGACGTGTCCACCATCTGCGTTGGCCTGGCCGCCAGCATGGGGGCGTTCCTGCTCTCCAGCGGCGCCAAGGGCAAGCGCATCGCCCTGCCCAACGCCGAGATCATGATCCACCAGCCCTCCGCCGGCACCCAGGGCCAGATCACCGACATGGCCATCCATCTGAAACGGCTGGAGGTCATCAAGGAGCGGCTGAACCATATCCTGGCGGACAACACCGGCAAGAGCTACGAGGAGATCGTGGACGCCACGGAGCGGGACAATTTCATGACCGCAGAGGAGGCCGTTCAGTACGGCCTTATCGATAAGATCATCACGAAGAGGTAACAGCCTATGCCGAGAGAGGGCGACAAGAGAATACTCCGGTGCAGCTTCTGCGGCAAGACCCAGTCCCAGGTCCAGCGGCTCATCGCCGGCAACGACGCGTATATCTGCGACGAGTGCGTGCGGCTGTGCCTGAGCATCCTGGGGGACGAGTTCGAGGACGACTATCCCGAATTCACCCGGGACGATCCGGACGCCGAGCCGGTGATGGAGCTGAAGGACGTGCCTGTGCCCCGGAAGATCAAGGCGGCGCTGGACGAGTACATCATCGGCCAGGACCGGGCCAAGGTGGCCCTGTCCGTGGCGGTGTACAACCACTATAAGCGCATCCTCCACCGGGACCAGAGCGACGTGGACCTGCAAAAGTCCAACATCCTGCTGGTGGGCCCCACCGGCAGCGGCAAGACCCTGTTTGCCCAGACCCTGGCGCGGATGCTGAACGTGCCCTTCGCCATCGCCGACGCCACCACCCTGACCGAGGCCGGCTATGTGGGCGAGGACGTGGAGAACATCCTGCTGCGGCTTTTGCAGGCGGCGGATTTCGACGTGGAGCGGGCCCAGCAGGGCATCATCTACATCGACGAGATCGACAAGATCTCCCGCAAGAGCGAGAATACCTCCATCACCCGGGACGTGTCCGGCGAGGGCGTGCAACAGGCGCTTTTGAAGATATTGGAGGGCACCGTCGCCGCCGTGCCGCCCCAGGGCGGGCGCAAACACCCCCACCAGGAATTCATCCACATCGACACCAGCAACATCCTGTTCATCTGCGGCGGCGCGTTTGACGGGCTGGATAAGATCATCGAAAACCGCATGGACCGCAAGAGCCTGGGCTTCGGCGCGGAGATCGCCTCCAAGAAGGAGAAGGACGTGGGCGAGGTCCTGAGCCACGTGCAGTCCCACGATCTTTTGAAGTTCGGCATCATCCCCGAGCTCATCGGCCGGCTGCCCGTCGTCACCACGCTGGACAGCCTGAAGCGGGAGGACCTGATCCGCATCCTGACCGAGCCGAAAAACGCCCTGGTGAAGCAGTACCAGACCATGCTGGCCTACGACGACGTGAAGCTGGAGTTCGATCCCCGGGCCCTGGAGGCCATTGCCGACAAGGCCATCGAGATGGAGATCGGCGCCCGGGGCCTGCGGAGCATCACGGAGGACGTGATGACCTCGGTCATGTTCGAGGTACCGTCGGACAGCACCATCGAGTCGGTGGTCATCACCGCCGACTGCGTCAGGAACGGCTCCCGCCCGGTGATCTACCGGCGGCGGAAGCTGGACCTGGACGCGTCGTGACACATTTTTCCTGAACGGGACATGGCCGCACGATCGTGCGGCCATGTTGCGATAGGAGGTTATCAATGGACACTGAGACTACGATCACATCCCGCCGCCGGATCTATCCGCTGATCGCCCTGCGGGGCATCTGCGTGTTCCCCGGCATGCGGCTCATTTTCGATATAAACCGGGACGAGGCCATGGCGGCCCTGGACGCGGCCATGGAGTCGGACCAGACCCTGTTCCTGGTGGCCCAGCGGGACGCCTCCGCCGAGACGGTGACCGACGCGGACGGCCTTTACAAGGTCGGGAGCATCTGCCGGGTCCACCAGGTCCTGCGGGTGCCCGACGAGGAGGGCGCCAAGGTGATGGTGGAGGGCCTGTCCCGGGGCTATCTGGACCGGCTGACCGGCGTAAAGCCCTATTTCACCGCCCAGGTGGAGCCGGTGGAGCCGGAGGCCAATCCCCGTACGGCGGTGAAGGCCGAGGCCCTGATCCGCCAGTGCTACGGCCTGCTGGAGAAGTATGCCGAGACCTCCGGCCTGGACCTGGCCGACGTGCTGCGGGACATCCTGCACAGAACGGACGCGGGCTATGTGGCGGACTATGTGACCCAGAGCATCTACATGCGCCACGATCAGAAGCAGCTGGTGCTGGAGGAGCTGCGGCCTCTGCGCCGCCTGGCTTTGGTGAACCGGCTCATCCGCTGGGAGCTGGACATTTTGGATATGGAGCAGTCTATCCACGAGGAGGCCGCCAAGCGGATGAAGCAGGTCCAGCGGGAGATGTTCCTGCGGGAGCAGCTGCGGACCATCCAGGCGGAACTGGGCGAGGACGAGGGCTACGGGGACGATACGGAGGAGTACCGGGCCGCCGTGGCGAAGGCCGACCTGCCCAAGGAGGTGGCGGACAAGCTCTATAAGGAGATCGGCCGCCTGGCCAAGCAGCCCTTCGGCAGCGCCGAATCCGCCGTGATCCGAAGCTATCTGGACATCTGCCTGGAGATCCCCTGGAAGACGGAGACCGAGGACGATCTGGACACGGACGCGGTGCGCGCGGCCCTGGACGCGGACCACTTCGGCCTGGATAAGATCAAGGACCGGGTGATCGAGTACCTGGCCGTGCGGAAGCTGGCCCCGGACCAGAAGGGCTCCATATTGTGCCTCTTAGGCCCTCCGGGCACCGGCAAGACCAGCATCGCCCTGTCCATCGCCCGGGCCATGAACCGGAAGCTGTGCCGCATCTCCCTGGGCGGCATCCACGACGAGGCGGAGATCCGGGGCCACCGCAAGACCTATGTGGGGGCCATGCCGGGCCG
>CANPXZ010000038.1 GCA_947587485.1 uncultured Oscillospiraceae bacterium | reverse complement strand
GCGAATGAGAGAGGCGGCTGACTGACTCCATTTCGGGCGTGTTAGCCCTTGGTAACGAGCGTCAGGCCATTTCTCCCTCATTCTACAGCTTCGGCTTTGAGTTGGCAAAACACGGCTGGCTGCCGTGTCCCTTGCCGCATTCTTTATTGTAGGAGGTCTTACCATGCCGCGATTCACCGAAGAACATCTGGCGGACCGGGCCCTTTGCAGCCGGGCCCTGGCCTTCAACGAGCAGCTTCCCATCGGGGGCAGCGCCGGCACCCGCCTGGGCATCCCCGGCGACGCCATGCCCCCGGCGGTAAAGCTGCTGCCCGGCGGGGACGCGTCCATTCAAATCTTCGCCCCCGAGGCCCGGGCTGTGGCCCTGCGGCTGGCAGAGGACATCGTGGAGCTCCGCAAGGGCGCGGACGGCTTCTGGCGGGGCACGGTGCCCTATACCACCCCGGGGTTCAAGCAGTTCTTCCTGCTGGTGGACGGGGCGGAGGTGCTCTCCCCCCTGGCCCCCGTGGGCTTTGGCTATTCCCAGCCTTGCAACTACATCGAGTTCCCGGAGGAGGACGGCGATTTTTACCTGCTCAGGGACGTGCCCCACGGCTCCGTGGTCCGGGACTTCTATCTCTCCCGCGTCACAGGCCAATATGAGTCCTGCCTGGTCTATCTGCCTCCGGACTATATGCGGGGCCAGGCCAGCTTCCCGGTCCTGTACCTCCAGCACGGCCACGGGGAGAACGAGACCTGCTGGGTCTATCAGGGCAAGGTGAACTTCATCATGGACAACCTGCTGGCCCAGGGCCGGGCCGAGCCATGTATCATCGTCATGAACAACGGCATGGTCCAGTCCCGGACGGCGGAGGGCGAGCCCTGCATGGACGCCGGGCTTTTCGAGGACCTGCTGACGGAGGACTGCATCCCCTTCATTGAAAGCCGCTACCGGGTCCGGACAGGCCGGGAGGACCGGGCCATGGCGGGGCTTTCCATGGGCTCCATGCAGACGTCCATGGCCGTCATGGACCGGCCGGACCTGTTCGCCTGGGCGGGCATCTTCAGCGGCTTTCTCCGGAGCCTGCCCGGCACGGGCACCGACGACAGCCACATGCGGGCCCTGGACGAGCCGGATTTCAAGGACCGGTACAGGCTGTTCTGGCGGGCCATCGGCACGGAGGACGTCTTCCGGGACATCTTCGAGCGGGAGAGCGCCCTGCTGGCGAAAAAGGGCCTGGACCCGGAGCGGTGGCCGGCCCATCGGATAGCCTATTACCCCGGCTGCCACGAGTGGCAGGTCTGGCGCAGGTGCGCCCGGGACTTTTTGCAGCTTATTTTCCGCTGACGGAAACAGACAGCCTGTCGGAAGGTATCTCTTCCGACAGGCTGCTTTATATGATGCCACATTAAACTTCCCGGTTGACCACGATCTGCACGGCCTGGTGGATGTTCTCGCACAGCACGTCCGCATGGCTGCCGCCGTCCTCCCCGTCCAGGGTCCAGGACACGGCGTCCCGGAGGGTGAAGCGCACCTGCCGGCACCGCAGCAGCGACACATAGCCGCTATCGAACCTATTGCCCACGATGTCGGCCACGATGGCACCCAGCTGGAGCACGCTCTCCGGCGTGCGGACCAGCAGCACCTCGAAAAGGCCGTCGCTCAGGGACACGCCCACCTCGTCCTTCAGATGGATCAGCCCGGCCACCGAGCGGGAGTTGGTCACCGAGCAGAAGATGAAGTCGTCCTCGATCACGCCGCCGTCATACTCCACCCTGGCCCACCGGTGGGTCAGATTGGGCAGGCGGCTCACGCCGTCCAGGAAGTAGGCGAACTTCCCCAGGGCGTTTTTCTGGTCCTGGGGCGTCTGATAGGACACCTCCGTGAAGGCCCCGAAGGCCGCCACGTAGGTGAAATAGCTCTCGGCGTTGAACCGGCCCACATCCAGCGGGATCGGCCGGCCGGCCGCCGCCGTGCGGGAGGCCAGCACCGGATCGTGGCTCAGGCCCAGGGTGGCGGCGCAGTCGTTGGTGGTGCCCATGGGGATATAGCCCAGCGTGGGCCGGCTGGAAAGCGCCATCAGGCCGGAGACCGTCTCCCCCAGGGTCCCGTCTCCGCCCACGCAGACCACCCGGTCGTACCCCTCCGCCTGCTCCGCCACGATGCGGGGCGCGTCGCCGCGCTTGTCCGTAAAGACTACCGTGGTGGCAAAGCCCGCCCGGTGGAAATTCATGAGCACCTCGCCCAGGCCGGTGCGGTACCCGCTCTTGCCGGCGTTGGGATTGATCAAAAGCAGCAGTTTTTTCATCCTCGATCACCTATGGCCCATTATACCATGTCGTGCGGTTCCGGCGCAAGCCGGGAGCACGACCGGTATCTTTTCGGTATAATGGCGCCAACGGCGCTGTTATACCATGTCGTGCGGTTCCGGCACCAGCCGGGAGCACGACCGGTATTTTTTCGATATAATGGCACCAACGGCGCTATTATATCGGTTCTGGAAGAAAAATGCAATCTTCCTTTTCTTCCCGCCCAATTTCGGCCGTTTTGAAAAAAATTCGGCATTTTTCGCGTTTTTACTTGGAATTGAGACGATATCAAGTTATAATGACTGTATATGTGCGCATCAGGAGCAGATCGTCTTCCCCCCAGCCCATGGGGGACGGAGGTACATAAGAGCATGAACGAATGGACTGAACAGGAAGAACAACAGATCATCGAGCGCGCCAAGGCCGGCGATCCGGAGGCGAATTACGCCCTGAGCCTGTGGGCTTTGCAGCGGGCCGAGGAGGAGCCGGACGAGCCCCGCTGGAACCGGCTGGCCGCCAAATGCCTCGTGAAGTCGGCCCAGGCCGGCTACGGCCCCGCCAAGGAGCAGATGGCGGCGCTGCTCAACCAGAGCAGCCCGGCCCCCGCCCAGGGCCGGCACAGCGCTCCCGCTGCGGACCCCGAGCCTCAGCCCCAGCCCCGCAGGAGGCCCGCCGCCTTCGAGCAGGACGCCGACGACGTGGACGACAGCGACGTCAAGCGCGCCGCGCCCATCCGCCGGAGCGCCCCACAGCGCCCCGGGTCCATCCGCCGGAGCGCCGCTGCCGCCCGGACCGAGCCGGCCGCCAGACGTCCCGCCGGCCGCCGGCAGCGTCCCCTGGACGAGGAGGACGAGGGCTTCGACGTGGACGACGCCAGCTGGGACGACGGCTATGACGAGGATGAGGACGACTACCCCGCCCGGAGAGGGCCCGACCTGGGCGGCCTTCTCGCCTCCCTCCGTTCCGGCCTCCGGGGCGGCCGCTCCTGGGGCGACGACAAGTGGCGGCGGCTGGAGATCATCTGCGTGGCCGTGTGCGCGGTGCTGCTGATCGTCATCGCGGTGCTGATCATCTCCGGCAAGCGGGGCGGCGACAGCGGCGGAAACGGCGGCTCCTCCATCCCGCCGGCGGGCGAGGTAGGCGCCACCGGAGACGGCGTCACCGCCGTCAGCACCTATCCCGACGAGGCCACCAAGGCCGCCATCATGGCCGCCGACCTGGACATCTTCCCCGCCCAGGAGGACTATGAGACCGAGCCCACCACCGGCACGGTCAGCGTCAGCTCCGAGTACCTGCGGGTGCGCAAGGGCCCCAACACCACCTATGACCCCGTGGCCCAGCTGCCCAACGGGACCACCGTGTCCGTCTTCGCCAAGAAGAACGACTGGGACCTGATCCTCTACCAGAGCGCCGAGGGCCCCGTCTACGGCTGGTGCAGCAGCGGGTATTTGATCATCACCGCCGGCTCCGCCGGCACAGCAGCGGCAGCGCCGGCTACCGACGCGCCCGGCTCTGTGATCGGCTGACCGTCCGATTTGCGAAACTGTTTTTTCCGGGGCCCTGGGCCTCGGAAAAAACTCTTTTTGGCCAAGCATCGCCGCGCCGGCGGCACATGACGGCTCTGCCCGGGAGGCATTTTATGAAACACATCCTCATCATCGACGACGACGCGCCCATCGGGGACATGCTCTCCGAGCTGCTCCGGCGGGAGGGCTACCGGGTCAGCCGGGCCTATTCCGGCACGGAAGCCCTGCTGGTGCTGCCAAAGGCCAGGCCGGACCTGGTGCTGCTGGACCTGATGCTGCCGGGCCTGTCCGGCGAGCAGGTCCTGCCAAAGCTCAAGGGCGTGCCCGTGATCGTGGTGTCCGCCAAGGTGGACACCCAGGACAAGGTGGACCTGCTGCTGGGCGGGGCGGCGGACTATGTGACCAAGCCCTTCGACCCGAAGGAACTGCTGGCCCGGATCGCGGTGCGGCTGCGGGAGGCTCCCTCCCCCGACGCGCCCCGCTTCTCCGCCGCCGGGCTGGAGCTGGACGTGGACACCCGGACCGTCTCCGCCGAGGGGGAGGGCTCCGTGCGCCTTACCCGGACCGAATGCGCCATTTTAAAGCTGCTCATGGCCAACCCCGCCCAGGTCGTCACCCGCTCCCTCATCCTGGACCGGATCAGCCTGGACACCCCCGACTGCACGGAGAGCTCCCTCAAGATGCACGTGAGCAACCTGCGGAAAAAGCTGCGGGAGATCACCGGCCGGGACTGCATCGAGGCGGTCTGGGGCATCGGCTTCAGGCTCCGGGGCCCGGAGGACCCCTAAGCCTCCCCTGTGCAAGGGTGTTGAAGTCACCGCCGGACTAAAAAGCCTCCCCTGTGCAAGGGGAGGGGGACCGCGCGAAGCGCGGTGGAAGGGTTGTTACCAGTCTGGGATATCATCCAAGCTTGGTAACAATCCCTCAGTCAGCGCCTTTGGCGCTGACAGCTCCCTTTACACAAGGGAGCCATACAAGGTGCGCCTGCGGCGCGAGATCGACCCCCCTGTGCAAGGGGAATCTTTTACAAAAACCTTTACTGTTTCCTTTACTCCAGTGCCTTATGCTAAGGCCATCAAACACTGGAGGTCATGATATGGAATATGTCTTAGAGACGGCGGGGCTATATAAGCGCTACCGCCACTTCAAGGCCCTGGACGGGCTGACCATGCGCGTGCCGAAGGGGGCCATTTACGGCCTGGTGGGCAGAAACGGCGCCGGCAAGACCACCCTCATCCGCCTGATCTGCGGGCTGCAAGCCCCCACCGGGGGCCATTACGTCCTCTATGGCCGCAAGCATACCGACCGGGACATCGACCGCTCCCGCCGGCGCATGGGCGCGGTGGTGGAGACGCCCTCCATCTACCTGGACATGTCCGCCGCCGACAACCTGAAACAGCAGTACCGGGTGCTGGGTCTGCCCTCCTTTGAAGGCATCGGCGAGCTTTTGGAGCTGGTGGGCCTGGAGAACGCGGGCAAAAAGAAGGCCCGGCACTTCTCCCTGGGCATGAAGCAGCGCCTCGGCATCGCCGTGGCATTGGCCGGGGACCCGGACTTTCTGGTCCTGGACGAGCCGGTCAACGGCCTGGACCCCCAGGGCATCATCGAGATCCGCGAGCTTATCCTGCGCCTGAACCGGGAAAAGCAGATCACCGTGCTCATCTCCAGCCACATCCTGGACGAGCTGAGCCGCCTGGCCACCCACTACGGGTTCATCGACGCGGGGCGCATGGTGAAGGAGATGTCCGCCCAAGCGCTGGAGGCCGCCTGCCGCAAGTGCGTGCGCCTCACGGTCACGGACGCGAACGCCCTGGCCCGGGTACTGGACGGCATGGGGGCGGAGTATAAAATTCTCGACAGCGAGACCGCCGACGTGTACCAGAAGATACCCGTCTCCCGGCTGACGGCGGCGTTGGAGGCCGAGGGCTGCGAGCTGCTGGACATGCGGGAGCGGGACGAGAGCCTGGAGAGCTATTTCGTCTCCCTGGTGGGAGGTGGCAGCCGTGGGTGATCTGCTGCGGGCCGGCTTCGCCCGGCTGTGGAGGGCTCCGGTGTTCTGGCTGGGCGTGGCGTTCATGGGGTGCTGGGGCGGCCTGGTCTGCTACAGCGCCTGGGAGGGCTCCCGGGAGGGGATCGTCTACTTCCTGGGGGACCTGTGCCGGTACCACTGCATCGCCACGGTGTTCCTGCCGCCGGTGTTCTGTGCCCTCTTCCTGGGCACGGAATATGACCACGGCACCATCCGCAACAAGCTGGTGGCGGGCAAGACCCGCCCGGCGGTGTACCTGTCCAGCCTGGTTTTAAGCGTGACCGCCTGTCTTTTGATGATCGCGGCCTATTACCTGCCGGTGGTCTGCGTCGGTCCCTTCGTCACCGAGGGGCTGGGCATCGCCCCCGGCACGCTGGCTTTGATCATAGGCGGGGAGCTTCTCATGGCGGCGGCCCTGTGCGGGCTGTGCACCCTGGGCAGCATGCTCATCTCCCGCAAGGCCATCCTGGCGGTGACGCTGCTGCTGGCGGTGCTGGCGGGCCTGGCCGTGGGCGCCACTGTGGAGGGCCGGCTGGAGCAGCCGGAGTATTTCCAGGGCCTCATGATGGACGCGTCCGGTGAGCTCAGGGACGCCTCGGACATGGAAAACCCGGACTTTCTCCGGGGCCGGGAGCGGGAGCTCTATCAGTTCGCGGCGGACTTTCTGCCCACGGGCCAGGCGCTGCTCTATAACTTCAACATGATCGTCCACCCCCGGGCCATGTGCCTTTACTCGGTGCTGATCCTCACCGCGTCCACCGCCGGGGGCGTTCTGGCCTTCCGCCGGAAGGACCTGAAATAAGGGGGCGGGGCTATGTTCGGTCTTATCCGCTCTTATCTGGCGCGGCTTTGGAAAAGCCCGGTCTACCGGCTTGCCCTTCTTGTTATGCTCCCCTATGGCCTGGGCCTGTGCAACAGCGCCATAGGCGACTTTCAGTCCGGCGGCGCTGGGACCGCCGGACTGTGGGGCCAGCCCCTGTGCGGCTTCGGCCTGCTGATCGGTATCATCCTGGCAGCGGTATTCAGCCTCTTTTTCGGCGCGGAGTACGCCGACGGGGCCATGCGCAGCAAGCTCGTCGCGGGCCACGGGCGGGCGAGCATCTACCTGGCGACCCTCACGGTGAGCTATCTGGCGGCGCTGGCGCTGTACGGGGTCTATCTGCTGGCCTGGGCGCCCCGGCTGGGCTGGATGCTGAAAAACTTCCCCGCGCCGGAGACAAAGACCCTGGTCCTGTGCCTGGGCGGGACGGCGCTGCTGCTGGCGGGGTACTGCTCGGTGTGCGTGCTTTTGTGCATGCTCATCCAGCGCCGGTCTCTGCTGGCGGTGGTCCTGCTTCTGCTCATGGCGGGCCTGTTCGCCGCCTCCCTCCAGGTCCAGGACGCCTGGGAGACCGCCACGGCCGGGGGCATGCAGCTGATGATCGACGAGGCGGGCGAACAGCAATGGGTGTTCCACGAGCCCGGCCGGGCGGGGGCGCTCACGGCGTTCCTCTACGACGCGCTGCCCGGCTGTCAGGCGTACCGGTACATGGCCCTGGACGCCGCGCCCCGGATGCTGGCCTGTTCGGCGGGGCTGACGGTCCTCACCACGGCGCTGGGCCTGGTCCTGTTCCGGCGCAAGGACGTCCGATAAGGAGGGCGCGTCATGATAAACCTGATCCGCGCCCACTTCGCCCGGCTGCTGCAAAGTCCGGTGTTCTGGCTGGGCACGGCGGCCTCGGCGGCGTCAGGGGTCCTTCTGTGGTTCCCCAACGCCGCAGGACTGGCCGTTCTGCCGCCATTGTACTGCGCGGTGGTGTTCAGCCTCTTCTTCGGCACGGAATACGCCGACGGGACCATCCGCAACAAGCTTATCGCCGGACACAGCCGGGAGGCGATCTATCTTGCCGCGCTGGCCACGGCGGCGGCGGTCATGTGGCTGTTTCTGGCTCTGTCCAGCCCCGGCATATTCCTCACCGCCCGGTTATACCCATCCGGACGCTATGCCCCCGGCCAGGGGGCGCTTGCCGTCGTCACGGTGGTCCTGGCCTCGGCGGCGGTGGCGGCGGTGCTGACCTGTCTGTGCATGCTGGTGCACAAGCGGGCGGTGCTGGCCCTGGCGCTGGTGTTTCTGGTCCTGGGCAGCGTTATGACGGCCTCGGCCGTATACGACGAGCTGCAAGGCTACGCCGGGTACTGGACGGTGGAATACGTCCCGACAGCGCCGGCGCCGGGCGAGCTGCCCATAGAATCCTATGGGGTGACGGACGAGGGCCCCGCTCTGGCGCAAAACGTATACGTCCCGCCCGAAAAGCCCCCGGCGTGGCTGACGTTTTTCGTCCATGTCCTGCCTGCGGCCCAGGTATTCCGGGCCGTGGACCCGGAGAATTTCTCCGTCACATGGACCATGCCCCTGTGCTCCCTGGCCGAGGCCGGTCTGGCCACGGCGCTGGGCCTTGCGCTGTTCAAGCGAAAAGACATCAAATAAGGAGGCGGCGTGTTTATGGCGGTGCTTGCCGTCATATGCGTCATACTGGCCGTGACCGCCCTGGTGCTGGGGATCAAGGTGATCTCCATGCGCCGGGCGGCACGGGACATCCTCCGGGAGCTTTCCGAAAAGCTCTCGGAGAACACCAATACCCTCATCTCCCTGTCCGGCTCCGACAGGGAGATGCGGCATCTCGCGGCGGCGCTGAACCGGGAGCTTCGCGTTCTTCGGGAGCAGCGGCTCCGGTACCGGCAGGGGGACCGGGAGCTGAAGGACGCCGTCACCAACGTCTCCCACGATCTGCGCACGCCGCTCACCGCCATATGCGGCTATTTGGAGCTTTTGGAGCGGGAGGACATGAGCGAGGACGCCCGGCGGTATCTGGCCACCGTGGCCGAGCGGACCGAGGCCATGAAGGCGCTCACGGAGGAGCTTTTCCGCTACTCCGTGATCCTCTCCACAGACCGGGACATGGTCCCGGAGACGGTGGATATGAACGCCGCCATAGAACAGGCCGCCGCAGGCTTTTACGCCGCCCTCACCGCCCGGGGCATCGAGCCGGTCATCGACCTGCCGGAGGCGCACGTGCTCCGCTCATTGAACCCGGCGGGGCTGAGCCGCATCCTTTCTAACCTCTTCTCCAACGCTCTGAAGTACAGCGCCGGGGACCTGGAGATCAAGCTGACCGGGGACGGGACCGTGTCCTTTTCCAACGCCGCCCCGGACCTGGACCCGGTGCAGGTGGGAAGGCTCTTCGACCGGTTCTTCTCCCTGGAGGCCGCCCGCAACTCCACGGGGCTGGGTCTGGCCATCGCAAGGACCCTGGCCGAGCGCATGGGCGGGTCCGTCGCCGCCGTGTGCGAAAACGGCCGCCTCACCGTGACCGTGTCCTTTCCCGCAGGTGAATAGAGACGAAGGCTTATAATCCTTTTCCGCTTATGGCCCCCTTGTGCAAAGGGGGCCGTCAGCGCCAGCGGCGCTGACTGAGGGAGAGACAGATAACATCCAGTGCCGGCGTATCTCTCCCTTCGTCTCGGCTTGTCGGCCGAGCCACCTCCCTCGTCAGAGGGAGGCTTTCCAAGCGGTGTGCGGCTGACGCCGCCTTTTCTGTGTGACCTTGACACATATGCTATATTTGGAACAGACCAACGATCGGGAGGACCGGCTATGAAACTCATCATCGTCCGCCACGGGGACCCGGACTACGAGCACGACTCCCTGACGGAGAAGGGCTTCCGGGAGGCGGAGTATCTGTCCGAACGTCTGGCGAAGCTGGAGGGCGTTCGGGGCTGCTACGTCTCCCCCTTGGGCCGGGCGAAGGCCACGGCCAGACCCACCCTGGAGAGGACCGGCTTGGCCTGGGAGGAAAAGCCCTGGCTGCGGGAGTTCTCCGCCTTCATCTACCGGCCCGACTGCCCGGAGCGGCGGAACGTGGCCTGGGACTGGCTGCCCCAGGACTGGACGGCGGAGCCCCGGTTCTATGACAAAGACCGGTGGTTTGAGCCGGCGGCCATGGCGGAGGCCGGCGTGGGAAAGGAGGCCCGCCGGGTGGCCGAGGGCCTGGACGAGGTCCTGGCGGAGCATGGCTATCGCCGGGAGGGGAACTTCTACCGGGCGGAGCGGGCCAATAACGGCACGCTGGTGTTTTTCTGCCACTTCGGGGTGGAGTGCGTGATGCTGAGCCACCTGCTGGGGGCCTCGGCCATGGTGCTGTGGAACGGCCTGTGCGCCGCGCCCACCTCCGTCACCACGGTGACCACCGAGGAGCGGCGGCCCGGCGCGGCCATCTTCCGGGTGAACGCCTTCGGGGATATCTCCCACCTGTACGTCCACGGGGAGCCCCCCGCCTTCTCCGCCCGGTTCCGGGAGTGCTACGCCAACGAGTGGGAGCGGCGGGACTGACCGGATCGTACCGCCCCAACGGGCGGGTCTGCCCGCCGAAGGGGCCGCAAAGGAAAATTTTATAATTTTTCTCCGCGCAAAAAAGGGAAAACCGCCCCCGGCGGCGTATAAAGGTATTGCAAAATGATTTGCGATACCTTTTTACATATGATTTTACATATGAGGCGCTTATCATGCCCACGTACCGGGAGCTCCGCCAGGAGCAGGAAAAACACATCATCGGGCCCTACGGGACCTTGTCGTCCGCCAGCCGGGGCCGGCCTGTGCCGGAGCCGGAGGACGATGTGCGCACCTGTTTCCAGCGGGACGTGGACCGGGTGACCCACTCCAAGGCCTTCCGCCGCCTGCGGCACAAGACCCAGGTGTTTTTGCAGCCGGAGGGGGACCACTACCGGACCCGCCTGACCCACACCCTGGAGGTGGCCCGCATCGCCCGGACCATCGCCCGGGCCCTGGCGCTGAACGAGGACCTGACCGAGGCCATCAGCCTGGGCCACGACCTGGGCCACACCCCCTTCGGCCACGCCGGAGAGCGGGCGCTGCGGGACATCACCGGCTCCTTCCACCACTACGAGCAGAGCCTGCGGGTGGTGGACAAGCTGGAGAAGGACGGCAGGGGCCTGAACCTGTGCCAGGAGACCCGCATGGGCATCCTCAACCACACCACCGGCCAGCCCAGGGATACCCTGGAGGCGGACGTGGTGCGCCTTTCCGACCATATCGCTTACCTGAACCACGACCTGGACGACGCCGAACGGGCCGGGATCGTGCGGCCGGAGGATGTGCCGGAGATCATCCGCACCCGGGTGGGCACCCGCAACTCCCAGCGCATCAACGCCATGGTCACCGACGCCATCGAAAACAGCGCCGCCGGGGCCGTGGCCCTCTCCCCCGCCATGGCGGAGGCATATACGGCCTTCGAGGAATTCATGTACGCGGCGGTGTACCGCAACCCCACCGCCAAGGGGGAGGAATCCAAGGTCAAGGGCATCCTGGCCCCCATCATGGACTATTACACCGGCCATGTGGAAAAGCTGCCGCCGGAATTTCTCGCCATCGCCGAGGCGGAGGGCGCCACCGCAGCCGTCACCGACTACGTGTCCGGCATGACGGACAGCTACGCCATCGCGACCTTCGAGGATTTATTCATCCCGGCCAGCTGGTCGATAAAGTAAACGGACGTTCCAAAGCCTCCCTCTGACGAGGGAGGTGGCTCGGCCGCAGGCCGAGTCAGAGGGAGAGATACACCGGCACTGGCGGTAACTTTTCTCTCTCCCAGTCAGCGTCGTCGGAGCACGCAAGCCAGGTCTCCCTTTGCCGCGAAGCGGCAAAGCTCGAATGGCTCGCGGCTCTCCTCTCCCCAAAAGGCAGGCGTGCCTTTTGGGGACCCCGAGGGACGCTGACAGCCCCCTCGTCAGAGGGGGCCGCACGAGGAAGGGGTGTCTACATACATGCCGTTTTCCGATGATTTTCTGGAGGAGCTGAGCCGCAGGAACGACATCGTGGACGTGGTCAGCTCCTATGTGCCCCTGACCAAGCGCAGCGGCGTCAACCAGTTCGGCCTGTGCCCCTTCCACGGGGAGAAGACCCCCTCCTTCGCCGTCAACGGCGAAAAGCAGATCTACCACTGCTTCGGCTGCGGCAAGGGCGGCAGCGTCATCAACTTCATCATGGAGATCGAAAACCTCTCCTTCCCGGACGCGGTGCGTTTTTTGGCAAAGCGGGCGGGGATGGAGGTGCCGGAGGACGACCACGACCCCGGCCGGGGCAAGAGGACCCGGATGCTGGAGCTGAACCGGGACGCGGCCCGGTTCTTCCACGCCCAGCTCATGGCCGATACGGGCCGGGCGGGGCAGGACTATGTGGCCCGGCGGGGCATCGTGAACATGGTCAAGCCCTTCGGTCTGGGCCTCGCGCCGGACAGCTGGCAGAGCCTCGCCGACGCCATGACCCGCAAGGGCTATTCCCGCCAGGAGCTGCTGGACGCGGGGCTTGCACGGGTGGGTAAAAACGGCGGCCTTTATGACTACTTCCGCAACCGGCTCATGTTCCCCGTCATCGACGTGCGGGGCAGCGTGATCGGCTTCTCCGGGCGCATTCTGGGGGACGGTGAGCCCAAATACCTCAACAGCCCGGACACGCTGGTCTACAGCAAGAGCCGCAGTCTTTTCGCCCTGAATCTGGCAAAAAAGTCCAAAAGCGGATATATTCTTCTGGCAGAGGGCAATATAGACGTGGTGAGCCTCCATCAGGCCGGGTTCGACAGCGCCGTGGCCAGTCTGGGCACCTCCCTGACCCCGGATCAGGCCCGGCTCATGAGCCGGTATACCTCCCAGGTGGTCATCGCCTACGACAACGATGCCGCCGGCCAGAAGGCCGCCCAGCGGGCCATCGGCATTTTGCAGCCCTTGGACCTGAAGATCAAGGTCGTGCAGATCCCCGGGGCCAAGGACCCGGACGAGTTCATCCAGGCCAACGGCCCCCAGGCTTTCCGGGACCTGCTGGAGCGAAGCGGCAACCAGGTGGAGTACCGGCTGGAGAAGACGGCGGCGGAGTTCGACCTGGCCACCGACGCCGGCCGGGTGGGCTACCTGAAGGCATCCGCCAAGCTCATCGCCTCCCTGCCGGGCAGCGTGGAGCGGGAGATATACGGCCTGCGGGCAGCGGAGAAGGCGGGCGTGTCCCGGGACGCGTTTCTGGGCGAAGTGGCCCGCATCCGGCGGCAGAACGCCTCCGCCGCCCGAAAGCAGCGGGACAAGGACGCCTCGGCCCCCCTCCGGGCCGCTCAGCCCGCCAGCCGGGAGCTGCGGTATGAGAACGTCCGCAGCGCCGTGGCGGAGGAAGGCGTGCTGAACCTGCTGTGCCGCTTCCCGGAGCAGTTCGGCGCTCTGCCCCTCACGGGGGCGGACTTCACCTCCCCCGCCCTGGGCGGGCTCTACGACGCCGTCGCCCAGCGGGTGCGCCACGGCCGGAGCGTGTCCCTGGCCGCCCTGGGCCAGCAGTTCTCCCAGGACGAGCTGACGCTCCTGGCCGATATCCTCCAGCGGGACGAGATACCGCCGGAGGCCGCCCGGCAGGCCATGGACGATTACATAAGCAAGATACGCGCAGAAAAAGACAAAGCCTCCCGCGCCGACGATCTGCGGGAGTACGCCGAAAAGCTGAAACGAACGAAAGGGTATGGTTATAAGGATGGCTGACGAGAAAAAGACGACGCCTGAGGAGGAGCTTCTCCCCGCGGAGCAGCAGACCCCGGCCCCGGAGGAAAAGTCCGCGCCCAAGAGATCCTCCAAAAAGAATGCGGCCCCCGCTCCGGAGGAAAACCAGAAGGGGGGCGACGCACCGGCTGAGGCTGAGGCCGCACCGGCGGAAAAGACCAACGAAGAGAAGATCGCCGAGCTCATCGAAAAGGGCAAAAAGGCCGGAAAGCTCACCAGCAAGGAGCTTTCCGACGTGCTGGACAACATGGGCCTGGGGCCGGAGGAGCTGGACGCCGTATACGACCAGCTGGAGGACCTGGGCATCGACACGGCCGGAGAGGAATTCCTGCCGCCCCTGGACGACGACCTGCCCGCTCTGGAGGAATTGGAGGAGCTGGAGGAGATCGGCGACGTGCCCGAGGAGGAGATCGTTGACCCGGACTCCATGGCGGACAGCTTCTCCACCGACGACCCCGTGCGGATGTACCTGAAGGAGATCGGCAAGGTGGCCCTGCTGACCCCCGAGGAGGAGGTGGCCCTGGCCGCCCGGATGAGCCAGGGCGACGAGGAAGCCAAGCGCCGCATGGCCGAGGCCAACCTGCGGCTGGTGGTGTCCATCGCCAAGCGCTACGTGGGCCGGGGCATGCTGTTTCTGGACCTGATCCAGGAGGGCAACCTGGGCCTGATCAAGGCCGTGGAGAAGTTCGACTACACCAAGGGCTACAAGTTCTCCACCTACGCCACCTGGTGGATCCGCCAGGCCATCACCCGGGCCATCGCCGACCAGGCCCGGACCATCCGCATCCCCGTACACATGGTGGAGACCATCAACAAGGTCATCCGTGTGTCCCGGCAGCTTTTGCAGGAGCTGGGCCACGACCCCTCCGCCGAGGAGATCGCCGAGGAAATGAACCTGCCCGTGGAGAAGGTCCGGGAGATATTGAAGATCGCCCAGGAGCCGGTCAGTCTGGAGACCCCCATCGGCGAGGAGGAGGACTCCCACCTGGGAGACTTCATCGAGGACGAGGGCGCGTCCGAGCCCTCCGAGGCCGCCAGCTTCACGCTGCTGAAGGAGCAGCTCATGAGCGTGCTGGACACCCTGACCCCCCGGGAGAAAAAGGTGCTGGAGCTGCGCTTCGGCATCATCGACGGCCGCACCCGCACCCTGGAGGAGGTGGGCAAGGAGTTCAACGTCACCCGGGAGCGTATCCGCCAGATCGAGGCCAAGGCCCTGCGCAAGCTCCGCCACCCCTCCCGGTCGAAAAAGCTGAGAGACTTTTTGAACTGAATATGGCAGATCCCCGGGACATCGGTCCCGGGGATGTTTTATGGTCTTGCCTTTTTATCTCTGTCCGCGATGTAGTCGCAGCTCACGCCGTAAAAATCGGCCAGCTTGATGATGAAGGAAAAGGGCGGCTCCCGTTTGCCCTGCTCATAGTTGGTGTACGTGGTCTTGTGCATGCCCAGCTTTTCCGCCAGCTTGGCCTGGGTCAGGTCGGCGTCTTCACGCAGATCGCGTATCCTCCGATAATACAGACGCCATCCCTCCCCTTGTCATTGGATGACGCTATTATGCCTCAATACAACATTTGTTGTTGACAAAATACATCGTATGTTGTATTTTTTTCTTTGAAATACAACATACGATGTTCGGGAGTACTGCCATGCCAGACTATCGAAAGATGTATCTGCTCCTGTTCAACGCCGTCACAGACGCGCTGGCTGAACTGGAACACCAAAATCCGGGCCGGGCCGCTCTGGTCCTGCAAAAGGCCCAGGCAGACACGGAAGAGATGTACATACAAGGGGAAGACTGAACACCGCCGGGACGATGTCACGGCGGCTTATTTGGCTTGTTTTTCGTCAGGTGATGTGATATCCTGTCCCTGGTGCTTTGCACCAGGGCGCTGAACAACGGCGGGCGGTTGGTCACACTCCCCGAAAGGGGGTGAGGCGTATGCCTATTACGCTGACGTTACATATCGGAAGATATACCGTAACGCTGACGATTAAAAGGACGAACCGCCACCCTGGCCGGTGACGGTTCTTATAAGATCCTAATCCTACCGGGCTGACCGCTTGTCACAGCGCCCTTTTGGTATGTTCATTATAGACCGCGCCGGGCTTGTCTGTCAAGTCCCGGGCGGTCTTTTTGTTCTCCGGCGGATTTATGAACAAATTACAAATAATAACGCCGGGGCACTTGACACAGACTAAAAGGTGTGGTAAATTAGCACTCGAAGGAAAAGAGTGCTAGCGGCACTCATCCGGGAGCGCCGGGAGGCAGTCATGGAACTGAGCGAGCGAAAGAAAAAAATACTGACCGCCGTCGTGGAGGGCTACATCGCCACGGCGGAGCCGGTGGGCTCCAAGGCCCTGGCCCGGCAGATCGGCTGTTCCTCCGCCACCATCCGCAACGAGATGAGCGAGCTGACCTCGATGGGCTACCTGGAGCAGCCCCACACCAGCGCGGGACGCATCCCCTCCCCGGCGGGCTACCGGCTGTACGTCAACGAGCTCATGGAAAAGCAGAAGCTCACCGAGGCCGAGGCCCGGACCATCAACGAGAAGCTGGCCCGGAAGGACGAGCAGATCGAAAAGCTCATGGCGGAGGTGGGGCAGCTCACCAGCTCCATGACCCAGTACCCGGCCTACGCCCTGACCATGAAGCCGCCGGTGGCGGTGAAGCGGTTCGACTTCATCTACGTGGACGCCAACACCTTCATCGTGGTGGCTCTGCTGACGGACAACACGGTGAAGAACAAGCTGATCCACCTGCCCTTCTCCGTCCACCAGGACCAGATCACCACCCTCAGCAGCCTGTTCAACGCCAACTTCACCGGCGTGACGGACCGGGAGATCACCGATTCCATCATCCGCTCCACGGAGCGGGCCGCGAGAGACACCTACGGTCTGGTGGCGGTGGTGGCCAGCTTCACCATGGAATGTCTGGCGGCGGCCCGGACCGCGCCCATGCGGGTGGCAGGCGCGTCACAGCTTCTCAGCCAGCCGGAATACCGGGACCCGGACAAGGCCCACGCCCTGATGAACTTCATCTCCGACGGCAGCCGCCTGGTGGACGACCTGCCCCCCGCAGGCATGGGGACGGACGGCATCCGGGTGACCATCGGGCCGGAGAATCTGGCGGAGGAGCTGAAGGACTCCAGCGTGGTCATGGCCTCCTACGACGCCGGGGACGGCATGCGGGGCTACATCGGCGTGGTGGGTCCCACCCGGATGGATTACTCCAGCGTGGCCGCGAAACTGAGCTACATCGCCGCGGGGCTGAGCCGGCTTCTGGCCGGCACCGACGCCCCGGAGGGCCTGAACAATAAATTGGTACTGAAGGAAAGTGACAGTCATGAGCAAGAAGGAAGATAAGAAGAGCAAGGCCGGCCAGCCGGAGCAGCCCGAGAACGAGCCCAAGGCCAAGGAAGCCCCCGCAGCCGGGGAGACCCCGGCGGAGGAGACGGCCAAGGCCCCGGAGCCCAGCGAGGCGGAGACCCTGAAGGCAAGCCTGGCCGAGGCCAACGACAAGTACCTGCGGATGCTGGCGGAGTACGACAACTACCGCCGCCGGAGCCAGAAGGAGCGGGAGAGCATCTACACCGACGTGCGGGCCGACACGGTGACCAAGTTCCTGCCGGTGTACGACAACCTGGCCCGAGCGGTCCAGCATGAGACCGACGAGGACACCCGCAAGGGCGTGGAGGCCATCTTCACCCAGCTCAAGTCCATTCTGGAGGGCCTGGGCGTGACGGAGATCGAGACCGTGGGCAAGAAGTTCGACCCCACGCTGCACGACGCGCTGCTGCACATCGACGACGAAAAGTACGGCGAGGGCGAGATCGTGCTGGAGCTGGAGAAGGGCTTCAAGCTGGGCGACCGGGTCATCCGCTTCGCCAGAGTCCAGGTGGCCAACTGACGACTTCATAAACCCGTCCCGCGTGGGACTTGATATCATATACACTACGAATCATCATATAGGAGGAAGTTTAAAATGGGTAAAATCATCGGTATCGACTTGGGTACTACCAATAGCTGCGTGGCCGTCATGGAGGGCGGCGAGGCGGCGGTCATCACCAACGCCGAGGGCGCGCGGACCACGCCCTCCGTGGTGGCCTTTTCCAAGGACGGGGAGCGCATGGTGGGCCAGGTGGCCAAGCGCCAGGCCGTCACCAACCCCGACCGGACCATCAGCTCCATCAAGCGCGAGATGGGCTCCAACTACCGGGTCACCGTGGACGGCAAGAGCTACTCTCCCCAGGAGATCAGCGCCATGGTCCTGGGCAAGCTGAAGAAGGACGCGGAGGCGTATCTGGGCACCACCGTCACCGAGGCGGTCATCACCGTCCCCGCCTACTTCACCGACTCCCAGCGCCAGGCCACCAAGGACGCGGGCAAGATCGCGGGCCTGGAGGTCAAGCGCATCATCAACGAGCCCACCGCCGCGGCCCTGGCCTACGGCCTGGACAAGGAATCCGACCAGAAGATCATGGTCTACGACCTGGGCGGCGGCACCTTCGACGTGTC
>CANPXZ010000037.1 GCA_947587485.1 uncultured Oscillospiraceae bacterium | reverse complement strand
ATCATGGTCAAGCCCGACCAGGTCAGCGAGGACCAGATGACCCTCCTGGCCCGGGACATCGCCAAGAAGATCGAGGAGGAGCTCACCTACCCCGGCCAGATCAAGGTCCATGTCCTGCGGGAGACCAAAGCAGTGGAATTTGCAAAATAAGAAAAGGCCGACAAAATTCCCCCTCCACCTGGAGGGGGAATTCTGAGCTTGTCAAAAAGCTCATTTTGACAGCTCGGATTGAAACTGCGAGGGGAAAGTGAATTCCCCCTCGCAGGAAGTCAAAATCCTGTCGCACAGCGGATTTTGACTTCACGCGCGGGAATGGGGTCCCCAAAAGGCTTGCCAGCCTTTTGGGGAGAGGAGATGCCGCCGCCATTCGAGCTTTGCCGCCTTGCGGCAAAGGGAGACCTGGCTGGCGTGCATCGACGAGGCGGCTCGCCCTGACCGGGCTTCGCTCCCATTCATCGTTCTTTGACAGTCTGAAAATTCCCCCTCCGTCCGGAGGGGGAATTCGTTTGTCCATATGGTTTACGACCGGGAGAAGGCGATGTAGACGAAGGTGCCGTTTTTGTTGCCCAGGGACAGGTTCCGATCGCCCCGCATGGGCACGGCGCAGGTGGTCATGGGCCCGTTGGCCACGGACGGGTCCGCCACCAGATAGTCGCTGTGGGCCTCGTCGGTCCAGCCCACCAGCACCGCGTAGTGGGTGTTGGCGGTGGACCGGTTCTGCACGGAGGAGATGATGGGACAGCCGCTGGCCAGGGCCTGGTCGATGATCTCCCGGAGCCCCTCCGCCGAGTCGGCGCTGGATACATAGGGCCGATAGACGGACCCGTCGCTGCCCTCAAAGGACGTGCCGCCGGGGATGTTGAGGCTGTCGCTGCCGGGGGCCGTCCAGTCGTAGGGGCCGTACTCGTCCCGGCCCAGGATGATGTTGGCGGCCATGGAGAAGCTGGTGGCCATGCAGCAGCCCCGGCTGCCCTGGCACAGGCCGCTGACCCGCCCCAGATTGTCCAGGGGATGGGTGGCCAGGAACGTGTAGACGGCGGGAAAGCCGGCGGTGTCGTAGGCGCTGACGTAGCTCTTCCCGCCGGCGGCCAGGCACCGGACCGTGAACAGGTACCCGGTGTCATACTGAGCTCCGGCCCAGGTGAAGGTGGTCTTGGCGGTGTCGCCGATGCGCTTCCAGCCGGTGGGGGACTTGTAAAACACCCGATAGCCGTTGGCCGCTCCGGATACGGCGTTCCACGTCAGCTCCAGGCCCCGGGAGGTGCTCTCCGCCTTGCTGATCCTGGGGGCGGCCACATAGGTGAGGGTCTTGCCGGCGGTGTCGTAGGCGCTGGTGTACTCCGTTCCGTCGGCGGACAGGCACCGGACCGTGAAGGCGTATTTCGTGCCGCTCTTGGCCCCGGTCCAGGTGAAGCTGGTCCCGGAGGCGGCCCCGGCCCTCTTCCAGCCGCCGGTGGTCTTATAAAACACCCGGTACTGGGCCGCGCCGGGCACCGGCTCCCACTGGACCTTGACGCCGTCGACGGCGGCGCTCACCTTGCTGAGCTTGGGCGGGGCCAGGTAGGTGACGGTCCAGCCTGCGGCATGGTAGGCGCTGGTGAAGCTCTTCTTGTTCGCGGACAGGCACCGGACCGTGAAGGTGTAGCTCTCGCCGCTCTGGGCCTTGGTCCAGGTGTAGCTGGTCTTGGTGGTGTCGCTGATGCGCTGCCAGCCGCCGGGGGTCTTGTAATAGACCCGGTACACCGCCGCGCCGGATACCTTGTCCCATTGGAGCTTGACGCCGTTGGCCGCGCAGGTGGTCTTCGTGACCTTGGGAGCCGCCACATAGGTGAGGGTCCTGCCGGCGGCGTCATAGTACCCGCCCTTGCCGGCGGCGTCAAAGGCCCGGACCGTGAAAGTGTATTTGGTGCCGCTCTTGGCCCCCACCCAGGTCAGGATAGTGGCCGAGGTGGCGGCGATCCGCTTCCAACTGGTGGCGGTCTTGTAGTAGACCCGGTACTGTACCGCGCCGGGCACCGGGGTCCAGGTGATCTTCACGCCCTCCGCCGTGCAGGACGGCTTGCCGATCTCCGGGGCGGGGAGCTTGCCGGCGGCCTTTACCGGGGCCGGTTCGGATGCGGCGGCAGGCGCGGGCGCCTCCGTGGGCTGGGGCGTCTCCGCAGACGCGGGCGTTTCCGTGGGCTCCGGCTCCGCCGGGGTCTCGGGTACGGCGGGCTCCTCCGCGGATACGGCAGGCTCCGCCGGGGCCTCGTCACCGAAGGCCGGAGAGGCCAGGGACAGGACCGACAGCAGAGCCAGGATGAGACACAGTATTCTCTTTGTCATGTACATTTCCTCGCTGTATACAAGCCTCCCTTGCAGGCGGGGAGGTCCGTTGGGGCCTCGTTCACATTAAAAACCATTATACTGTAACAGCGCGGAAAATACAAGTGCCCGCATTTCGGATGGAAAATGCGGCGTTAGCCGCACCGCTTATGGCTCCCTTGTGCAAAGGGAGCTGGCTCCGGCGATAGCCGGAGACTGAGGGATTGTTACCAGTCTGGAGGTTACCTCTGCACTGGTAACAACCCCTCCACCGCGCTTCGCGCGGTCCCCCTCCCCTTGCACAGGGGAGGCTTTCCAAGCGGTGTGCGCCTGCGGTGCGATGAGACAAAATCTACAATTCCCGGTTTTCGTACCACCGCATGGAGAGCATCCACACGGCCCCGAACAGGACCCCGGCGGCCGCCGGCAGGGCCAGCACGGCCCAACTGCCGGCGAAGGCCCCCAGGCCCGCCCCGCTGACGCCCAGCAAATTGGATACCGCGCCAGAGCCGCCCACAAGGCAGACCGCGACGCAGAAGAAGATGTTCCCTTTGGCCCAGCCCAGGCGGCAGACGGCCCCCAGGCAGAGTGCCGACGAGAGCAGACATACCGCCGGCACGAACGCGCTCAGAAACCGGGCCTCCGCCCAGGTCCAGCCGCCCAGGGCGGCCTTGGCGCAGAACAGCGCCGTGCCGTAGGCCCACACAACACCCGCCACGGCCAGGGCCTCCAGGAACCGGGCGCTGACGGCCTGGGCCTTGCCGCCGGGCAGCATCTGGGCATACCGGTCCCAGTGGCTGGCCTCGGCCGAGCCCATGCTCACCACCGGCAGCATGCCCGCCCCGGCGGAGGCGCACAGGGCAAAGGTCAGGCTGGTCACCGTGGCGGCGGCGGATATGGCCAGTGCCATGAACGCCATGCTCAGCGGGATGTAGATATACAGATTTTTCCTGGACCCGTACAGGTCCGCCAGCAATATGGCGCGCATGGGATCACCTTCCCGCCCCCTTGTGTGGGGGAAAACTTCACGTCGCCGTCAGGCGACACCATATCGAAAGCCTCCCCTGTGTAAGGGGAGGTGGGCCGCCGCAAGGCGGCTCGGAGGGGTTGTTACCAGTGCAGAGGTAACCTCCAGACTGGTAACAATCCCTCAGTCATCGTCGTCGCTCGCTGGGCTGGGTCGTGATCTGCCGCAAGCGGCAGACCCCGAACAGCCCGCAGCTCCTCCTCTCCCCAAAAGGCAAGCGTGCCTTTTGGGGACCCCAAGGGGCGCTGACAGCCCCCTTTACACAAGGGGGCCTTTCAAAGCGGTGTGCGCCTGGCGGCGCGTTGCCTCATAATTCCCGCTTTTCGTACCAGCGCACGGACAGGGCCCAGCTGCCCGCGAACAGGGCGATGGGGACGAGCACCGCCAGGGCTGCGATCAGGGACAGGGACAGCTCCGGCAGGTCGATGACACGGTCCAGCTCGGCCAGTCCGGCCAGCATGCCCCCGATGCCGGCAGCCAGCAGGATCACCATGGCCAGATAGATCACGCGGCCCTTGGCGCTGCCCCAGCGGAACAGGGTGGGCAGACTCACGGCGGGGGCCAGCAGCCCCATGACCAGCAGCAATATGCTCTGGACCGCCATCATCTGCCAGGCCAGCCGGCCCATGGCGGCCAGCACCGCGTAGAGCAGCACGAACAGGACCCAGGTGACGCCAAAGCTGATCAGGGTCACGGCATATTTGTCCGTCACCTGATCCCTGCGGGTGCAGGGCAGGGCCTGGGCGCACACGTTCCAGCGGCTTGCCTCGTCCAGCTGCAAAAGGCTCATGCTCATCATGGAGCACATAAAGACCGCGTACATGGGAAAGAAAACGCCCAGATTGCCCTCGCCGGGGCCGGAGAAGGCCGTGATGCCTATGGCGACCACAATAAAAGCGCCGTAGAATTTGAAATTGTTCCACATCTGATACAGGTCTACCAAAAACAGCGCTTTCATTGCTTATCCTCCTTTACCAGCAGCACGAAAAGCTCCTCGATGGTCACGGGCCGCAGCTCTGTCCCGGCGGGCACCGCGTCCCGGCGGACCAGGGCCTCCGCGCTGTAGGGTGTCAGGCGCTTGCCCAGCACCGCCCCGGAGGCCAGGGCCTCCAGCGACGCCCGGTCGCACTGGAGGATGCCGTACTCCTCCAGCAGCCGGTCCTTTTCCTCGTACAGCAGCAGCTTTCCCTTGTGCAGGAATGCGATGTAGTCGCAAAGCCGCTCCAGGTCGCTGACGATGTGAGAGCTGATGAGGATGGAGCAGGCCGGGTCACGGGTGAACTGGCCGAAGATGTCCACCACCTCGTCCCGGACCACCGGGTCCAGGCCACCGGTAGGTTCGTCCAGGATCAGCAGCTTGGCCCTGTGGCTCAGGGCCCCGGCGATGCCAAGCTTCATCTTATTGCCACGGCTCAGGGCGGAGAATTTCTTGTCCGTGGGCACGTTCATGTCGTGCAGGTAGCGCTCGTACAGCGGCATGTCCCAGTTTTTGTAGGCCGCCGCCAGCACCTTGCCCATTTGCTTTGCGGTGAGGCCGGTGGGATAGCCCACGTCGTCCAGCACCACCCCCAGGTCCTCCTTCACCGCTCGCATGTCCGGCCCCACGGTCTGGCCCAGCACCGTGGCCGTGCCCCCGTCGGGCTTCGCCAGGCCCAGCAGCAGCCGGATGGCGGTGGTCTTGCCGGCCCCGTTCTCCCCCACCAGGCCCATGATGCACCCGCTGGGAAGGGTCAGGTTCAGATCGTCCAGGGTGAAATCCCCGTAATGCTTCGTCAGTCCCCGTGTCTCGATGGCATTCATCCGTGTGTGTCCTCCTCCAAGATGTCCAGCAATTCCAATATGTCCTGTTTTTTGAGCCCGCAGGCCCCCGCCAGCCGCAGCGCCTCCGCCAGGTGGGACTCGATCTGCCGGAGATGTTCCTCCCGCAGAAGCTCCGTGTTCTTCGGCGCCACAAAGCAGCCCTTGCCCGCCACGGTGTAGATGAACCCCTCCCGCTCCAGCTCGTCATAGGCCCGCTTGGTGGTGATGACGCTGATGCGCAGGTCCTTGGCCAGGTTGCGGATGGAGGGCAGAAGCTCATCCTCCCCCAGTGCGCCGCTGATGATCTGGCCCTTCAGCTGGGCGTAGATCTGCTCGTAAATGGGCGAGCCGCTCTTGTTGTCGATGAAAATGGTCATGACATTTCCTCGCGTTTCACTGTTCATATACAGTATATACAGTCATAACAGTCTTGTCAACCCCCGGACGCAAAAAAAATCGCCGCCCGTTGGGGCGGCGTCAGGGATCGTGCTCCTTATCCTCCTCCTGGAGCTGCTCCAGGGCGTGGCGGACGGCGGCGATGACGAAGGCGGAGAAGGTACACTCCCGGCCTACGATGGCCGCCTCGACCTGTTCGAGGACGTCGTTGGGAAAGCGGATGGTCTTGTTGGTGGTCGGGGGAATTTTTGGGATACGGAAACCTGACATAGTATCGTCTCGCAATCGTAACACAGATGTAATGCGTACAGTTTATGCTAATCCGGCACGAAATTGTGCATTGCAATTACCTTGCAAATGTGCTAGACTGTGTCCGTAAGGGGGGATATGCTATGAGCGACGAGTATAAGCAACCTTACCTGACCCTGTTCAACGGGGTAACGGACGCGCTGGGCGCCATGGAGGCGGAGAACTACGGCGAGGCCAAGGAATTGCTCAAGCTGAGCCAGCAAAAGGCGGAGGAAGTGTTCATCAGCGCGGGAGAGAAAAAAGGAGCATAACGGACGCGGCGTGCCGGTCGGTGCGCCGCGGAATTTTTTGGCCGGGCGGCAGGACGGCCCACCCGGGCACATATAATGTACAGAAAGGCGCGCGCCGTGTTTTTTCACCAGAATAGCGCCAAATACGCGCCATTTCATCCGGAAAAGATTGCAAAACGGTTACAGACGTGCTATACTGAGCTATGTTTCGCCCCGGGCCGTTCCGGCCCGGCCGGCGGGAGACTGACAGGACAGGAGGCGTTGACCCGTGGGAGAGGGCCGCGTACAGCCGGACCGCGGCGGACAGCCGCCGCGCAGAGAGGTAGAACAGCCGGATTACGACTGGGAGGAGATCGATTGGCTGGAGGAGACCCCTCCGGAGGACGACGTGCCGGCACAGCCGACGCCCCGGCGTACGATCCGGCAGCAGCCGGCGGCGCAGCCTCAGCAGCGCCAGGCCCCGGCGCAGCAGCGTCCCCGGCAGCAGACCTATGACCAGCGGCCGCCCCAGCGCCCCGCGCCAAGGCAGCAGCAGACCTATCAGGCCCCGCCTCCCCGGCGGCAGCCCCAGGCGGAGCCCCGGCGGAATGACAGGCGGGCCGTGGCCGTGGAGCCGGACGATTACCGCCGCCGCAGGAAGCGGAAGACCAGCGTGCCTCTCATCATCCTGGTGGTGATCCTGATGGGCGGCGTGCTGTTCGCCGGCGGCAAGCTGGGGTCCATCCTGCTGAACTATCACCGGGACCGCTCGGCCTACAACGACCTGGCCGACGCGGCGCTGGCCGGTCTTGCGGAGCCCAACGCCACCACGGAGCCCGGCGCGACCCCGGAGCCGGAGGAAGAACAGGTCCGGTCGGAGGTGCCCATCTCCGTGGACTGGGATTACCTCCACAGCGTCAACACGGACATCGTGGGCTGGCTCTACTGCCCCAACACCATGATCAACTACCCCCTCATGCAGACCAGCGACAACGATTATTACCTGCACCGGAGCTATGACCGGCAACCCAACGTGGCCGGCGCGCTCTTCGCCGATTATAACGCCGCCATGGGCATCGTCTCCAGCAATTTCATCGTGTACGGCCACAACATGAAGGACGGGTCCATGTTCGCCACGATCTACGACTACGTGAACCAGGAGTTTTACAACCAGCACCCGGTCATGTACCTGCTGACCCCCACGCAGAATTACCGCGTCGACCTGATCTCGGCCCACATCGTGGAGTCCACACTGGACAATTACCCCGGCTATTTTCAGACCGGCGAGTATCAGGACTATCTGAACCTGATCACCTCCAGTTCCTTCTTCCGCACCAACGCCACCGTGAGCACCGACTATCAGCTCATCACCATGTCCACCTGCGACTATTCCCAGAACTACCGGGACCCCCGGTTCCTGCTCCACGGCCTGATGGTGCCCGTGGTGTGAGACAGAAGCTTTACACAGTCTGGCCCCCGGTCCGAAAAACGGACCGGGGGTCATTTGACGTTGCCGGGGTCACATCATCGTGTCGTCCCGCAGCACTTCGGCCAAGCTGATCCGACGGATACCGCGCCAGCCCAGCCAGTAGGCCAGCGCCACGGTGCAGACCACGGCCGCCATGAACGCCAACACAGGGGCTATCGGGGCCTCCGACAGAAATACGCCGGGCTCCATATAGCTGGCCCGCAGCATCAATCCTACGGCGATAACGGCCGCCGGCAGCGTGATCAGCACAGGCCGTCCCGCGATCGCCAGCGCCTCGACGCAGAACATTTTGCGAAGCGCCTTCGGCGTCAGTCCCACCGACATATACCGGGCAAACTCCCGCCGCCGCTGGCGCACGAAGCCCAGCGTATTGGAAAACACATTTCCCACGCCGATGACCGCCAGCAGGATACAGAACCCGCCGAGCAGGGCCATCATGCCCCGTATCTGCGTGTTGTTCGTTTCATATTCCCGGATGCGGTTTTCCTGCTCTATGGCATATTTCCCGCTGAGAAGCCCGGCGATGGCGTCCTGTAAAGCGTTCAATTCCTCCAGTTCCGCGCCCTCGCCGGCGCGGACGCAGATGAAACTATCCTCGTCCGTGCCGCCGATCCGTCCCTTGATCTGGCGCCATAGGGACGCCGGGAGGAAATGCACCAGTTCATAATAGTCGAGCTTTGCGTATTCCTCTCGCAAAACGGGGACCTCCCGCGTATAGGCCAGGACGGGGACCTCCGCTTCGACAGCTTGCTTGTCAGATGGGTGCAAAACGCTCGTCGTTTTTTCGCCTTTTACATAGGGCATGAAAACCGGGTGCCGGAAATCAGGATCAGTCACGTCCCGGATCTGATTCAATATCACCGCTCCGTTAAGCCGCGGCTCGATGCCGATCTGCGAACAATAATCGCAAAAGCTCTGATCGTCCAGTATAACGAGCGGCGCGTTTACCAGCCATCCACCCTCCGCCTGAGACACATAGCTTGCGGGAGCTCCGGAAAACCCGCCAAAGGACTTCATGTCCTCGCTCATTTCCTCTTCGGCGATAATTCTTTTCGCGGAGGCTCTCTGATAGACAATGGCGCTTTCTATGCCGTCAAGGGCCTGGACCGCCGCCGTCTCTTCCATATCATCAACATCGGTGTCCTTCACGGTCGTCATGATGTCCCATACGCCCTGATACCGCTCAAAATAGGTCTCTCTTGTACTGATCTGGGAAAGGGAGAAAAAGCACTGCATGAGCGCGAACGCCAGGAATGAAAACAGGAATGCCAAAGACGCTGTCCGCAGAGCTTTTCTCTGGGCCTTCAGGGCGTTGCCGGCCAATTCTCCCTCTACCCCGAACAGCAGCGAGAGCAGACGGGAGCGCTTTTTGCGTCTCAGCCCCGGTCCCCCGGTGTTTCTGATGGCCTCCAGCGGCGTCAGCTTGCTGAGTTTTCTGGCCGGAAGCCACGCGGAGATCCATACCGTTATGACCGTTACCAGCAGCGTCAGCGCCAGCACCAGCGGGTGGTATCCAAATACCGCCTGATGCCGTCCGGGGATGTCGCCGCCCGGCAGGGTATTCGACAGCCGGATCAGTCCCGCGCTGCCCCCGATGCCCAGCAGGTCCCCTGTCAGCACCGGCCCCGCGCAGAGGACGGCCGCCTCCTGCAAAAGACAGGCCCGTATCTGCTTTGGGGTCGCGCCGATACTGGAAAATATGCCAAACTGACGGACCCTTGCGTTCATGGACACCGCAAAGGAATTGTGGATGATGACGATCAGCGAAAAGGCCGCCGCCAGCGTGATCAATAGAAAGAGCGGAAACAGAAGTCTGGGGGCCGTATCACCGGGGCCCCGGACCAGGTACATGGCGAGAAGTTCGTAGTTATAAACGATCCTTTCCTGCGGGATGCCCAGTTGTTCCGCGATATGGGGCGTATCGGAGAAAACCGCCTTTTTATCGGAAAAATAGATGTCTGCGGTCGGTTCTCCTTTATATCCTGCCTCATTTGCCACCGCGTCTTTCACGTTGGCGAAACGCCTGATCGTTTCCAGATCCTCCGGCCCGAGCCGGCCCGGGATACGGCTGTGCCAGCCGCCTTCCTCTGATTCGATCCGCTCCACCTCATATTTCCACGCGTTGTAAAAAAGTCCGCACAGCAATGATAAGAGCAGCGCGGAGATAAAGGCCGCGAGCATAACGGACAGGCCGGAGGCCCGGTTGTTTTTGATATAACCGGATGAATAGACTCTCCACATATCCGTCACCCCCGCTTTTCATCACGAATGATGCGCCCGTCCTCCATCTTGACGATCCGGTCCGCCTCCAGCGCGACTTTTTCATCGTGGGTGACGAGGACGATGGTCTGCTCCAGGCTGCGGTTGGACAGCTTCAGCATATCCATGATCTCTTTAGAGTTTTTTCGGTCCAGATTGCCGGTGGGTTCATCGGCCAAAAGCAGCGCCGGGCGGTAGATCAGGGACCGGGCGATGGCCACCCGCTGCTGCTGTCCGCCGGACAGCTGGCTTGGTAAAGATTCCAGCCGGTCGCTGATGCCGAGGGTGCGGACGATCCGCTGGAAGAATTCCTGGTTCGGCTTTTTCTTATCCAGCGCCAGGGGCAGAAGGATATTTTTCTCGGCGGTGAGGGTGGGGATCAGGTTATAAAACTGATAGACCAGCCCCACCTTGCGGCGGCGGAAGATGGCCGCCTGAGTCCGGTTCAAATTGGAAAGGTCGGTCCCGTCTATGACGACCCTGCCCTCTGTGGGCTTGTCCACCGTTCCAAGGATATGCAGCAACGTGGACTTCCCCGAACCGGAGGGACCGCATATGGCTACGAACTCTCCCTTGTTGACGGCAAGATCGACCCCGTCCAGGGCCGCGACCCGGCTGTTCCCGGCGCCGTATATTTTTTTGACGCCCTCACACCGTAAGATCTCCATGTTTGCCTTCTCCTTTCGTTCTGACTATAGCAATTCTATCAGACGAAAGTGACAGTTCAGTGACAATAAAAATGTATCTCAAATTCCGCGCCGCCACCCGGACGGTTCTGTGCCCGGATGGTGCCGTTTTGCAGTTCTATGATCTCCTTTGCCAGTGCAAGGCCGAGGCCGATGCCGCCGGGCGCCGCGTTTTGCCCCCGGTAAAAACGCTCAAACAGATGCGGAAGGTCTTCCCGGTCAAAGCCCGGCCCCTCGTCCCAGATGCGAACAGATGTATAGAGCGGGTTCTGCTCATAGGTGCAGCGGATCGTACCGCCGGCCGGCGAGTGCTCCGCGCAGTCCTTCAAAAGATTCATGACCGCCTCCATTGTCCACTCCATATCTGCCTGGATCACGGCCTCGCCCAGCTCCGGTATATCGACGGATACGCCTTTTCCTCCCATGACTTCATGCAGATCGTCCGCCGCAAGGGTCAGGAGGGTAAAAATGTCTACGTCCTGCCTGGACAGGGGCAGCGTCCCGGCGTCTGCCCTGGACAACAGCAGCAGCGCTTCTTCCAAATGGGTCAGCCGGGAGAGCTGCTTTTCGATCTGCTCCGGGTATTGGTCGGAGACTTGTTTTTTCATCATTTGTAGGGACAGGGAAATGGATGTGACAGGCGTTTTGAGCTGGTGGGCTATGTTGTAGAGATTTTCGGCAAAGCCGCGCTTTGCCCTCAGCGCGGCGTCCCTCGTCTGGTAGAGGGACGTGACCGTTTTATATATTTCATCCTGCAATTTGGAAAATTCATCCTCCCGGTTTTGCAGCAGCATACCGGCATGGCCGGTATTGACGCTCTCCATATATCCCGCCAGGGCTTGTATTCGCTGTGATTGTCTGCGCCGTCCGAGGATAAGGATCAGCGCAAACAGAAACGCGCCGGCAAGAAAACCGGCGGCAATAAAAAGACGGATGGTTTTGTGCCCGGGCTGTGAAAAGTCTGCGGGGCGGTAGCCATAGCGGGCGAGATGATCCTCACCGGTGCCCAGCGCGGCGCGGTCCTTCAAAGCGTCCAGCACCGCCTGTTCCGCGTCCGGCTGCCGCTGTGCCATGCTCCCGCAGAGGGCGGACAGGGTTTGAAACTGCAAACGGTTTGCCGCTCTTGCCGTCAACAGGGCGGATACGGACGCGGCGATCAAACTGACTGCCAGCACAAGGCCGATCAGCAGACCTGTTCTTGCTCTTTCGCTCATAGCGTGTCCTCCATCCGGTAGCCGATGCTGCGGACCGTTTTGATGCACGCCGGCTGGCGCAGCTTTTCCCGCAGGCGCTTCATGGTGACGGTCAGCGTGTTGTCGTTGACAAAGTTCCCGTTTTCGTCCCAAACATGTTGGAGGATCGCCTCCCGGGAGACCGTCCGGCCCTTGTTTTTCATGAGAAGCAGGAGCAATTCGTATTCCGACGGACTGAGCGGGACTTCCTCACCGTCCAGCGTGACCTGTGTGCGCTTGCGGTCCAGCATGATCCCATCGCAGGACAGGTACTCCTTTGCCGCGTCGCCGGTCCGGCGAAGCAGCGCAAGGATACGGGAATAGAGCACGTCCAGGTCGAAGGGCTTCGTCACATAATCGTCCGCGCCGTTTTGAAAGCCCGATACCACGTCGCCGGGATCGTCCCTGACGGTGAGGAAGATGATGGGCAGGTCCTTCCATCTGGCGCGGGTCCATTGACACAGCTCGTCGCCCCGCCCGTCCGGCATGTTCCAGTCGATCAGAACGACGGAGGGCACATGGCCGTCAAGGGCCGCTCTGGCCGCAGAGACCGTGGGAAGGACCGTCACGGTGCAGTTCTTTTGTTCCAGATGTCTTTTTACGATCTCGGCGATATTCCCGTCATCTTCCACATAGTAGACTTCGATCATGGCAAGCCTCCGTTCCACGCCGCGCCGGGCGTCCTGCGGCCATCATAATACAAATCCGGCCGCCATGCAACCGCAGTGCGCTCAGGGCTTTTTCGCGCAAAATTTGCCATGCTATTTTTTCATCCGGCGGACACGATAATATACGATAATAAACGTGCGAGCCAGGTCGATATGTCAAAAATTTCTCTTTGCCCGCCAAAGGGCCCGGGGGCGGGGCCTGCCGGGTCCGGTGGAAGCAAAGAGATATTTTAGCGCGGTTTCAAAGCCCGCTTTCTCGCATACTGAATGGGCCGGCAGAAAGACGGGAGGATGAAAAATGGGAAAGCGATGGTATTTGCGGCTGTCTGCGGCGGCTGCGGTTTGGATATTGACGGCCGTCTGCACGGTGGCGGCCTATGCGGACGGGACCCTGATCCCCGTGGGGGAGACGGTGGGCATACAGATCAAAATGAAGGGCGTGCTGGTGGCGGGCGTCACCTCCGTGGAGACGGCGGAGGGGACGGTGTGCCCGGCCCAGAGCGCGGGCCTGAAGGCGGGAGACGTGATCGCCGCCGTGAACGGCCAGGCGGTGGAGGACGCGGCGGGCTTCGTCAAGGCGGTGGAGGAGCAGGGCAGCGGCCCGGTGGAGCTGTCCGTCCTGCGCAATGGCCGGAGCCAGAGCGTCACGGTGTCCCCGGCCCGGGACGCGGGCGGCGTCTGGCGGCTGGGCCTGTGGCTCCGGGACGGCGTGGCCGGCGTCGGCACGGTGACATATATCGACCCGGCCACCGGGGCCTTCGGGGCCCTGGGCCACGGGGTGAATGACACGGACACGGGCGTGCTGCTGCCCGTGGCGGACGGGGATGTGTGCCGGGCCCAGATCGTGGACGTGAAGCGGGGCACGGCGGGCGCGCCGGGGGAGCTGGCCGGGAGCCTTGACGCCGACGACGTGCTGGGCTGTATCGAGAGCAACACCCCCTGCGGCATCTTCGGCGTCATAGACGGCCGTCTGGATACGGTGTGCCCGGCGCTGCCCGTGGGCTCGCCGGAGGACGTGCAGAAGGGCCCCGCCACCATCCTGGCCTGCGTGGCCGGGCAGCAGATCCGGGAGTATGACGTGGAGATCGCCCGCACCGGCATGACCGGCAGCGGCGGACGGGACCTGATGGTCCATGTGACCGACCCGGAGCTTCTGCAGCGCACCGGCGGCATCGTCCAGGGCATGAGCGGCAGCCCCATCATCCAAAACGGCAAGCTCGTTGGCGCGGTGACCCACGTGCTGGTGAACGACCCCACCAGGGGGTACGGCATCTTCATCGACACCATGCTGGACGCCGCGGCGTAAGGCAGGACGCGGTCAGGGGACTGACCGCGTCCTGATCCTTATGCGCGCGGGCTTATCTGGCGCTTTTATGGGAGGGAGGATGGGGCTCCGGCTTCACGATGCCAAAGCACGGCATGGGCGGGCAACCGTTCATAGAGGCTGTCAAGCTGAGCCTGGACGGCTTTCTGGCTGCCGGTGATCTTTTCTTTTCGCCGGCGAAACTCCTCTTTTGTATAGAGGCCCTGTTCCACCAGGTCGAAGGCGTTATCAAGCCGGGCGTTCAGCTTTTCCAGTTCAGCGGTGAGCTGCCCGATCCTGTCCCGGCAGGAATCCGCCTCGCTCTCAAAGCCCACGTTTTCGATCTCCACGTTGTAGCTGGCCACCCACTGACGAAGGGCGGAGATGATCTGCTCCTCGGTCTTGGCATACTGGGCCACAAGAAAGAGAAGCGCCATGAGCTTATTCCATCTTGAACTGCTCCCGCCCGTTGAGCGGAAGCCGGACGGGTCTCTCCCCAGAATGAACGGTAGACAGCGCCAGCGGGCCGTCACGCTCATCCGCAAGCTGTGCAGTGCCTGTGATACTGGCAACTGCCTCTACTTGGATGATGGTGAGGAAGTCCCGTGCCCGCAGATGCTCTCCTATTCCGTCTGCTGCAAGGTGTTCCGTTGGGTGCTGCTGAAGGATAAGGCCGGACAGGAATTAGAGACCGAAATATTCGGTAAGGATGCTGCAAAGCGGTGTGCCCTTTGCGGCAAGGCGTTTATCCCCGGCTCTAACCGGGCGAAATACTGTGACGATTGCAGAGCCATAGCCCAGCGGCGTCAAAAGGCTGAGTACGCCAAACGACGCAGGGCGGATAGTAGAACGATAGACCAGCAAAGCCCCTGAATTTGCAAGGCTTTCCGGGCGCAAAACCCGGCGGGGTGGTATCCTTGCACCCCTGCCCGCAGATCCGGGCTTTAGATCATGTCAGAAAGGAGTGAGCAGACTATGACACCGTTCATCCGTCACTACTAGCATAGCGCCGCATAGGAGGTAACATTGGGTCGTAGGAAGAAGCTCGTAAACGACACCAACATCCCGCAGCATGAGATCGAAAAGCTCGCCCGGTGCTTCCTGCCAGACATCCTCGCTTTCTACGAGAGCGAGGATGGACAGCGGGAGTTCGCGGCGTGGAAAGCCCAGCGGGAGAAGGAAAGACACCTCCAAGATACCAAGGCGTAAAAACGCCAGCGGCGGCAGTCATCTGACTGCCGCCGCAGTGTACAATACAAAGCTGATAATGTGCAATCTGATTCTGCAAAAGGCAATAATTATTCTATGCCATATGTATCTGACAGTATCTGTTGCATGACTAAACCAATATTTGAGGTTATCCTTCCCCTGCACAGGTGTATGTCATTGTTGAGCCTTTTTTCCTGATCTATGGCAATGGTAACATTCTCTACTAAAGTTGCAATTTCTGCATCCTGCTTTGGCTTCAGACCACTCTTTTGCCTAAAAAGATTCTCAATATAGCGCACTTCCTCTCCGTCAGCAACAGTTACCCAGTCATTTTCCAGTATCGCGGTGCTATTTGGCAAGATTAGTTCATCATAAGAGTGTTCATAGTGGAGTAGGAGAAATAACTCAAAGCTTGGATTTGTAACACAAATCGTATTTTCTCTTTCAGCATTTTCAATTAACGTATTATAGACGGATTCATCTTGTGCTTCATATATATCAGCGTCGAAAACTAATATCATCACATCGCGCTTTGGGTCAAAATCATAATGACCGCTCGTTCTGACAATATTTGAAAGCTGACACAATTTTTTGGGATTGGACCATCCTTCATGCTCTTCAGTCTTCTCTAAATACTCAACATGAACCAAGGAAGAAATCGAAAAGTCTTTATGCATATCTATAAATCGCTCGAAATACCAGCGCTCTGTATTCTGTCCCTCGCAAATAAAATAATAGTGCTTATATGGCTCAATTTGCTCTTCATTGTTCGACGGACGAGTGTTCCAGTTTGTATAAGAACGTATAGGTGGCATACTCACTCCTCCCGAAAACTGAAAGATGTGAATACTGGAATTGCGCCATAACGGCCTTCTAGGTATGCTTTACTTAGCTTTTTATCATATCTTTCTTTGAACTTATCAAGAGAATATATATGGCTTGTATTGTTCTTGTCGCGTTCCACAAACCATATTTCGTCTCTTCGAAACATATTTTGATCCATAATAGACGACTCATGCGTGGTGAAAATCAACTGCATTCTTTGATTTTCATGGGCTTGATCAAATAGTTCAATGAATTTAGAAAGTAGCTTTGGGTGGAGACTACGCTCCATTTCATCCACGATGTAAACTGTGTGTTCAGACTTGCTTAAAAGCATATCGATTAAGTCAAAAAGTCGTCTTGTACCATCGGATTCTTCTCGATATTTAAAGGTGTAGAAAGACTTTCCATGCTTTAAAGATATGGTAGAAATTCTTGGTTCTTTCCCTTTTTCACACTCAAGATTAAAATAGCTATATTCCGAGCGCATTGTTAGTTTGAAGTTAGGATTGTCTTCACTCTCCGTCTTTGACTTGATTGTGTTAAGTATATCATCAAAAATGGGAGCAGGTAGTTCCTGTTGCAGCTCTTCCATTGTAGTATTAACAATGTTTACCTGCGTTATCCCAGTGTCAAAAGTTTTGATAAGATTCGAAATGTGAGACAAAGAGACATCATCGTAATAGTATTCAAAACTACGCAAAGATGTGTTTGGCGTAACAATTGTCATGCCTCTTACAATCCATTGATACACATCCAAGAAAAAGCGTAATTTAGAATCATAATCATACTTTTTTCCGCGATTCATTACTGTTAGAAATAAAGAATTTGAAGTCTCTTCAAAATCATCAATATACGTATTTAATCGCGCACGATCTGTGGCAGATAAACTCAGCGCCTCCCCTATTACAGGTTTTTCTCCTTTTACTCTTTCAAAGAGCGTTTTCTGAGAACCATTTTGATATAGCTCATACAGCCACTCTGCTTCTACAGATCGGTCTTTCAACATTAGGGAAAAACCATACGCGTAAAACTTGTCGTTGATTGTAAACTGTAATTCAAATAGGCTTGAACGGTTGATATTGGCTTCTTTAGTCTTGCAGAATTTTGAAGAAGCTTCTATTGGAATAGCCTTTTTTACACAATATTGCATAAATTGGAAAACCTCAATAAGATTAGATTTTCCAGAGGCATTTGCACCGTAAATGGCAGCATATTTCAAGAGGGAAGTGCTTTTTATACTTATCTTGTGCTCTATAATTTTTCTTGTTTTGTTCGACGGTATCATGTTTAGTTCTGTCGCTTTTTCGAAGGATAGAAAATTATCAACAATCACTTTTACCAACATATATATACCCTCCCATTTTGTTAAATTATACTCTTGCGCCTGTTAAAAGTCAAGGGAAAATTCGTCGATTTGGAGATTTTTTCTCTTTTTAAGGGAAATGTTCTTCATTATTTTGATTCAATTTGTCTTAATGGAGATTTTTTCGCTCGAATAAGTAAGTGTTTAAACTGAATCTGAAGGGAATTCCTATAATAGCTGTGTTCTTAATAATTGCCACGAAAGATGGTCCACATTCCAGTAGCTTATTTCTCTGCCCTTATCTTTGTCACAATTTGATTATTTCAGAACCATTATGTACTCACCTATAACAATTTTTCATTTTCTTCTTTGGCCCTCTTGGCTTTGACTCCGGTCTCTTTCGCACCCCATTCCTGAAATACCTTGCCTCATACGGCTCAAACCAAAACACAAATCCGAACCCATCGCCTACGGGATACGGTCCCACAGGTCTTGGGTTCGGATTATGTTGGTTTGGTGCCGGTGGCGGGACTTGAACCCGCACGCCATCGCTGGCAATGGATTTTGAGTCCACCTCGTCTGCCAATTCCAACACACCGGCATTTCTATTTTCAAAGTCCGCCTCCCGATGTCCCAACCGAGAAATCGGAGGGACATCGTGGAGGGACATGAAAAGCAAGTTACATATTGAGTTGTCAAAGATCCTTGTAAATCAAGGCTTTCCGGCCCGGCGGCATGAAACGGCGTTGTAGATTTTGAGTCCGGTACGTCTGCCAATTCCATCACACCGGCACGGCTCACCCATTATACACGGCGCCGGGGCGGAAATCAAGTGCTTTTCAGCCGGCCTTCATGGCCAAAAACGCGTTGATGAACCCGTCCAGGTCCCCGTCCATCACCGCCTGGATGTTGCTGTTCTCATAGCCGGTGCGGGTATCCTTGGCCAGGGTGTAGGGCATGAACACATAGCTTCTGATCTGGCTGCCCCACTCGATCTTCATCTGCACGCCCTTGATGTCCTCGATCTTCTCCAGGTGCTCCCGCTCCTTGA
>CANPXZ010000036.1 GCA_947587485.1 uncultured Oscillospiraceae bacterium | reverse complement strand
GATCTGATACGATTTTTCTTTCCAAAGGGCTATGATTTCAGGACCGTCACAGAGGATGACATCGCAAGAGTGGAGCGTCTGCTCAACTCCCGCCCCAGAAAATGCCTCAAATGGCGCACCCCTGCTGAAGTCCTTAGTGTTGCACTTGCTTGACTTTCTGCCGGGGGACCGCACGAAGTGCGGTGGAAGGGTTGTTACCAGTGTAAGATGACCTCCAAGACTGGTAACAACCCCTCCGCCTCGCTGTCGCTCGGCACCTCCCCTTGCACAGGGGAGGCTTTCGATAAGGAGCGCCTCACGGCGCATTTGATCGAGGTCCCAAAAGGTCCGCCGGCTTCATTTGTTCGGCGTGCGGCGGTGCAGCGCAAGAACCAGCCCGGCCAGGGCAAGCGTCATGGCAAGCCACAGCAGCGGCGCGGCCTGGTAGTTGGTCAGATACCCGCCCAGGTGCACCAGCCGGGGGTCGCCTACGACCCCGTTATTGCCGAACACGGCGGGCAGCAGGCTCCACGCCTGGCTCAGCCGGGGGTGGGACAGGGGCAGGGCCGGGACCATGATGAACAGCATCATCGTCCCGAAGCACGCCGCCATGGCGCCCGCGCCGCCTCGCGTGCACAGGCTCACCGCCATCACGAAGGCGGCGTGGATCAGGCTGGCGACAAGATATACGCCGCAGACGGTGAGGGCCAGCCGCCGCACGGTCATGGGCGCGCCGTAGAAGGGATTCATCAGCTGCTGGACGGTGGTGGCGGCGTCCTCCGGGCCGATCAGGAGAAGGCACGCCCCGGCCATGGCCCCCAGCATCACCAGCGCCCCAACCAGGCTCACCGTGAGCCCGGCCAGGAGCTTGGCCGCGTACAGGGGCGTTTTGCCGTACCGGGCGCACTGGATAAGAGCCTCCGTGCGCCGCTGGCGCTCCATGGGGAACAGTCCCGCCAGGGCGACGATGGCGAACAGGAAGATGAACAGATCGACGATGTAGGCCGTCTCGGCGATGCTGGTCCAGCCCCCGTCGGGATAGCCGGTGAGGGTCAGGGGCCGTTCCAGCTTCTCCGCCCGGGCGTCCCACCAGGCCCGGGCCCCGTCGGACAGGCCCCGGACGATATAGGCCCGCTGCCGGGCCTGGTCCACAGCGGCGTAGTAATCCTCGGCGGTCAGGTCCTCCGTCATGTCCTCCTGGCCCACGGACGATGCCACCGTGTTCCAGACGTCCCCGTACTCCCCCTGGGTCACGTAGCCGTCCAGGGTCCAGCCCGAGGCGTCCGGGTCCGCCTGCCGGACGGTGACGGACTGGCCGGCGCTGTCGCCGCCCGTGACCGACACGGTGGTCCGGCGGCTGATGATGCCCATTTCGGCGATGGCCTCCCGGATGAGGTCCGTGTCCAGGGCCCGGCCCTCCAGACCCGCCGGGTCCGTGCGCTTGCGCTGAACGATCTCATAGTGGGAATACACCCGATCTCCCGCGCCGGTCGCGTCCTTGGAGACATACATCTTCCCCGTGACCGTGGAGACCGGGGGCAGGACCACCGCCGCCGTCAGGATGACCAGCGCGGCCCATATCATCTTCCGGTGCATGAGCTTTTTCAGCTCGAATCTGTAAAGCGTGCCCATATTACGCATAGTCTTCCTCCCCGCCGAATTGGGCAAGATAGAATTTTTCCAGGTCCTCGCGCTTGTCCCAGGCCCCGTCGTGGACGATCTGGCCGGCGCGCATGATGAGCACCCGGCCCGCGATGTGCTCCACGTCGGAGACGATGTGGGTGGATAGCAGGACCACGCTGTCCTTGCCCAGCCCCGCGATCAGATGCCGGAACCGGACCCGCTCCCTGGGGTCCAGACCGGCGGTGGGCTCGTCCAGGACCAGCAGCTTGGGGTCGTTCAATAGGGCCTGGGCGATGCCCAGCCGCTGGCGCATGCCGCCGGAATAGGTCCTGACCTTCTTCTTGTACACGTCGGCCAGCCCCACCATGTCCAAAAGCTCCAGGCTCCGCCGCCGGGCCTGGGCTTTTCCAAGCCCCTTGAGGGCGGCCATGTACAGCAGGAAGTCCAGGCCCGTGAAGTCCGGGTAATAGCCGAAGTCCTGGGGCAGGTAGCCGAGAACGGCCCGGTATTCCTCCGTGGATACGTCCGCGCCGTCGAAGGTGACGGACCCGGCGGTGGGCTTTAAAATGCCGCAGACCAGGCGCATGAGGGTGGTCTTGCCCGCCCCGTTGGGGCCTAAGAGGCCCGTGACGCCGGGGGCGAGACGCAGACTCACCCGGTCCACGGCGATCTTCGACTGAAATTGCTTGGAAAGCCTGTCAACGATCAATTCCATGACAGTTCCTCCGTTCGTTTGATCGTGTTTCGATATTCCCGCCCGGTCAGGACGGCGGCGGCGGCCAATGCCGGCAGCCACCAGCGGAAGTTGGCCGGGGCGTAGGCGTCCGGGCCGCTGTGCAGGACCAGGGACAGCCCCGCCGTCAGCACCGCCGCAGCCGCCGCGGCGTACAGGCCCTCCCGGCCCCGCAGCCGCCGCAGGGCGGCCATGCCCAGCAGCGCGGTCAGAAGGTAGGGCGTCAGAAGATACACCCCGGTCCGCACAAGGCCCGCCGGACCCAGGGGGGCAAGAGCTGCCAGCAGGAGAGCGTGGGCCAGCCCCAGCACGCCCATCCGGGCCAGGGCCACGCTCTTCAGGCCGAACCGGGCGCTGAGCTCCAGCTCCTCCATGCCGTACAGGGCCGACCGGCCCCCCTCCGCCACCGCCGCCATGGCCGCGAAGGGCGTCAGGGCCGCCGTGGCCCACACCGCGTCCCGGGGGGCCAGCCGTCCCACGGCCAGCGCCAGGGCGAACACCGCCGCTGACGCCGCCCAGGCGCTTTTGCGGATATGGCCCGCCTGGCCCAGCAAAAACCGCAGATGGCTCACCGGCGCCGGGGGCAGGGACCGGAGGAATGCCCGCTTTCCCGCCGGCGACCGCGCGGGAAAGGCGTCCCGCAGCGCCCTTTTCAGCTCGCTTTTTTTCATGGCTCGTCCTCCTTCAGCATCCGGCGGAGCTTTGCCAGGGCCGCGCTGGTCCGCCGGTACACGGCGAAGCGGCTGACGCCCAGGGCCCCGGCGATCACGGACACCGGCTCGCAGTTTACATAACGCATCAATATCAACTCCTGTTCCTTCTGGGAGAGGGCCGCCACCGCCTGCCGGAGGGCCAGGCTCTCCAGGGGGATGTCCTGCCCGGGCAGGTCCGGGGGCAGAGGGTCCAACCGCTTCCGGCGGTATTCGTCCGCGCACAGGTTCCGGGCCACGGCGTAGAGGTAGCGCAAAGCCTCGTTTTCCGTCCGGCAGACGCCGGCGGCCAGCCACCGGGCGAAGGCCTCCTGGGTGACGTCCTCCGCCGCCTGGGTGTCCCGGAGACGGTGACAGCAATAGCGGTATAGCTTGTCGTAGATGGTCTCGATGTCCATGGATGTGGGAGCTCCTTCACCTTGTATAACGGAGAGAGGGCGAAAATGTGCGGGGGAATGTGCGGGGACAGAGAAATAGTAGCATATTTTTATTGTGTATGATACAATGGGCGGGAAATTCTTTCAGACCGCAGAGGTGAGCGTATGAGCTTTTTGTACTTACTGGAGGGGCTGCGAAACCCCGTGCTGGATAAGCTGTTCGGCGCGGTCACGTTTTTGGGCGGCGAGGTGGTCTTCGTGGCCGTGGCCATCATCGTGTACTGGTGCGTCAACAAGCGGCACGCCTGCTATATTATCGCCGCCGGCATCGGCGGTACGGTGGTGAGCCAGTTTTTGAAGATCGTCTGCGCCGTGCCCCGGCCATGGGTCCGGGACCCGGACTTCACCATCGTGGAGAGCGCCCGGGCGGGCGCGGGCGGCTATTCCTTCCCCAGCGGCCACAGCCAGAATTCCATTGTGTCCCTGGGCGGCGTGGCCCGGTTTTCCAGGACGACCTGGCTGCGGGCGGTGCTGTGGGTCCTGGCGGGGCTGGTGTGCTTCTCCCGGATGTACGTGGGGGTGCACACCCCGGCGGACGTGGGCGTGGGCGCGGCCATCGGCCTGGCGCTGGTGTTCGGGTTGTATCCCCTGTTCCAGAAGAGCCGGGAAAACCCCGGGATCATGACCGCCGTGTTCGGCGGCTGCGCGGCGCTGGCCCTGGGGGCGGTGCTGTACGGGGAGCTGCACGCCTGGCCCGCCAATACGGACAGCGAGAACCTGGCGGAGTATCTCAAAAACAGCTATACCATGCTGGGCATGTCCCTGGCGGTGCTGACCGCTTTGCCCATTGAGCGCAAATACGTGCGCTTTGAGACCGAGGCCCCCCTCTGGGCCCAGGTGTTCAAGTGCGCCCTGGGCTTCGGGGTGGTCATGGCCGTCCGGGTGGGGCTGAAACCGCCCCTGAACGTCCTGTTCCGCGGGCATATGGCCGCGAATGCGGTGCGCTATTACCTGATGGTGCTGGCGGCGATGGTGGTATGGCCGCTGACGTTCCCCTGGTTTTCCAAAGGCTGCCCCATGAAAAAGGGCTGGAAGATAGCGCTCATCATCCTTGTGGTGCTGATCGTGATCGCGGCGCTGCTGGCGGGGGTCTATTGGGCGGTGACGAAGGATTCCGCCATGGAGCCGATGGACTTCCCCGATTCGGAAAACCCCCTCATCACGCCCCTTGGCACGACCATGCTCTCCGGCCACCGGGCCGGGGGCGGCGTGGCCCCGGAGAACACCATGCGGGCGTTGGCGGGCAGTGCCGAAAGCCAGGACTACCATCTGGACATCTTCGAGTTCGACGTACACCTGACCGCCGACGGGGTTTTGGTGCTGCTGCATGACGAGACCCTGGACCGGACCAGCGACACGGCGGAGGTTTTCGGCGAGATCGACGTGAACGTGGGGGAGAAGACCTTCGAGGAGCTGCAAAAGCTCAACATGGGCGCGAAATTCACCGCCGGGGACGGGTCCATGCCCTACGCGGACCTGCACGGCTTCCAGGTGCCGGAGGACCTGCGCATCATCAGCCTGGACCAGGCGCTGGAGTATCTGGAGAGCGTGGGTCCCTTCCGCTACATCATCGAGATCAAAAACAGCGGCGAGAAGGGATACGAGGCGGCGGACAAGCTATACGCCGCGTTGCAGGAGCACGGCGTTCTGGACCGGACCGTGGTGGGCACCTTCCACAACGAGGTCACCGACTACATGGACCGGGTATACCCCGACATGCCCCGCAGCGCCGGCTTCAACGAGGTGGTCAAGTTCTATGTCCACGCCCTGCTGGGGCTTGGGATGAAGCAGGAGGACATGCACTATAAGGCCCTGCAGATCCCTACCACGGACTACACGGTCAACCTGGGCACCAGCCGGGTGGTCAACTTTGCCCACAAGTACGACGTGGCGGTCCAGTACTGGACCATCAACGACCCGGACGAGATGGCCCGGCTCCAGTCCATCGGCGCGGACGCGGTCATGACCGACCTGCCGGACGTGGGGGCGGAGGTATTGAATCAGCCGTAAAGGTATGCGGCAAAGCCGCATACTGCATGGAAAGCCTCCCCTGTGCAAGGGGAGGTGCCGAGCGAATGCGAGGCGGAGGGGTTGTTACCAGTCTTGGATATACATCCTAGCTTGGTAACAATCCCTCAGTCACCGCCTTCGGCGGCGACAGCTCCCTTTGCACAAGGGAGCCTTAAGCGGTGCGCTGTCGCGCATTTTATTATTTTTTCACAAAGTTTTGTAACGAAATTTGGAGAAAGCCGTCTAACCATAGGATGGAGGTGAGGGCGCTGGACTATGAAGGGCTTTATGAGGCCTGTTATATGCAGGTGTACTCCTTCCTTCTGACCATGTCCAGAGACCGGAGCCTTGCCGAGGAACTGACGGAGCAGACCTTTTACAAGGCCATGACGGCCCGGAGCGAATTTCGCGGCGAGGGGTCGGAGCTGACGTGGCTGTGCGCCATCGCGAAGAACCTCTACGCCGACGAGCAGCGCCGCCGGGCCCGTCAGAGCGATCTGGAGCCCGAGAAGGCGGCAACCGCCGTCTCCGGCGCCATGGAGGACGGGGCCCTGGACCGGGACATGGCCTTTCGCATCCACATGGTCCTGCACGATATGCCGGAGCCCTACAAAGAGGTGTTCCAGCTGCGGGTGTTCGGGGAGCTGTCCTTCCGGGAGATCGGCCGGATATTCGCCAGGACGGAGACCTGGGCCCGGGTGACCTATCACAGGGCAAGGCTGAAAATACAGGAAAGGATGGGAAACGATGGATAACTGCGATGTGGTCCGGGACCTGCTGCCGCTGTACGTGGACGGCCTGTGCAGCGAGCCCAGCCGCCGGATGGTCGACGGGCATGTCCGCTCCTGTCCCGATTGCGCGAGGATGCTGGCGAGGCTTCAAAACAGCGCCTGTGAGGACAGCCTCCGGCGGGAGGCAAGCGCGGTGCTGGCCCCCCGGCGGTGGCGGAACCGGGCCTTTGCGGCCAGCTGCACCCTGGCGGCGTTCATGTGCGTGCCGGCGTGCCTGCTGGCCCGGGCATGGCAGCGGTCGGAGGACCCCTACGCGTGGCTGCTGCTCCTGGCCCCGGCGCTGCTGGTGGTCATGAGCACCACGCTGCTGCCGCTGCGGACCCGGCGGTATACGGGCCGGTGGACGGTGCTGGGCTACGTGTCCAGCCTGATGCTGCTGTGCATGGCCTGCGCCGTATACGCCGCCCAGGGGGCGGAGAGCTTTACGTCGGGAACGGTCTTTTTCCTGCTGGTCACGGTGGCGCTGGGGGCCGTATACCTGTTCGTGGTGCAGCCCTGGGCGGCCAGGGATGAGGATTTCCTACAGCGGTCCGGCCGGCTGATGCGGGCCTGGGGCGCGGTGTATGTCCTGCTGCTGGCGGACACGTACTGCCTGACCCGGCCCATCCCCTGGTTCATGGGCGCGGGGTGCGCGCTCACGCTGGGCCTTCTGGCGGCGGCGGAGATCGTCCTGTACCGGCGGCTTCGCATCAACGTTTGGGCCCGGCTGGGCCTTTGCGTGACGCTGGCGGGCAGCGCCCTGGCCTGGCTGGAGCGGCCTTTCCGGGTGCTGACCGGGGCGGAGAGGGACGTGATCGAGCTGTGCCGGACCGTGCGGACCTGGCTTCTGATCGGGTCCGCAGTCCTGGGCATGGCCCTGGTGGCCCTGGGGGCCTGGCGGGCCTGCCGCCGCAGCGGGAAGAAGGAAGCGTAAAAGACCTATGGAGATGAAGGAGAGAACGGCCGCGTTTGTCCATCTGGACCGGCTGGCCGCCAATGTGGAGAAGACCCGGGCGCTGCTGCCGGCCGGCACGGAGATCGTCGCCGTGCTGAAAGCGGACGCCTACGGCCTGGGCGCGGCGGGCATATGGCCCACCCTGCACGGCTGCGGCATACGGAAGTTCGCCGTGGCCTACTGGCAGGAGGGCGCGGCATTGCGAAAGGCCGGACTGGAGGACGAGATATACCTGCTGGCGGACGTGTGGGACGACGAGCTGCCCATGGTGCTGGAGCACCGGCTGACCCCGGCGGTCTTTGACCCGGGCACGGCGGCCCGGCTCAACGGCCTTGCCCGGGCGGCGGGCGTGGTCCAGCCCGTCCAGCTGAAGATCGACACGGGCATGCACCGCATCGGTCTGCCCTGGGGCCAGAACGCCCTGCCGGGGGCAAGGCGCATCGCCGCCATGAAAAATCTTCGCATTGAAGGCGCCTTCACCCACTTCGCCAAGGCGGACGACCCGGCCTCCGGGGAGACGGAACGGCAGATGGACCGCTTTCTGCGGACGGCGGAGGCCATCCGGGCTGCGGGCATCGGGCTTCCCATGCTCCACGCCGCCAACTCCGCCGCAGTGATATTGCATCCGGGCACGGCCCTGGACGCGGTGCGGGTGGGGGATATGCTCTACGGCCTGATCACCGTGGACGACGGGCCCTGGGACGCGCTGGGACTGGAGGAAGTGCTGACCTGGTCCGCCCACGTGAGCTTCGTGAAGACCGTCCCCGCCGGGACCCCCATCGGCTACGGCGGGACGTATGTGACGGAGCGGGAGACGGTGGTGGCCACCATCCCGGTGGGCTACGCGGACGGGTACAGCCGCCGGCTGTCCAACCGGGGCCGGGTGATCGTCCGGGGGAAAGAGGCACCCGTCATCGGCCGGGTCTGCATGGACCAGTTCATGGCGGACGTGACGGCCATCCCCGGGGTATGCCGGGGGGACGAGGCGGTGCTGCTGGGCGACGGCATGACCATCCGGCGTATGTCGGAGCTCTCCGGCGTCAGCGTGGATGAACTTGCCTGCGGCCTCACGGCCCGTGTGCCGAGGATATATATGAGCAATTAAATTTTTAGCATATTCGAGGAGAACCAAGCACATGAACGCAAACGGAAAGAACAAGACCCCGCGCATGCCGAAGATCTGGGAGGCGCTGCTGACGCTGGCGTTTTTGGTGGCCATGCTGGCCATCGGCATCATCATCTACGGCGTGGACCCCCACGTGCCCATGTTCCTGGGCGTGATCGGCGCGGCCCTGATGGCCCTGCGGCTGGGGTACAAGTGGAGCGAGATCGAAAAGTCCATGATGGACGGCATCCATAAGGCCCTGCAGAGCATCATCATCCTGGCCATCATCGGCATTTTGATCGGCGTGTGGCTGGACGCGGGCACGGTCCCGGCCATGATCTACTATGGCCTGAAGATATTAAAGCCCTCCATCTTCTTCATCGCCACGCTTCTGATCTGCTCCATCACAAGCCTCGCCACCGGCACCAGCTGGGGCACCATCGGCACCATGGGCGTGGCCCTGATGGGCATCGGCTTCGGCCTGGGCATGAGCCCCGGCATGACCGCCGGCGCGATATTGTCCGGGGCCTATTTCGGGGACAAGATGAGCCCTCTTTCCGACACCACCAACCTGGCCCCCGCCATGGCGGGCACGGATGTGATGACCCACGTCAAGTTCATGATCCCGCCCACGGCCATCGTGTACGGCATCTGCATCGTGGTCTTCGGCGTGCTGGGCGTGACCCAGTACCACGGGGGCGCGGCGGACATGAGCAAGGTCACGGAGCTTTCCGACGCCCTGAGCGGCATGTTCAACATCAATCCTCTGCTGCTGCTGCCGCCGGTGGTGGTCATCGTGGCGGTTGCCTGCAAAATGCCCGCCATCCCCGGCATCACCCTGGGCATCCTCACCGGCGCGGCGGTGGGCCTGATCTTCCAGCCCCACTGCGATCTGGGCACCCTCTTCTCCTGCGGCATGAACGGGTATGTGTGCGAGACGGGCATCTATGAGATCGACGAGCTTCTCAACAGCGGCGGACTCATGAACATGATGTTCTCCATCTCCATGACCATCATCGCCATGATGTTCGGCGGGATCATGGAGGACACCCACCAGCTGGAGGTCATCGTGAACCGGCTCACGGGCCTGGCGAAGCGGCCCGCGTCTCTGGTGGCCCTGACCGAGGCCACCTGCGTGGCCTCCAACGCCCTCATGCCGGAGCAGTACATCTCCATCGTGGTACCCGGGCGGATGTACGCCGAGGAGTACCGCAGGCGGGGCCTGGCCCCCCAGTGCCTGTCCAACGCCCTGGAGAGCGCCGGCACGGTCAGCTCCTGCCTGATCCCCTGGAACACCTGCGGCGTGTTCATCCTGGGCACCCTAAACATCGGCGTGGCCCAGTACGCCCCCTACGCCATCTTCAACTGGCTCATGCCCATCGCCGCCATCGCCATGGCCTTTATGGGCTTCACGGTGGCGGACAAAAACGGCGTGCGGCTGACGAAGAAAAATATCAACAGCGGAAAGGCAAGGCTGGAGCCGGCGGATACGGCTGCGGCCCCGGTGAAGTGACATATGGGCTACGCGGGATATATCATGCGCGTGCTGAGCGGCATGCGCCTGTCCAAATTCAAGGAGGTCCTGGACCGGACCGCCAAATTCTCCGGCAAAAACAAGGTGTGGCTGACCCTGGACATGGTCCGCTCCGCCGTCAAGTTCGGCTCCGGATACTATGACTACCTGACCTTCGGCTTCTGGGACCTGACGGACGCGCAGCGGTCCACCTACGTGACCCGGGTGGTGTCCCGGAAGCTGGTGGACATGCTCAACGACCCCAACTACGAGCACACCTTCAACGACAAGGAGGAGTTCGACCACGTCTTTTCGGAGTTCGTGGGCCGGGAGTGCGTCAACTACCGCACCGCCTCCAAGGAGGAGGTCCGGGCCTTTACCGAACGGCACCCCACCGTGTTCGCCAAGCCTGCCCACGGCTCCTGCGGCCACGACTGCCAGCGGATCGACAGCCGGGATTACCCCGACTTCGACGCCTTCTACGAGGACCTGGGCAAGCGGGAGGCGTGGCTTTTGGAGACGCCCCTGGTGAACCACCCGAAAAACGCGGAGGTCTACCCCAACGCCCTCAACTGCATGCGGCTCATCACCCTCATCGACAAGCAGGGGGAACCTCACGTGATCTTCGCAACCCAGAAGTTCGGCCTGAACGGCCGTGTGGTGGACAATTACGGCTTCGGCTGCCGGGTGGACCTGGAGACGGGGAAGATCTGCTCCCCGGGCGTCAGCGGCGACGGGTCCTTGGGCATCGTCTACGAGGAGCACCCCCTGACCCACGTGAAGCTCCAGGGCCGGGAGATCCCCTGTTTCTTTGAGGCGGTGGAGATGGTGAAGCGGGCGGCGCTGAAGATCCCCCAGATGCGCTACATCGGCTGGGACGTGGGCATCACCCCCGACGGCCCCGCCATCGTGGAGGGCAACAACTTCTGCGCCCACGACTTCTGGCAGCTCCCCGCCCAGACCCCGGAAAAGACCGGCATGCTGCCGGTGTTCATGAAATATTACCCCGAGTTCAAGCGCTGAGCGCGGACCGGGAAAAGGGAGGTACGCCCAATGGGTATGCAGGAGACAGAGCAAAAGCTCATGGCGCAGTTTTATAAGGAGCAGGACGTGCGGACGAAGCGGGACAAGCTGGAGCGCTTCAAGCGCCTGAACCGGTTCGTGACGCCCGGGCAGGTCCTGTTCGTGGGCTCCAGCCTGATGGAGCAGTTCCCGATCCACGAACTGGCCCAGGGCTACGACCTGCCCTGCAAGATCTATAACCGGGGCGTTGGCGGCTTCACCACCGGGGAGCTGCTGGAGGTCATGGACGTGTGCGTATACGATCTGCGCCCGGCCCACGTGTTCATCAACATCGGCACCAATGACCTGAACGGGCCGGATTACAGCCAGCAGGCCCTGATCGGCCGGTACGGGCAGATCTTGCAGGGCATCCGGGAGCATCTGCCGGAGGCGAAGGTCTACGTGCTGGCCTATTACCCGGTCAGCACTGCGGTAGGGGACCGGCTGCCCTATATGAAGGAGCTGCTCCGCCACCGGACCAACGAGCGCATCCGGGCGGCCAACGAGGCGGTCCGGGCCCTGGCGGAGCGGTCCGGGGCGGAATTCCTGGACCTGAACGGGCCCCTGTACGACGAAAATGGCGAGCTGAAGGCGGAGTACACCATCGAGGGCATGCACATGTACGCCAACGGATACATGCCCGTCCTGGAGCAGCTGCTGCCGCTTCTGAAAACACTGCCCTAAAGTATATCCGACAAAAAGACCGCTGACTTTTCACCGGGGACCGGTGCGTCAGCGGTCTTTTTTAGTTTTCATGGCGGGGCGGTCGGAGGGATCCGGCCCCCTTACCTGAGTCGACCAGATCATCATGACGACGCCAATTGCGTGCTGCTGCATAGATACTGAACCAGCTTTTCATTTGTCCACTTTAACTCATTGGGTATGTCATTTCGGCTGCTTAACACTGCCATTGTCCTTGGCGTTTTTTGATATACAAACTCTGGCAGCTTCATTCCCATTGCTGTGATCAACTGCTCTATAAAACGCTGATAGTTTATCACGTCCGATGTTCCAACGTGAAAAACCCCGCCCTTATCCTCCTTGATGATCCATTGGACCATCTGAGCGATCTGCATATCGGACACATGATTGGTATAAAAGTCCCTATAAATTCTCAGTTTCCCGATTTCACATCCGGTTTTCACTTCCCGGAGCCTTGGCGAGTTTCTTCCCCATACAAAAGGAAGTCTAAGCAGTATGGCCCGGTCACTCATCCGATCTCGCAATAAAGTCTCACATTGTATCTTAAATTGCCCATAATCGCTATTAGATGCTTCTGCATCATCTTCGTAGTGCGGCTGATCCCAACAGCTATCAAATACATTTGCGGATGAGAGATATATCAGCTTTCCGTTATTGGCCGTTAAATAATTTGCTATATTTTCGTGAACAATTAGTTGTTTATCGAAGTCGCCGCGCAGAGAAGATATCACAATATCAGGGTGAACTTGTTTCAGGATGGAATTTATATCATTAGGAAACTCAACGGAAAAACGTATCAGGCAGGGAGAGTTTTCCAGACCAGATGAAAAATAGGTCCCGATGGTCTTTAGGTCCTTCTCACAAGAGAGCAGTTTAAATATCGCAGTACCTACTGTCCCGCTTGCCCCTAAAACGAATACTTTCTTGAACATAATGATTTTCAATTCCAAATCTTAAGCTGCCGCCTGCGGCGCGATTGAAGAAATCAGGCCCCCTCGAATGAGGGGGCTTTCGGTCATGGAACAGGCTTACTGGGCCTTTCGGATCAGGATGAAGGGAGTCAGCTGGGTGGAGTTGCCGGAGGGGTTGTCCCGGATGAGCTCGGCGCACTGCTCGTTGGTGAGGGTCAGGTCCGGGCTCTTGCCCAGGATGTCCCGCTCAAAGTCGTTGGCGTCCACCAGCATGCAGGTGACGCCGGTCTCCTCCTTGATCCGGCGGCAGACGCCCTCCGGGTCCTTGGGCAGCATCATGCAAAAGTCCCCGTAGACCTGGAACGACGCGGTGTAAAATCCGTCCAGTCCGGCCACCTCCGGGCCGGCGATGTCGTAAAACACGCCCTTTTTGCCGAACAGCTTCCCAATGCCCCCGGCGATGGAGGCCCAGATGATCTTAAGCTTGCCGCAGTGGTCGATGGCGAACTGCATCTTCCAGGGGTTGTCCACCCCGATGCCGTAGGGGCTGTGGGAGGCGAACTTGGACAGGAACCGGGCCAGCCATGTCAGCTTCATGTCCTTTTTGTAGATGATGTTCTTCTGGCACAGGGAGATGATCTTCTCCGCGATGGACAAAATGTCCCCCTCCTGGTACAGGGGCAGCACATACTTGCGCACCAGCTCGCAGTAATCCTCCCCGATGGCCACGAAGTGGGTCTTGATGGCGCCCCGGTCATAGGGGCCGAAGCTGGTCTCGATGCGGAGCGATTTGTTCTCGTTGGCTGTCAAAATGGGGTCCATGACGTCCTCCCGGAAAGGCAGCGTGCCTTTTCTCTCTGTCTGTGATTTTGCGGGGCTGTTCCGAACTATGATAGGATACCACATTTTTCCCCCATTGACAAGATGCTCTGCGCTTCGCCGGACGCGCCGCCCGGTTATTATTGTACCGTGTATGCCGCCGGTTCTTGCACCGGCAAAAAAATCTTTTGCGCCGGCCCGTCCCCTTGACAATCCTATGGGATGTGCTATAATGAATGTAGAATTTAGGAACTATTCCTAAAAATTAATGGAGGTATTACTGATATGGCAAAATGGGTTTGCAATGTGTGCGGCTACGTATATGAGGGGGAGCAGGCTCCCGAGTCCTGCCCGGTGTGCAAGGCTCCCGCTTCCAAGTTCACCAAGCAGTCCGAGGAGATGACCTGGGCTTCCGAGCACGTGGTGGGCGTGGCCCAGGGCGTGCCCGAGGACATCATCGCCGATCTGCGCGCCAACTTCCAGGGCGAGTGCTCTGAGGTGGGCATGTATCTGGCCATGGCCCGCGTGGCCCATCGGGAGGGCTATCCTGAGATCGGTCTGTACTGGGAGAAGGCCGCCTATGAGGAAGCCGAGCACGCTGCCAAGTTCGCGGAGCTGCTGGGCGAGGTAGTCACCGACTCCACCAAGAAGAACCTTGAGATGCGCGTGGAGGCCGAGAACGGCGCCACCGCCGGCAAGACCGACCTTGCCAAGCGCGCCAAGGCCCTGAACTTGGACGCCATCCACGACACCGTCCACGAAATGGCCCGCGACGAGGCCCGGCACGGCAAGGCTTTTGCCGGCCTTCTGAAGCGCTACTTCGGCGAGTAAGAAGTCCGCACATACCAACGCTTTGCGCGAGAGGGGACAGCGATACGCTGCCCCCTCTTTTTTGCGCTATGGGGCCCAAAGGTGGATGAAAAGGTGGATATGCCTGCTGCTGCCGCCCTCCAAGAGAGGCCAAAAGTGGATTTTGGAAAAGTGGATAATGGCATTATACAATCGCAGTTGTCCAGGAAACAAGGGGGAGAGGCTTTTTTGTTCATGTCAGGAGTAGCTTTTCTCCAAGAGAAGGAAACAGCCTTAAATGGATGGAGCAGCAGCAAATCACATCGTTTTGGCCCTTTTCGGATTAAGACACAACAAGGCAACAACTTTTTAAATCTCTGGGATGAAATGTGGTAAAAAAGCATCATCCAGGAGCAAAGACATAAGACCTGCGGACCCCGGCCTAACGGCGCTTTGAGGCTTCCGCTCCCGGCCGATTTTTCCAGGCAGAACAGCCCTTTTCAGGGCTGCTTTTTGTTGCCTTGAATTGTTCTGAAATGCCATTTATGGCACATCTTTTAATCCTGGGTATGGTATGATAAGCATGTAAGGAGGAAGGGGAAATGAAGAGCCCCGGAACTCCAAATAAAAAATTTTTTAAGGAGGTCATACAAAATGACTACCAACAAAATCCTCTTCATCGACGAATCCCACGCCCAGGTCACCAAGGCTTTCTACAAGCAGGCCCACATCTTCGGCACGCCTGAGTACAAGCGGTGGAGGGCCTACCTTGCCGACTTCCCCAACGCTCAGATGGTTACCAAGACCATCAAGAAGAACCCCGATAAGCATACCTATAAGAATCACACCTATGCCAACATGGAGAAGTACATCCGCCAGATGAAGCCTGAGCTGCTGTCTGAGTTCAGAAAGCAGAAAGAATGTTCTAGGATTCAGACAAGCCCCTATCGCGCTGTATTGGCCTGGTTCCTCCAGCAGTTCTCCGACTATGACAGCTACAAGCAGTTCTTTGAGATGGAGAAAGAAAAGGAGCGTCAGGGTGAAACGGAGCAGGGCTTACAGGGTGGTCATGGGGACGAGAAGCTGTCCCTGGCAGCCTAACTACTAATCCGACAACTGGAAAGGAGAACAGAAATGAACAAGAGCGTAAAGGGTTACACCATCGACTATGCCTCCAGGACTATCACCATGAATTACAAGTTTGCGGCGGCCGCCGCCAAATATGGCACGGTAGAATACAACACCTTGAAAGCTATCCTGGCGGACTATCCGCAGATGAAGCAGGTCATCAAGGCGGGCCGCACGATCAAAACGACGCGCCCCACCAAGCGGCTGACCTACGAAAACATGAAGAAGTACATGAGCGTTTACTCCAATGCCGATGAACTGCTTGCCATGTTCCAAATCGTAAAGACGCGCTCTTTGCCGCTGGCAAGCCCGTACAAATATGTGCGTGACTGGTTTACCAAGCAATTCCCCAACTATAAGATTGCTCCAGAATTTGGCGGTCCGGGGGTCAATGTTGCCGTCGTGGAGCCTCCCAACGTGGACAATTACAAAAAGAAGCCCCAGGAAGCTGCGTAATACCTATGGAGAAAGAAACGATAACCTTCTATTACGAGTGGCTCCCACTGGATAAGAAAGAGTTCCGTATCTTGGCTATGCTTGCGGATAAAGGTGAATACAGAGGCGATTTGTCCGGCCTGTGCGATTACTTTTCCGTCAGGCGACAGCATAAAAACCGGGCCCAACTGCGGAACTCTATCCAGAAGCTGAAAGAGCAGAAACTTATCGAAGCAGAGCTGGGGGGAAGGACATACACGCTGCGGCCCCTTCCAAAAGAGAAGGAAATACAGATGGACAGGGGCCTGTTTGAATCCATCAGGCAGCACGATTATTCACAGGAGGCAGAAGTAGCATGGGAACAGGTCATCAAGCTCTACCTTTGGATAATCCAGCACGAACAGCAGCAAATCGTCACAAATGCGATAATTGCAAAAGCGCTTAATGTGTCATCATCCACTGTATGCGCTGCGAAGAATGTACTTGACCGCGAATACAAGACCATCGCTAAAAAAAGAGTTTCTGAAAAGATGAGCGACGGATCATTCCGTTCTTTGGGCCAGATAATAGAATCAGGAGCATGGTGGGAAACAATCAAATAAAACAGTTACTTTTTCCTGAACGATATTTCTTATATTATTTATTATTGTGAAGGAGAAAGTAACTGTTTTATTTGCTTTACTGCGGGACAAGCGGCTTCACTGCTTGGTGTTTGCGCAGATAGGCTGCTTGCGCAGCCTACTGCGCCCATCCAAGAGAAGGGGGGAAAGGCACACCCAAGGGAAGTATTTACTGTGAAGGAAAAAGTAACTGTTTTCGATTATAGGGGGCTTTGGTGCTTGCGGCGTTCCGCCGCCCAGACGGGGCGAAATATCTTCCGCAAACGCGGCTCCGCCGCTTTTTGCTCCAAGATATTTCATCCCTTTTTGTCAGTACAATCAATGCCGCTGGGCAGCTGCGCTGCCGCAGCTCTATTGATTGCCCTGACCGACGAGGGGAAGGAGGGGGAGGGGAATACTCTGTGAGGCGAAAAGCATCTGTAATTTTTTGTCAAACTCTGTTAATCCATTTGATTGTTTTCTCAAACAACTATGAAAGGAGGGAAAAATCCATGGATAATATAAAAGACCTGCCCGGTGAAGAATGGCAGGAGGTCCAAGGCTACAATGGCAAATACTTGGTCAGCAACATGGGCCGGATCAAGAGCTTATAGAACAGAGAAGCCAGGATTTTACGGGCTTTCACCAATAACAAAGGCTATCCAAGAGTAGCATTGAGTTAGTACGGATAGTCCAAGCATTACCTTGTGAGCCGTCTTGTGGCTGCGGCGTTCTGCGACAATCCAGACCCAGAGAACAGAAACACTGTGGACCATATCGACGGAAACAAGCAGAATAACACAGCAGCAAATCTTAGGTGGTTAAGCCTAGCCGATAATATCAGAGTTTATAACGAAGGAAGGAAAGCAAATGGTAAGACCTGATTATTTTAATAATTACGAAAATCTGCCAGAATACTATGATACTATGTATCTGGACGGCTTTGAGCCCTGGCAAATCTGGGCAGCTTCTATGAAGAAGCAGAAGCGCCTGTACAAAGAGGCCCAAGAGGCAGAAAAACCTGTAAATGTTCATATTACAAGCGAGGTGAAAATCAAAAAATGAAAATAGATAATAGTAAGCGGTCCGGCCAAAAGAGAAAGAAGCCGGAAAGAAAGAAAAAATCCTCTACACTAGAGGATTAGATTTTCGCCATCATGTAGGCAAGTTTGAAATCTGCGCTGGATGCGGCGCTGGACGACTTGCTGAAAGAATGGAAATAAGTTTGCGGCGGCAGCTAAAGAGATAGCTACCGCCGCCTTATTTCGTTATGGTCCGCGAAAAGATCCATTTTGCGCCGAGGGTCTGCGGCCCTGAAAACCGCTTTCAGGAATAAAAGTCCCTTGGGGAAAGAGCGCGGTTCTCCCGCAATCACAAGGCCAGGCGGAAAATCGTAACGCCTGGAACATAGCCCCGGGGGTGTCCAGAAAAACAGTTGTTTTCGCCTACACTTTTCGACCGCCGTAGCTGGGGCCGCAGACAGCCCCAAAAGGGCCTGAATTTGTTCAGGAAATTGCGGCCCCCGTTTCCTGGACAGCAGCAGCCGGAACGTATTGGAGCAAATCTCCCGGCTGGCAATCCAATAGGCAACAAAGCCTATCCAGGTTCTCCCAGCTTATGGGGGCCTTTTGCCGCAGCTTTTGTATCGTGCTTTCCGCAAGCAGCTTTTCCTTCCGCAGCCTGTTTGTATTATAACCCTTATCCTTTAGAGCTTGTAATACCTCCATCTTATACACCAAAGCCATTGCCGAGCCTCCTGTCTGTTTGGTATGTGGCTGGGGCCGCGAATTATTGCGGCACCTTCTCCCAGCATAGCCATTATATCACGAAAAGTACACGATTTCAAGTGTAAATAATACACGAAAAAG
>CANPXZ010000035.1 GCA_947587485.1 uncultured Oscillospiraceae bacterium | reverse complement strand
GATCTTCGCCAACTTCCGGCCCGACCGGGCCCGGGAGATGACCTGGGCGCTGATGAAGCCCGACTTTGACGGCTTTGAGCTGCCCAAGGGCCATTTTCCCCTGAACTACGTCTGCACCGCCCAGTACGACGAGGCCATGACGGAGCTTCCCATCGCGTTCCCGCCGGTGATCCTGGAGGACACCTTCGGCGAGATCGTCAGCCGGGGCGGCATGACGCAGCTTCGCATCGCGGAGACGGAGAAGTACGCCCATGTGACGTTCTTCTTCAACGGCGGCGTGGAGCGGACCTATCCCGGCGAGGACCGGGTGCTGGTGCCGTCCCCCAAGGAGTATCCCACCTATGACCTGATCCCCCAGATGAGCGCGGAGGAGGTCACCGCCAAGGCCGTGGAGCGCATCGAGTCCGGCAAGTACGACACGGTCATCATGAACCTGGCCAACTGCGACATGGTGGGCCACACCGGCGTCATGGAGGCGGCGGTGAAGGCCGTGGAGACCGTGGACGCCTGCGTGGGCAAGGTCTGGCAGGCCGTACAGAAGATGGGCGGGGTGCTTCTGGTCACCGCCGACCACGGCAACGCGGACAAGATGCGGGCCGAGGACGGCACGCCTCACACCGCCCACACCACCAATCCCGTGCCCTTCATCGTCTGCGGCGCGGGGGACGTGAAGCTCAAGGAAGGCCGCCTGGCGGACATCGCGCCCACCATGCTGCACATCATGGGCCTTGCCCAGCCCGCCGACATGACCGGCGAGTGCCTGATCTGCGGCTGACGGGGCAAAAAGCCAACCTTTCGCAAAAGTTCCTGACCCTGTATAAATTGGTGTTTCCAAGGCAACAATAGCCTTCGGAAACACCAATTTCTTTTGGAGGGTCAAAACAAATGGAAAACAAACAAGGGGCCGGCGCGAGAGCCGGGTCCCTGGGAGGGAAGGGCTTCTACATAGTCCTCCTCCTGTGTGCGGCGGTGATCGGCATATCCGCCTGGATCATGCTCACCAACGCGGGGACTATTGTAGAAGACGAGACAGCGGAGGACGCCGTGGACATCTCCGGGTCCTATGTGACCATGCTCCCGGCGGGGAATATGGCGGAGCCGGAGCCGGACGTGGACGTGATGGCGGAGGCCGACCCGATGACGGAGGATGAGTCCATGGATACGGGCGAGGCCCCGGAGCAGAGCGGCGAGACCGCTGCGGAGACCGCGGAAGAGACGCCGGAGGCGCCGGCCGCCCAGCAGACCGGCTCCGACGGCACGGTCAGCTATCTCTGGCCCGTGCGGGGCAGCGTGCAGCGGCCCTATTCCATCCAGACGCTGATGTATGACGACACCATGGCCGATTGGCGCACCCACGACGGCATCGACGTGGTCTGCGACCAGGGCACGCCGGTGGTGGCCTCCGCCGCCGGGCTGGTGGTGGATGTGCGCAGCGACGATCTTTTGGGCACGGTGGTGGAGATCGACCATGAAAACGGCATACACAGCGTGTACGCCAACCTGGCCGGCCAGCCCCCCGTGACGCCCGGCGATAGGGTCACCATGGGCCAGACCATCGGCTCCGTGGGCGCTACGGCCCTGGGGGAGGTCAACCAGGTCAGCCACCTGCACTTCGCCATGACCAGCGACGGCATCTCCGCCGACCCCACAGCCTACCTGACCAGCGAGTGGACCGGGTAAAGCGGGCGCGTATGATACGATGATACGGCATGTCCCTTTGCGGGACGTGCCGTATCGGTCTATTTTGCGGAGACGGGCGGCGCGCCCTTCCCGTGGGCAGCGCCGTAGACGGTGAGCATGCCGTAGTAATTGGAAACGACGGAGGATATGCCGGAATAGGGGTCCGTGGAGGGCTGATCGGCGGGGCCGTAGCGCAGCAGGTAGTAGTCCATGTCGTGCAGCAGCTTGAACATGTTGCTGACGTACACCATGTCGTGTGTCTCCCGGGCCCAGAGGATCTGGTTGGAAAGATAGGTCAGGTCCGTCCGCAGGTCCTCATTCTGCACGCTGTCCCGAAGTTCACCGATCATGGACACGATCTCATCCACGGAGTATTTGCTGTAGTCGGCGATGGTGAAGGAGTATTCCGTGCCATATTTTTCAAAAAACTCGTCGACCGTGATGCCCTCACGCTCCATTAAAGCGACGCGCTCGTCTCCGGTCAAGCCGGTCTCGTCGCTCCGGCCGACGCCTGTGTCCACGTCGATATCGCCGGTTTCCTCAAAATAGTTCCAGGCCAGGTCCTCCGGATCGTCCAGCCGGGTCAAAATATTGCTCAGATATTCCCGCTCCCACCACTGGTTTTGGCTGGTGATGACATAGTTCAGCCGGTCGATCTGCTCCTGGGTCATGCCCTCCAGGGCCTCCTGTCGGGCGGCCAGGACTTCCCCCTTTGCGGGCCGGCGGGGAGATGGCTCCGGGGTAACGGGCCCGGGCGAGGGGGAGGGCGGCGTCCGGCTCAGCCAGTGGACCGCCGGGGAGGCGGCCGGGGCTTCAACCTCATCTATGTTGGCGGCGGCGGGCCGGTCCGTGAGGAAGCACACCGCCAGCAGCGCCACGGCGGCTCCCGCCGCCAGAACGGCCCAGGGCTCCGGTTTTCGATAGCGCAGCGCCGCCCGGATGCGGGCCTTCACGCCCACCGCTCCAAAGCTCACCGGACAGACGCTTGCCCGGGTCCCGGCGGCGGAGCAGGAGAGAAGCGCCTCCGAATAGCGCTTTCTCTCCCCGCGTCCCATATCCCGCACCGCCCGCTCGTCACAGGCCAGCTCAACGTCCCGGCAGAACAGGATATAGGCGGCCCAGACCAGCGGGTCGAACCAGTAGACCGCCAGGAGCGCGAAGCCCAGGGGCTTCCACCAGTGGTCCCGCCGGGCCAGGTGGGCGTTCTCGTGGGCCAGTACGTAGAAAAACTGCTCCCGGTTCATGGCGGAGGGGAGGTAGATCCTGGGCCGCAGGACACCCAGGATGAAGGGCCCGTCGATCCAGTCGCATATCCAGATGTTTCCCTTCACCCGCACCGACGCCGCCACCGTCCGCCGGATACGCAGATAGCCCAAGACCCAGTAGGCCAGCAGCGCCCCTGTGCCCGCCAGCCAGATGGCCGTGGCGCAGGCGGCCCTGTCCGGCGAGGCGGATGCCGACACGGTTTCCGCTTCCTCTATGGGCGCTTCCGGGACCGCCTCAGGCTCCGCCGCTGCCGGCGGGGAAGGTACCGGCGTGCCGGAGAAAACGATCCGCTCCGCGATATGCCCGGCGTCCGGGGCCAGGCTCAGGGGGCTTTGGACCGAAAAGGGACAGACCAGCCGCAGCGCCGCCAGGCCCCACAAAAGGCAGATCATGCCCCTGGGGGCCTTCCGGCACACCGCCCGCAGCGCGATCACCGCCAGGATCAGAAAACTGGCGGTGACGCTCGTGCCGATCAGATGGGTGAGCATCGTCTTTCCTCCTTGTAAGGGCTCTCGATATGCCCCCGTTCAGCGGGCTTCATAGACAAACTCCATAGACCGCTCTTCCGTCTCCGCCTTCACAAGACGGCCCTCGCCATCATATGTCAGCTCCGGCGTGCCGGGAAGACTGAAGGACAGCACGTTTTTGTCTGCGGCGTCCTGGAGAATGAAATTACAGCAGGCACTGTCCTCGTCGTTCATGTAGTCGTGCTCCTGGCCGTACTGGACCAAAAAAACCGGGTCGTCCGCATAGGTGAGGATCGTTTCGCTCCAGAGCATGCCGTCCACCACCGACAGTTCCCGGCACACCCGGCCGTCCTCGTCGTAGTCATACGCCGTCTGACTCACCGCGCCCTTGCCGTGGATAGGGCGACCATCGTCATCCAGGGGCTCCGAGCCGGTGAGAGAGAAGTTGTTTTGTGCGGTCAGGGAACCGTCCTTGGCGTACATGTATTCCGACACCATGTCGGCCGCGCCGTCGTTATCCCATGTCTCCGCACACAGCCGTCCAGCCTCATCGTAGTCGTAGGTGACCGTGGTCAGCAGCGGCAGGCCCGCGCCCTCCGGACTTTCCCGTTCCCGGCGGACCAGCGGGCCGTCTCCGTCGTAGACCCAGCGGTCGATATAGGTGTTGCCGCTGGGACAGGTCTCCGTGTGCTCCGTCATACGGCCCGCACCGTCGTAGGACCAGGTCCAGTCCAGGCTGGGCATGCCGTCGCGCACATACTCCCTGTCGGTCCCCTCGAACATCACATAGCTGTGGTCGCCCAGAACATTTTTCCGACCAGCCGTGGGCAGCTCGCCGACGTCCTCATAGGCGAAGGTATATTCCACGTCCAGCGCGCCGCCTACATATTCTTTCACACCCACGAGCCGGTACTCCCCGGCGGCCAGGGCCTGCCCGTTCAGCCCGAGGACCATGCCCAGCGCCATGCCTGCGGCTAGAATGCGTTTTTTCATGATTTGCCTCCTTTTCGCCGATCCTCTCCTGGGTAGGCGTCGATCATTCGCCGGATCTCGTCCACCTCTTGCTGTGACAGAGCCTTCTTCCTGGTGAACGCGGCGACGAAGGCCGGCAGTGAGCCGTGGAAGCGCTCCGCCACGAACTGCTCGCTCTGGGAGGCGTAGTAGTCCTCCCGGGAGACCAGCGCCGTCACCATGCCCTTCTCCAGGTGAAACAGCCCGTATTCACTCAGCTTTTTCAGTACGGTATAGGTCGTCGTCCGCTTCCAGCGCAGTTCCTCGGCGCAGAGCCTGACCAGTTCGCCCGCCGGCAGCGGCGCGCGGCTCCACACGATGTCCGCGAAACGGCTCTCCACAACGCCCAATTTGGTATACATAGCGGCACCTCCTGTGCTGTCTATTATCAATAGACAAATGCAGTCTATCACCGATAGACAAATCTGTCAAGAGGATCATTATGCGGCCGTTCCATAACTTCGGGAATGTGATCGTCCGGCTGTTTATCAACAGGATCTTCAAGTCGGACATCCGGGACGTCATGACCGGCTGCCGCGCGTTCAGCTATGATTTCGTCAAGACATACCCGGTCTTGTCGGGCGGTTTTGAGATAGAGACCGATATATGTAAAATATTCCGTTCCGATGTATATGATCGGGGCCCTGTCCAATAAGACCAAGGATATACCCGCAGAGGATGTCGCGGTCATGGAAGAGGTCAAGCCGCTTTGCCTGTTCTTCGCGGTTTTCATCCCTAAGAAGACCAGGGAACCGAAGGACCGGTGATAGGAAAGGGAGCGTGGCATATGTCACGCTCCCTGAATATTTTGCCTGGCGGCCTCTGCGGCCGGCAGAAGAAGATACTCTGGCCTCCGCCTGTCAGCAGGTGGGGGCGTACTTCTGCTTGGTCTGCTGGACCTGCTGCTGGGGGGCGTTCTCGTTCTGATACCAGCCCTTGGCGGTCATCTGCTTGTAGATGTTGTCCTGCATGCAGAGCGTGTCGTCAAAGGCGCTGGAGAACGCCTGGTGGATGTTGGCGGTGCTGGATTCAATGGCGCCGTGCATATACAGGTCGATGACGCCTTTGGTGGTCAGGAGAAGGTTCTCCATGATGCATTTGTCGTCCATTGCGTGGCCTCCTTACACGAGATTGTAGAATTTCTGGTAGACCTGGCGGTGCCGGTCGGCCATCTGCTGCGCCTGGAGCTTCAGGCTGGGGTCCTGCAGGGTGTTCGCGGCGTCCTGGCACTGGGTGACCAGGAACATGGCGTGGGAGAGCGCGTCGTCCACATAGAGAAGTTCTTTGGTCGTCATTGTAAAATCACCTCAGTCCAAGTATCTCCCAAAGCAGGCGAAATATGCTGAGAGCTTTTGCTTAAAACTATTTATGAACTTTTTATGAAAACACTTGTTCAATTGTGTGCAAGAGTATATAATGAGTCTGTAAATAATCTAAAAAAGCGGATAAGTACGCCTTATGAGGAGAAACGCGCCGTGAGAACATCGCGATATGAAGTTTTTTTGAAAATTGTGGAGACGAAGAGCCTGACGAGGACTGCGGCGTTTTTTGGCTGCACCCAGTCGGCGGTGAGCCAGCTGGTGCGGGCGCTGGAGTCCGACCTGGGCGTGACGCTGCTGGCCAGGAACAAAAACGGCGTGCGGCTGACGGCGGAGGGGGAGTACCTTCTGCCCAGCATGCGCCAGATCGTGGGCGGCGAGCGGAGCGTATTTGAAAAGTCCCTGGAGCTGCAAAATCTGAATGCGGGCCTGATCCGGATCGGCATCTTCACCAGCATGTCCTGCCAGTGGCTGCCGCCGTATCTGAAAAAGTTCCGGGAGAAGTATCCCAACATCGGCTTTGAGCTGTCCCAGGGGGACGTGCACCAGATCTGCGACTGGCTGCGCAACGGCATGGCGGACATCGGCTTCATGACCCAGCCGGATTCGGATGAGTTCGCCTTCTGCGAGCTGATGGAGGACCGGATGAACATCGTCCTGCCGCCGGAGCATCCCCTGGCCGGAGGGGCGGTGAGCCTGAAGGACCTGGCGGAGGAGACCTTCGTGCTGATGGAGTCGGGGTACAGCCAGATCGTGGAGAGGATGTTCCGGGACGCGGGCATCCGGCCCAAGCGGCAGTACACCGTGAAGGACGATTACACCGTCATGAGCATGGTGGAGAGCGGCCTGGGCGTGAGTCTGCTGCCGGAGCTGCTGCTCCAGCGCACGCCCTATGAGCTTTACGCCTATCCGGCCACGCCAGCCTATTACCGGCGACTGGGCGTGTCCTGGACCAAGAAGGAGGAGAACTCCGTGGCTGTGAACAAGTTCGTCCAGTACCTGCTGGAGGACATGGGTCTGAGCGAGCCGGAGTCAAAGTAAGAGGGGAGAACATATATGCGCAAAAAACTCGCGGCGCTGCTCCTGGCGGCCTGCCTGACGGCTGGCGCGGGGACCGGAGCATGCGCCGCCGAAGAAGAGACGGCTCCGTCCCTGTATGACCGGGGCCTGGAGGTCGTTCATATGCTGGCCGAGATGGCACAGTCGGAGGAATGGGTCGGAATGTTTACGGACGAGGGTCAGATCAGGTCTGCCGTTGAGGGTGTTGCCGATGGCGACTATTCGGCGCCCAAAGCGGTGTATGCGCTCTCTGTGGCCGATGATGAGTTGGAAAGACTGGCGGCGCTCAGCGGCCTGGGCGACCTCTCGGATGAGCTGAAAGCGTACTTCCTGCAGCGGATGATGGGCTCTCTGATGAACAGGGTCAACAGCCTGGACGGCGCGGAGATCCTGGCTGCCGCCAACATCTGTACGTATGCGAAGACCTTTGTGGACGAGAGCGCCGAGGGGGATTTCATCTATCTGTATGCCTATGAGGGCGCGGCACCGGTGGCTGTGACGTTTACGACGGGAGAGGACCATACGGTCACCGCCAGCGGCGCGTTCGTGCTGTGCGATGATTTTACCTGCGGTTCCGCCGAAGAGATCGCGGACTTTTTCGACTATATCACGGTGGATGTAGCCGAGGTCCAGCCGGAGGAATAGCGCCACAGAAGAATATAAAAATCGCAGCCGGAAAACCGGCTGCGATTTTTGACCTTATCTGGGGTCCCCAAAAGGCACGCTTGCCTTTTGGGGAGAAGGAGGAGGAACCCGGACCGATGATTGGGGGGCTGCAAAGCAGCCCCCCAACATCTTCCGGGTTCCTCCGACGTGGTGACCCGTTTGAATCCATATCCGAACCTGCGGCATGTTCATCCAAGGCCGCTTTCATCTCGTCAAAGGTGACGGTCTTTGCTCCGTCCTTGTAGTTGATATGCAGCGTCAGCTTGTCGTCGAATAAGTACACCGAGTTGACGAACGTGTCTATGAGTTGTTGCCGGTGCTCCTTTTTCCGCATATCCAGCTTGCGGAACTGCTCCAGCCACATGGTCACGAAATCTGCTGTCAGCCTTGGCTTCGCCAGCTTCTCATTGGCAATCCTGATTTCCAGGTCCTCCTTCGCGGCCTCCAGTTCTTCCAGGCGGGTTTTGGTGGATGGGGTCAGGATGCCCTGTTGGGTGGCGTTGAGCAGGTTGTTGATGCCGTTTTCCGCCTCTTTTAGCTGCTGCTCATACAACGGAAGATTGGTATTTTCACGTTCTTGCAAATCCATCACCATAGAAACAATAGCTTCAATGGTTTTGTCGTTCCGTATCTCCTTCATCGTCTCGTGAACGATGAAATCCTCAATAAACGCCTTGCTGACAGGCTTTTTGTGACAGTCGCCACGCTTTTTCTTCACCGTGGCGCACTTGTAGTAACGATAGACCTTTCCTGTGTGGCTGGCCCCGCTCTCACCGAACATATAGGCCCCACAGTAGCCGCAAAAGAGCTTGGTCGTGAGCAAATAATTTTCCTCTGCCTTGTGCCTATATAAGGACGGAAGTTATGCGGACGCAGCTTGTGACGCATTTGTCGAGATCAATTCCCGTCTCAAGGGGATTTATCGTGAGAAACACTCTGACTCTGAGGATGTCCCTGATGGACAGAAACTTATGAATAGGATTTTCGCCGACAAGAATCCCGTTCTTGTCGCGGGAGACATGACAACGGAGACTGGTAAAGACATTCAGACTGGTACTCGTTTTATGTTTGCTGGTGCGATGGCCGCATTGCGAAACCCGAAGTCTCACGAGAACATTTCGCTGGAGAGAGATGAGTGTATGCGGCGGCTGATATATGCCAGTATGCTGATGTTTAAAATTGATGAGCTTATTGTAACGCCTGATAATAATGGTCAATAGGGTTCGGTCTGAGATTCAGAGCCATCCTGTCCAAACAAGAACAAACTGACTGCCAGCGAACGTGTTGACAGTCAGTTTGCTTATCTGCTCCAAATGATACGCACAACAGGCTTGACAAATATCATCTTTGAGCATAATATGATTATATAATAATACTATTATTGATTGGTGTGATATCGACTTGTTGCAGCTTTCAAGAGAAGAATTATTGGAGCGGCTTCTGCGGCTCGATGAAGATGCTGATCTGATCTTCCCGCCGGGGAAGCGGTTTCACCTGGTCATTGTGGGCGGCAGCGCGCTAATTCTGCTTGAGGCCATCTCTAGGGCGACGCTGGATATCGACGCCCTGGACGCATCGGCGGAGCTGCGTGGGCTTTTGGAGAAGTATGACATCAACTGCCGGGTCATGACATATGTGAACAACTTCCCCTATAACTACAAGGACCGGCTGGTGCCCCTTCCAGTCCAAGGCAAGCGCATCGACTTTTTTACCGCCTCACTGGAGGACATCATCGTTGCAAAGCTGTATTCTGACCGCGACACCGACCGGCAGGATGTCATCAGCCCAGAAGTGCTGGCCATGCTGGATTGGGACAAATTGGAGCATCTGGCCACGGACGAGGACGAGGCGAAGGCCAGTGCGCTGAATGACAGGAGCTATCAGCAGTTTCGGGCAAATTACGATGAATATACAAAGAGGTACGGGCCATGCGGGAGCTGACATTTCCGGGCTTTCTCAAAAGCTATGTGCGGGTGCTTTCCCTCACTCACAGTACCGGCGTCCGCGTGCTGGCAAAGGAGGCGGAGGAGCGCAATCCCCGGCTTCGGGAGCCGCTGTATCTCTACGCGCTCTTGACAGGGCAGACCGAGCTTTTGCAAAAGTCTGTTCGTGGAACGACTCTTGCGGCAGCGTATGAGGAGTTGCCGGATAATCCCACGGAAATGGAGAAGCAGCTCCGGGCGGAGCCGTCGGAACTGCCTGAGGCATACGGGAAAGTATGGCACAGCTATCTGGTCTATAAGAAGCGCGGCAAGCGGGACGAGGAGACAAAAAAGCTTATGCGTCAGCAGATCGTTCTTCTGCAGGCAGAGAGCGGCGTGTCCAATTACCGGCTCTATACTTCCTTGGGGCTGAATCCCGGCAATCTGAACGCCTGGCTGAAGCATGGTGATGGGAGAAAGGTCAGCCTGAAAACCGCCCGCGCAGTTCTCGAACAGGTCAGAGCATACCGCTAAATACTGGTAGAACATATTTGTTTGGCGGCAGTCACCCGACTGCCGCCGCATCATTCACATCTTGTTTTTGCTCAATTCTCTTGGCTTCGCTGTTGCCCGTTTGACCACGCCATTCCTGAAGTGTGTGGCCTCATACGGCTCGAACCAAATAACAAATCCGAAGCCATCCCCTACGGGGTACGGGTTCGGATTATGTTGGTTTGGTGACCCGTACGGGACTCGAACCCATGTTACCGCCGTGAAAGGGCGGTGTCTTAACCACTTGACCAACGGGCCAAAAAAATGGTGGAGACTGCGCGACTCGAACGCGCGACCTCATGCGTGTGAAGCATGCGCTCTAACCTGCTGAGCTAAGCCTCCATCTTCATTTTCCGGGAGAGGCGGGAGCCTCTCCCTATATGGTAGCGGCGACTGGATTCGAACCGGTGACACTGCGGGTATGAACCGCATGCTCTAGCCAACTGAGCTACGCCGCCAAACAGCATTAGGGATTATACAAGATTCCAGACCAGTTGTCAAGTGTTTCCGCATCCGAAAAAACACTTTTCCCGAAAAAACTGTCCGTGGCCGCGCTTCCGGATATTTTCAGACGAAGGTCTATATGCAGGGGCCGCTGCCGCTGCCGAAAAAGAGCGGGATCAGGTCGGTCAGGGGGACGTAGGCCGTGCCGTCCACATCCCGGACGGTAAGCGTATACTCCCGCCCGCCGATGGTGACGGTGACTTGTCGGGCGGGCTCCTCCGCCGGGGCATCCTCAGTGTCCGGAGCATCCTCTTCCTCTACAGGTGCGAAGGCGGCCGCGCCGGAGGCATACTGGCCGGGCTCCAAAGGCTCCGAAGCGGGAAGAAGGGTGATGGAGCCGTCGGCATTGTCCCGCACCTGGCCGTAGACCAGCGCCCCGTCCTCCACCGTGAGGCTCGTGACGGTGGATGTGTCCTTCACGGCCCAGACGCCGTCCCGGGCCACGGTCACGTCCAGGGAGGCGGAGCCGTTGTAGTAGGGCAGATTTTCCACATGGCCCTGGAGATAATACTGGCCGATGGTGTAGCGGGTGAACTGGATGAAGGCGGCCTGATCGGCCTGGCAGGGCGCGCCGATGTCGTTGAGAAGGCAGTATCGGACCTCCGGCATCCCGTCCAGCAGATCCACGGCCTCCGGGCTGTAGGGGGTGGCCTTGACGGCGGAGGTCAGGGAGATATCCCCGTCCAGGACGGCCCCGCTGCCAATAGTCACGGCCAGGTCGTCTCCGGGCTGGCAGGAATAGCCGGTGCCGTTATAGACGTTCCCCTGGTACAGGCCGTTGGCATAGGCGACGCGCACCTGCTGGGGCGCCGCCACAGGGGGCAGGGCGTCGGAATCATGCAGCTTGGAGGCGAGGGCGTCCACCACGTCCCGGTCCACGGTGGGGAAGCCGGGGCCGCCGTACACATTGCGCTCGTCGTATACGGGACTGTAGCCGTTGACAGAAGTGAGCAGGCCGATGCGGTCGTCGTCATCGTTATCCATCATTTGAAAGAGCACGCCGCTGTCCGAGGTCAGGCGGGCGTTGTCAAAGACAAAGCTGCCGCTGCCGTCCTTGCACAGGACGACGGCCTCCGCAGCGTGGATGGCGGTGGCGTCCTCCACGGTCACCGCGTTCGCGCCGCCGCACATCATCAGGCCGAACACGCCGTCGATGGAGCAGGGCTTGCCGCGGCCCCGGACGGAGCCGGCAAGGCTCGCGCCGTCGTACAGCAGGACGGTGCCCTCGGAGGAGCCGAACCAGACCTGATCCGCGCCGTCCAGCACAGCGCCGTAGGTGCCGCCGGAGAGCCGGGAGCCGTAAAGGTACGCCGAAGCGCCGCCGGAGAGCGATACGCCATATCCGGAGCCGTAGTCCGCCGCGTCATAGCCCAGAAGCTCCCAGCCGGAGTCCATGCCGCCCTTGGCGGAGCTGAGCACGCGGAGAGAGGAGTCCACAGCCGTGACCGCCGCGCCGGGAGCGTCCGCGCAGAGCGCGCCCCAGCCGCCGGCGGTGACGACGGTCCGCACCAGGGACAGCCCGGCGGCCTGGCCGGTGAGCAGGATGGCCCGGCTACCGCCGTTGACGCCAAGAGGCCAGGGGGGCGCGGCCATGAGGTCGGCGTCCGGGGCGTTCACATAGCCCTCGCCGCCGTCGGCCATGGGGTCGCTGCCGGGGACGGCGATCTTCTCATCCAGGAGGGTGACGCTCTCCCCGTCGGAGAGGACCAGAGGATCGCCGCCAACAGGCGCGGTCTCATCGGGGGAAGCTGTCTCCTCGGCGGGTGCAGTCTCTGCGGGAGGCTCCGGGTCGGGCGCGGGAGAAGGGTTCTGCCGGACCGGGCCGGCGCACGCAAAAGCGTCCACGGCCAGACACAGGCTGAACGTGAGCAACACAAGCAGTATCAACAGCAGCCGCGACGCTTTCCTCATGGCGATCTCCCCTCCGCAGATGACATACTGATTTACTATATCATAAAACACCTGGCCGGGCATTTCAATTACAAATCGTTTACATATTTCTCAGAACACCCATTTTTGCGCGGAAAATAATTACGGTATGTATATATTATGGTAACCAGACCGTCGAATGCTGGAAAATCCTGCCGTTTGGGAAGAATATTCACAAATTGTTCAACACAAAGCCGGCCGGTTGGGGTATTCTTAATAAAAAGAATTCATTCAGGTGATCCTACATGAGATTCAGAGACAGAATCGCGCGATTCATGGCCGGCCGCAACGGCTATGACGCCTTCAGCATGTTCCTGCTGATGGCGGCGCTGGTGCTGCTGCTTTTGGCCAGGCTGTTTTACCGGTCGCCGTTTTTTGCGATCCTGTTCCAGCTGGCCAGCTGGGCGGCGCTGGGCTACTGCATCTGGCGGGTACTTTCCAGAAACACGTATAAGCGGCAGAGGGAGAACGCCTGGTACTACGCAAAGCAGCAGGCGGTCTTTCGCTGGTTCCGCTCGCTGAAGGACCGGTGGCAGCAGAGAAAGGAGTACAAGTTCTTCCGCTGCCCCTCCTGCCACGCGCTGCTGCGGGTGCCCAGAGGGAAGGGGAAGATCCAGCTGACCTGCCGGAAGTGCGGCAACCGGTTTGAGCGCAAATCATGAATCCCTATGACGAGCTGGGCGTGTCGCCCGATGCGTCCGACGAGGAGATCGCCAAAGCCTATAAGCGCCTGGCCAAGCGGTACCATCCGGATCTGAACCCGGGGAACGCCGCCGCCGCAGAGCGGATGGGGCGGATCAACCGGGCCTATGACGACATCAAGGCCATGCGGCAGCGGGGGACCTGGCGGGACCCGTCCGGCGCACGCCCGGGCCCGGAGGCCGGTCCCGCCTATTGGGACCCCTTCGATCCCTTCGCCGCCGGCCGGGCCTATTACAATTACCGCCCCCGCCGCAGTCCCATCGGGATGGTGCTGGCGGTGCTGGTGATGATCTTTGTGATCCGGCTGATGCTGAGCCTGATGTTCGGCGGCTTTGGGGGCTATTACTATTTCAGCCCCGGATATGGGGTCGGCCCGGGCGGCTATTACGGCTATTCCCAGGTGTTCCCGGGCAGATGAATATATGAGAATAAGGACCTGTTACAGGAATGTAGCAGGTCCTTTGCCGTATTCGTTTACCGACGGCCGGCGCCGCCGCCTCCGCTGTGGCCGCCGAAGCCGCCCCCGTGGAATCCGCCGCCTCCGCGAAAGCCTCCGCTGGAACGGCCTGCGCCTCCGCCGCGGCTGACGCCGCCGAAGCCGCCGCCACGGGGTCTGGCGGAGCGGGTGAAGGTGCTGTTCGTGTACGGACGGGGGCCGGGGCTCCGGCCGAAGCCGCCGGGTCCGGGAGGTGGGGGCGGCTGCCGCCGGTACCAGTCCCGATAGCGCCGTCCGCCGCCAAACCAGAAGATGGGGAAGAAACCGCCGGAATATCCCCCTCGGCGCATCTGGGTGAACCGGCTGACCGCGCCCATGACCCAGATGACCGCTATGACGATGAGGAACAGAGACAGCAATCCCAGAATGGTGACCCCGGTGGTATGCCGCGAGGGCGCGGGGTCGTAGATCTCCTCGTACTGCATGCCGCTCTGGTCGGCAGTCATATTGCTGACGCCGTAATAGTCCAGATACCAGTCGTACAGCCGGCCGGTCAAAGTCTGCACGGCGTCGTCAAAGTCGCCGTCATCCACGTCGTCCCAGAAATACTGCTCCAGATACTCCCCGGCGACATCGTCCGTAAACTCGTCGTCCAGGCCGCTGCCTACGGCGAGCCAGCCCCGGGCCTCTTTGGCCACCAGCAGAAGGAGCATGCCGTTTTGCTGCTCCGCGCTGCCAACGCCCCGGTCGTTCATGAGCCGGGTGGCGGCTACGTCCGCGTCCTCATCCAGGTAGTTCACGGTCACCACCACGAGCTGGGCGCTGTCACAGGCGCTCTCCAAAAAGGCGTTGTATTCCAGGATCCGGCTCTCCGTCTCGGAGCTGAGGACGTTCGCCTCGTCCTGTACGTAAAACGCGGCGCCGGAGCCCGCGTCCGGCAGGCTCGCCCAGGCGGGGACGGCCAGCATGCACAGGACCAGGATCGCGGCAAGGGTGCATTTCAAAGCTCTCATGCTCTCACCTCAAGGGAAAGTCTCCGGCGCTCTCACGCCGGTCAGGCGACGGAGGATGTTGGCGGGGAATGCGCCGAGAACGTCCTCCCGGAAGGCCAGGATGTGCTCGGAGTAGGCGCTGTCGTCCAGGACGGACTGGGCGCTGTGGAAGTCGGAGACGATGGCGTCGTAGTCGTCATAGCTGTCCGGAAGGGGAGCGCCGCTCTGCTTTGCGTCCTCCACCTCCTGCACAGCCTCTGACAGGGCCTGGTTGGCCGCGCCTATGGCGGGGATGTCCCGGGCCTCCAGCGCGTCGATCAGCCCCAGGCGGGCGGCGCGCAGCGCCTCGTAGGGCCCGGCCCAGGGGCCGTCTGTGCCGATGACGGACAGGAGCCGGTTGGCGTCGTCCACGCAGTAGTCCAGCTGCTCGCCGGGGCAGGTGTGGTAGTCCTCCGCTTGGAGAAGGGACTTGTCAAAGAAGGCGTCCTCCGCCTTCCGGCAGACCCTCGTGAGGCTCAGATGGCTGCCCGCCAGCGTGAACACCGCGACCACAACCACAAAGACGGCAATGGCGGTCGAACGCTTTTTAAAAAGGTCCATATTATCCCTTCATCTCTAAGAGCTTCTGTTTCAGCTGGCCCTCGATGCGGCCCAGCTCTACCTCGGCCTGGGCCCGGCGGGCGCGGCCGTCGTCCTGGATCTTGCGCACGTCCTCCAGGGTGGCGATGAGCTCCTGGTTGGTCTGCTGCAGGGTCTCCAGGTCCACGATGCCCCGCTCGGACTCCTGGGCCACGCCCACGGAGCCGGTGTGCAGGGCGGCGGCGTTCTTCTTGAGCAGTTCGTTGGTCACCTCGCTCACGTCGTGGGAGGCCTCCATGGCCTGCTGGGAGTGGTACATGCTCATGGCCAGCACCATCTGGCTCTTCCACAGGGGGATGGTGTTGACGATGGCGGTCTGGATCTTCTCCGCCATGAGGGCGTCGTTGTTCTGGATCATCCGGATCTGGGGGCCCATCTGGACGGAGATCATCCGGGTCAGCTCCAGGTCGTGGATCTTCTTCTCGAACCGGCCCAGCAGGGCGGCGTAGTCGTTGGCGGCCTGGGCGTCCTCGGGCGCGCCAGACTCCTCGGCCTTTTTCAGCATGGCGGGAAGCTCCGTGGCCCGCAGTTCCTCCAGCCGCAGCTTGCCGGCGATGATATACATGGTCAGCTCCTTGAAATAGGCCTGGTTCATCTCGTACATATTGTCCATCGTCACGATGTCCTTGTTGAGGGTGATCCAGTGCGCGTCCAGGGCGGAGGAGATCTTGTCCACATTGGCCTCGGCCTTGTCATACCTGTTTTTCAGGTCGCTGATGTTCCGGGTGGCCTTTTTGAACAGGCCCTTCAGGCCCTTGGGCTGCTCGTCGGTGACGGAAAGACCGTTGAGCTGGGCCACCAGGTCGGTGAGCATATCGCCCGCCTCGCCCAGGTCCTTGGTGCGGACCTTCTCCAGGGCCTGGGCGGAGAATTCGGCGATGTTCTTCTGGGCCGCGGAGCCGTAGACCAGCACCTGGGCCGAGTCGGTCACGTCGATCTTCTTGGCGAATTCCCGGACGGCGGCCTGCTCGGCGGGAGCGAGGCTGTCGATGTCCAGCTTTTCCACCGGGGCCTCCTCCTGGGCGGGGGCCTGCTGCGCCTGGACGGCGGGCTCGTTCCCAAGGGTCAGCGTGGGGACGGAAGCGGCGGCCGCCGCAGTCGCGGGCGCGCCGGGGGCGGCGGGAACAGCGGGAGCCTCCGGGGCCGCAGGCGTGGGGTCCAGGGTCAGGTTGATCTCGTATTTCTTCTCGTCTGCCATGGTAGTAGTTCCTTTCCTTTATCTCAATGTGTATTTATTGGCCGCTTTGTCCGCCGGAGGCCTTGCGCAGAAGCTCCTGCAGACCGTCGTCTCCGGCCAGGCCCTCCCGGGACAGGAGCTGCTGCATCACCCGGATGTCCGCGTCCACGTCCATCGCGTCGTTCTGGTACAAGGCGTCCAGCTGCTTCTGGAAGGCCCGGATCTCCGTGTCCAGCATCTGGGCGATGCTGGCCTTCGCCCGGTCGGAATTCTCTCCGCGCACGCCCTGGGCGCTCATCCGGTCATAGGCGTTGAGCAGGCCGATGGTGGAGGGGAGGAAGTAGCCCTGGAACTTTTTGATCCGGGGGATATCGGAGGCGTCCTGCACGGCGTCCCGGGCGATCCGGTCGCTGAGGGAGACCAGCTGGGCGATCCTGGCCTTCACGGTCTCGTCGGAGATGGAGGCGGCCAGCCGCTCCATCTCGCCCCGGGCTTTTTTCGCCTCGGCCAGGACCGCGTCCGCCTCCGCGCCGTAGGACACCGGCTCGGGCTCAGGCTCCGGGACGTATTCCACCTTGGGCTTGATGAGCTTGTCCGCCAGCATCCAGGCGGCGGCCGTCACCAGCGCGGCCGCGAGAAAGTGCCACAGCTTATACAGCGGCAGCACCAGCGCATAAACTGCGAATACGGCGGCGGCGATATAGACAGGCGCCGCGGACCGGCGCGTAACTTGGCGCATAAGACAAGCCTCCCGGGAAAATGATACTATTATTTTAGTCTAAACCACCAACAACGTCAAGGGCTACTTGCTTGTTTTATGGCAGGTGTGGTATACTGGCTGTGACTGAAGATCATATCCCGGGAAAACGGTGGGGACAGACCGGACGGGCCGGCCCGCCCCCTATATGAAAGCCCGGCCGCCGCGCGGCGCGGCTGAGTTATACTATGCAGCAGGTGAGGCCCATGACAAACATCAAAATCGCACCCTCCATCCTGACGGCGGATTTCACCAAGCTGGACGAGGAGATCCAATCGGTCCTGGACGCCGGCGCGGACTATATCCATGTGGACGTGATGGACGGGCAGTTCGTGCCCAACATCTCCTTTGGGGTCCCCATCGTGGAGAGCATCCGCCGGGCGTTCCCGGAGGCGTTTCTGGACGTGCATCTGATGATCGTCCAGCCGGGGCATTTTGTGGAGGCGTTCTGCAAGGCCGGCGCCAGCCACATCACCCTGCATCTGGAGTCTGACACGCCCGAGCGCATCGCCGAGGCTCTGGCGGCGGCCCGGGACCTGGGCATGCGGACCGGCCTGTCCATCAAGCCCGCCACGCCGGCCGAGGCGCTGGAGCCCTGGCTGGAGGGGCTGGACATGGTGCTGGTGATGACGGTGGAGCCGGGCTTCGGCGCCCAGCCGTTCATGTTCGACCAGATGCCGAAGATCTCCGCCATCCGGGCCCGGCTGGACCAGGTGAATCCCTCCTGCGACATCGAAGTGGACGGCGGCATCAAGCCGGACACCGCGCCCATCGCCATCCGGGCGGGAGCCAATGTGCTGGTGGCCGGCTCCGCCGTGTTCGGCCACGACGATCGCGCCGGGATCATCCGGACCTTGCGCGGGGAGTAAAGAGCCATGCCGTTTTTTCCCGTATCCTTTGAAGAACTGATCGACCGCTTCGCGTCTCTGCCGGGCATCGGCCGCAAGAGCGCCCAGCGGCTGGCGTTTTACGTGCTGAGTCTGCCGGAGGGGGAGGCGGAGGCCTTCGCGGAGGCTATTTTGCGGGCCCGCCGGAGCGTGCACACCTGCCCGGTGTGCCAGAACCTGACGGACGCTGAGCTGTGCTCTGTCTGCGCAGACGACCGACGCGACCGGTCCGTGATCTGCGTGGTGGCGGAGGCCCGGGACGTGGCCAGCCTGGAGCGCAGCCGGGAGTATAACGGGGTGTACCACGTGCTGCACGGGGTGCTCAGCCCCATGAG
>CANPXZ010000034.1 GCA_947587485.1 uncultured Oscillospiraceae bacterium | reverse complement strand
CGGGAAAAATCCCAGGTATGGAAAAGATAAGCACTGAACGCCTGGCCGGATGGGGCGAACGAGCGGCCAGGAGCATCCCCATCAGAGGAACGGTCTCCGGCAAAAGCGCCGCCCGACGGCTGGGCCGGGCCATGGAGGCCGTGTCGGCCAAGGGCCGGGACGAGAGCCAGAGCGCCTGGTTCGCGGACAACGAATATCTGGCCCGGCGGGAGACGAACATCGCCGTCTCCGCTCTGCGGGCCGGAGGGAGAAAACTGCGCCGGGGCCCGGACGGGGCGGCGCTGGTCGCCCTGTGCCGGAGCCTGGCCGAGGCGGGGCCGGTGACGGAGGAGCGGATCGGGGCGTTTCTGACCGGGGCCCGGCGGGCGTCGGAGCTTCCCGAAAACGAGGCGGCCCTGGTGGGAGCGGCTCTGCGGGCGGCGCTGGTGGAGGCCCTGGCGGAGCCGGACGTGGACGGGGCCCGGGCGGCGGAGCTGTTCACCGGTCTTCGGACCCTGGCGGACATGGACCTGACCCGGGCGCTGGAGCAGTCCGACCCGGTGGACGCGCTGCTGCGACAGGATAAGATCTACCCCCTCATGGACGAGACCAGCCGCGCCCTTTACAGGGCGCGGAATCAGCGCCTTGCCAAAAAACAGGGCGTCTCCGCCCTGGACAGCGCCAGGGAGGCCATGGAAAAGGGCCTGCACGAGACGCTCTTTCCCCCAAATACCCGCACCGGCGCGGGATACATCGCCGCCCGGGTATTTCTCCCGGCGGCCCTGGCGGTGCTGGCCTGGGCGGTGTCCGGGTGGTTCCGGACGGCGATCCTGACCCTGATCCCCCTGTCGGAGTTGACGAGGGTGGGGCTGGACTCGCTGCTGCTGCGGCTGGTCCGGCCAAGGCGGCTCCCGCGCCTGGCCCTGGAGGACGGCGTGGGGCCCGAGGGGCGGACGGTGTGCGCCGTGTCGGCGCTTCTGACCGACGACGAGACAGGGCCCCGCCTGGCCCGGCGGCTGGAGGAGTACGCCCTGGCCAACCGGGACTGCGGGGAGGACCTGGTGTTCGCCCTGCTGGCGGACCTGCCGGACGGGCCGGTCTATCCGCCGAAGGAGGCATACCGGCTGGACAAAGCCAAGGCGGTGATCGACGGCCTGAACGGGACATACGGCGGCCGGTTTTTCCTCCTGAGCCGGGACCCGGCCTGGAATGCCGCCGACGGGGTCTACTCCCCCTGGGAGCGGAAGCGAGGGGCCATTTTGGAGCTGGCCCGGATGACCCAGGGCCGGCCCAGCCGGCTCAAATGCCTGGCGGGGGACGAGAAGGCCCTCCATGCCCGGTATATCCTGTGCCTGGACGCGGATACCCGGCTGGTGCCGGGGGCGGCCCGGTCGTTGATCGGCGCGGCCATGCACCCGCTGAACGTGCCTCTGGTGGAAAAGGGCGTGGTGGTCAAGGGCCACGGGGTGCTCCATCCCCGGATGGCGGTGGAGCTGGACCGGGCCCTGGCCACGGATTTCGCCCGCATCTGGGCGGGCCAGGGGGGCACGGACCCCTACGGTGCGCCCACCGGGGAGCTTTATACGGACCTGTTCGACCGGGGCGGCTTCGCCGGCAAGGGCATCGTGGACGCGGCGGCCTATCTGGCCTGCCTGGAGGACCGCTTCCCCGACAACTGGGTCCTGAGCCACGACGCCCCGGAGGGGGCCTACCTGCGGGGGGCCTATGTAGGGGACGTGGAGCTGACGGACGGCGCACCGGTGACGGCGGCGGCCTGGTTCCGGCGGCTGCACCGGTGGACCCGGGGCGACTGGCAGAATCTGCCCTGGCTTTTCAAGGCCGGGCGGGACCTGCCGGCGCTGGAGCGGTTCCGGCTTTTTGACAGCGTGCGCCGGAGCGTGACGGCCCCGGCGGGCCTTCTGGCGCTGGTACTGGGATTTTTCCTGCCCTCCTGCCGGTGGGCGGCGGGGATCGTGCTGGCCTGCCTGGGGGCGGAGGCGGTCCACGCCGCCTTCGACGGCCTTTTCACCCGCTCGTCCGACGCCCGGGTCCGGTGCAGGAGCGGGGTGCTGCGGGGCGTGGGCGGGTCCCTGACCCGGTTTTTCGCCCAGCTGATCTTCCTGCCCTGGGAGGGATATACCTGCGCCTCGGCGGCGGTCGCGTCATTGTGGCGCATGACCGTGAGCCATAAGAAGATGCTCCAGTGGGTCCCGGCGGCCCAGTCGGAGCGGGGCAAAAGCATGCCCATGGCCATGTGGTTCTCCGTGGGTCTGGGGCTGGCTCTGGCGGTGCTGGCACCGGGCCCGGCGGGAAAGTCGGCGGGCGTTGTCTGGCTGGCCGCGCCCCTGTTCGCCTGGATGTCCGGCCGGGAGCTGCCGGCGAAAAACGACCTGACGAGCGGGGACCGGGCGTTTCTTCTGAAGTCCGCCAAGGCCATCTGGGGCTATTTCAGCGAGCTGTGCGCCCGGGCGGACCACTGGCTGCCCCCGGACAATTTCCAGGTCCAGCCCCCCAAGGGCGCGGCCCACCGGACCAGTCCCACCAACATCGGCCTGGCCCTGACGTCCGCCCTGGCGGCCATGGAGCTGGACCTGGCCCCCGAGAGCGAGGCTGCGGCCCTGGCGGACCATATCCTGGCCACGGTGGAAAAGCTGGACAAGTGGAAGGGCCATCTCTACAACTGGTACGACACCCGCACCTGCGCGCCCTTGCAGCCGGCCTACGTGTCCACGGTGGACAGCGGCAATCTGTGCGCGTGCCTGGTGTGTCTGGCGGGGGGCATGGCCGCCCACGGCCGGCCGGACATCGCCGAGCGGGCCAGGGCCCTGGCGGACGCCATGGATCTGGCGGCGCTGTACGATGCGGACAAGCGGCTTTTCCGCATCGGCCTGGACCCGGCCTCGGACGAGCCCAGCCCCGGCCACTACGATCTCATGGCCTCCGAGGCCCGGCTGACGAGCTACCTGGCCTGCGCCCGGGGCGACGTGCCCGTGCGCCACTGGCAGAGCCTGAGCCGGGCCCGGCTGGCCCTGGACGGCTGGCGGGGCCTGGCAAGCTGGTCCGGGTCCATGTTCGAGTATTTGATGCCGGAGCTGTTTCTGCCCCTGGTGAACGGCTCCATGCTGTGGGAGACGGCCCGGTTCTGCCTGTACGCCCAGCGCAAGCGCGGCCAGCGGGCCAAGGCCCCCTGGGGCAACTCGGAGAGCGCCTTCTTCTCCCTGGACGCGGGGATGGACTACCGCTACAAGGCCCACGGGACCGGGGCCCTGGCCTTGCGCCGGGACGTGGACGGGGAGCTGGTGGCGGCGCCCTACGCCAGCTTCCTGGCCCTTTGCGTCCACCCCAAGGCGGCGGTGGAGAACCTGCGGCGGCTGAAAAGGCTCGGCATGTGGGGCCGGTACGGGTTTTACGAGGCCCTGGACCTGACCCCCGGCAGGACCTCCGGCAAGGGGGAGGTGGTGGCCTGCTTCATGAGCCACCACTTAGGCATGAGCCTGGGGGCCGTCGCCAACTGCCTGGCCGGGGGCGTGCTGCGCCGGTACTTCATGGCGGACCCGGCCATGGGAGCCTTCCGGCCTCTGCTGGCGGAGCGGGTGCCCCTGAGCGGGGCGGTGCTGCGCCGCAGCCGCAGTCCTCTGACCCGCCCGCCGGAGACCAGGCGGGACATGCCCGTGTTCCAGTGGGAGGGTCCGGGCTATATGCCGGCCTCGCCTGCCTGGTTCCCCATGTCCAACGGGGTCTATTCCCTCCTGGCCTGCGAGGACGGCCGGTGCCTGGCCCGGACGGGGGACGTGCTGCTGTACCGGCCGGAGGGCTTTGCCCTGGCTGTGGACGGTATTCCCCTGACCCCCTCCCGGCGGGCGGCGGCCTTCTACCCCTGGCGGTACGAGAGCGGCACGCTGACCTTCACGGCCCGGCGATCCGGCCGGGTGACCACCGCCGCCATGGCGGTGGCCAGCGGGGAGCGGGGGGAGCTGCGGCGGATCGGCGGCCCCAGCGGGGGTGCGCTCACGCTGCGCTTTGAGCCGGTGCTGGCCCGGCAGAGCGATCATGAGGCCCATCCCGCTTTCTGGCGGCTGGGCCTGGAGGTCACGGCCCACCGGGGGACGGTGCTGGTCCGGCGGCTGGCCAGGGGAGATCTGCCGGAGATGTGGCTGTGCCTTGCCGCCACGGCGGATCTGAAGCTGGAGTCCGGCGCGGGCTGGCAGATGCACGGGCCGGTGACGGTGTCGGCTGCCCTTCCCGAGGGTGGGTGCGCGGCCCTGGCCCTGTGCTTCGGCGACAGCCGCCGGGAGGCGGAGGCCGGGGCGAAGCGGGTCCTGGCCGGCGGCGCGGCGGATATGGCCGGCTCCATGGCGTCCCTGCTGGGACTGAACGCCGAGGGGATGCGGGCGGCCTTCGAGCTGTGCTCGGCGGTGTGCTCCCCCCGGGTGGAGGCCCGGCCCGATTCCACAAGGGAGGCCCTGTGGAAAAAGGGCCTTTCCGGGGACCTGCCCATCTTGTATGCGAAGGCGGGGGATGACCTGGACGAGACCAAGAGGATGATCAAGCGCCACGCGCTGCTCACTGCCTGCGGCGCGGCGGCGGACCTGGTGATCGATACCGGGGAGGAGGGGGAGTACCTCCATCCGAAGCAGGACGCCCTGCGCCGGTATCTGGATAAGTACGGCCTGGCCGCCTTCGAGGGGGCCCGGGGCGGCGTGTGGTTCACCGGTGGGACGGAGATCGCCGCCGCAGCGGCGGTGGTCCGGCCCGTGCGGGAGCGAAAGTTCGCGGGGCTGCCGGCATTGCGCCCCGCCCCGGAGCGGGGGCGGACGGCCCCGGCGGCGGAATATCTTTCCGGCGGCGCGGTGAGCTATATGACGCCGCCTCTGCCCCCACGGGCCTGGTGCAACGTGCTGACCAACGGCCGGTTCGGCTATCTGGCCGCCGACTGCGGCACGGGCTTCATGTGGCTGGAGAACGCCCGGGAGTGTCCCGTAAACCCCTGGCGCAACGACCCCATGGCCACGACAGGCGGGGAGACCCTGGAGCTGGTCACGGCCCAGGGGAGGACCAGCCTGTTCGCCGGCGAGGGCTCCTGCCGGGTGGTCAACGGCTTCGGCTGGACCCGCTGGGAGCGGGAGGGGTGCAGCCTGACGGCCTTCGTGCCCAACGGCTTCCGGGCCCGGATACTGCTCATCGAGGGCGGCGCGGACGCTTATATCGGCTGGCGCCTGCCCCTGACCCTGACGGCCGGCGCCGCCGACGGGCCATGTGTCATCACGGGCACGGAGAAGGACTGCCTCACGGCGGTCAACCCCCGGGGCATTGTCCCCGGCGAGGTGTTCCGGGCGGCGTGCAGCCGGCGTCTGTCCGGCTTCACCGGGGACGAGGCGGCCTGGCTGGAGGGCCGGATGGACGGGAAAACCGGCGGCGGCCTGGGGCCCTGCTTCGGCGCTCTGTGGAAGGGCGGCGGGGTGAGCGTGCTGGTCTGCGGCTTCGAGAGCGCCGAGACCCTGAAGGCCCTGACGGACCCGGACCGGGCGGCCCGGGAGCTCTTAGCGGTCCGGGACGGCTGGCGGGCGGCCCTGAGCCGGGTGCACATCCGCACGCCGGACCCGGACCTGGACCGGATGATGAACGGCTGGGCGGCCTATCAGACCCTGGCCTGCCGGATCATGGGCAGGACCAGCATGTACCAGAGCGGCGGGGCCTGGGGTTTCCGGGACCAGCTTCAGGACGCGGTGAATCTGATCCAGCTGGCGCCGGGCCGGGCCCGGCGGCATATACTGACCTGCTGCGCCCGGCAGTTCCGGGAGGGGGACGTGCTCCACTGGTGGCACGAGAGCCCCGCCGGGCCCCGAGGGGTCCGGACCCGGTGCTCGGACGATCTGCTGTGGCTGGCCTGGGCCCTGTGCGAGTACGTGGAAAAGACGGGGGACACCGGGCTGTGCGCCGAAAAGGCCCCCTGGCTGGAGGCCCAGCCCCTGGCCCCGGAGGAGCGGGACCGGTACTTCACGCCGCCCCTGTCCAAAGAGCAGAGCCCGGTGCTGGACCACGCCCGGAAGGCGCTGGACCTGGCGCTGAGCCGGGGACGGGGCCCCCACGGGCTGCTGTACACCGGCTCCGGGGACTGGAACGACGGCATGGACAAGGTGGGCGGCGAGAGCCAGTGGCTGACCTGGTTTTTCATCCACGTCGCCCGCCGCCTCTCGGCGCTGCTGGACCGGCTGGGCGAGCAGGACGGCGGGCGGTACGCGGACGCGGCTAAGGATCTGGCCGCCGTAGCGGAGCAAAGCTGGAACGGCGGGTGGTATCTGCGGGGCTGGTGGGCCGACGGGGCCCCTCTGGGAGCGGCGGGAGCCCCCGCCTGCGCCATCGACTCCATCGCCCAGAGCTGGGCGGCCTTCAGCGGCGCGGCGGACCCGGACCGGGTCCGTACGGCCCTGCAGGCCGCCGCGGACCGGCTCTGGGACCGGGCCCACGGCCTGGTGAAGCTGTTCGACCCGCCCTTCGGCGACGCTGGCCGGGACCCGGGCTATATCCGCTCCTGCGGCCCCGGCTTCCGGGAAAATGGGGGACAGTACACCCACGGGGCCGTGTGGCTCGCCTCGGCGCTGCTTCAACAGGGCATGACGGACCAGGGGGCCAATATGCTCCTGGACCTGCTGCCGGCCCGGCATCCCAAGGACGTGTGGGGCGCGGAGCCCTACGTGTTTTCGGCGGACGTGTCCGCCGACCCGGGGCACTACGGCCAGGCCAACTGGAGCTGGTACACCGGCGCGGCCGGGTGGTTTTTCCGGGTGGCGCTGGAGGACCTTTTGGGTATCCGAATGGAAAACGGCCGGCTCACCGTCTCGCCCCGGCTGCCCTCCGGCTGGGACGGCTACGAGGCGGAGATCGGCTCCCGGCGGATCATCGTGAAGGACGGCCGTGTCCGGATCGTGTGAGAGGAGACGACCGCAGCGAAAAGGCCCCCTCTGACGAGGGGGCTGTCGCCGCCGTCAGGCGGTGACTGGGGGAGAGACAGGTCACCGCCAGTGCCGGTGTATCTCTCCCTTCGTCTCGCCCTACGGGCGAGCCACCTCCCTCGTCAGAGGGAGGCTTTCAAAGCGGTAGCGCCTGCGGCGCGATAAATTGGCATTTTCAAATGAAATAATGTGTGCTATAATAGCCGCAAAGCGGCTGTTATAGTTTGATTCCAGGCGGTTTTGCTCCCGGCTTTGCCGGAACCGCAAAACGTGCCACATTATAGCATCCCGCCTCCGGCGTTATGCTATAATACCACATAGAAAATTCTACCAGGATGGCGGGTGAACTGCGTGCGGGAGATACGGCGGGAGATCATGCCGGGCGTGTATATGACATGCCTGCAGACGGATAAATTCAAGACCGGGCTTTTGAGCGTGAATCTGCTGACCCGGCTCAGCCGGGAGACGGCGGCGAAAAACGCCCTGATCCCCAGCGTACTGCGCCGGGGCACGGTGTCGAGCCCCGATCTGAACGCGATGGCGGCCCGGCTGGACAGCCTGTACGGGGCCCGGCTGGAGCCGGCGGTCCGGAAAAAGGGCGAGATCCAGTGCGTGGGCTTCTGGGCGGATTTCGTGGACGAGGCATGGCTGCCCCAGGGGGAGGGTCTGCTGGAGAAGGTCGCCGCGCTGGTGGGCGAGGTGCTGCTCCAGCCCAACACCCGGGGCGGGCTGCTGCTGCCCGGGTATGTGGACGGTGAAAAGGAAAAGCTCCTGGAGGACATCCGGGCCCGGGTCAACGACAAGATATCCTACAGCCGTTACCGGCTGACGGAGCTCATGTGCCCGGCGGAGGACTACGCCGTGGACGTGCTGGGCACGGAGGAGGAGGCGGAGGCCGTCGGCTACGTGGCACTGACCCGCCATTACCGGGCGCTGCTGGCCAGCTCGCCGGTGGAGGTATTCTACTGCGGCACCGCGGACCCGGACCGGGCGGAGCGGGCCGTGCGGGACGCTTTGGCCACCCTGCCCCGGGGAGAGCTGGACATGGACCTGGGCACGGACATCCGCATGAACACGGTGGAGGAAGCCCCCCGGGTCTTCACCGACGTGCTGGACGTGACCCAGGGGAAGCTGGCCGTCGGCTACCGGCTGGGGGCGGCCATGGAGGACCCGGACATGGCGGCGCTGCGGGTGATGAACGCGGTGTTCGGCGGCGGCGTCAGCTCCAAGCTGTTCATGAACGTGCGGGAGAAGCTGAGCCTGTGCTATTTTGCCGACTCCGCCGTGGACCTGATGAAGGGCGTGATGATGGTGCTCAGCGGCATCGAGGTCAAAGACTATGACCAGGCCCTGGCGGAGATCGGCCGGCAGCTGCAGGCCGTGAAGGACGGGCTTATCACCGACGAGGAACTGCACGCGGCCAAGGTGGGGCTGATGAACGACCTTCTCAGCGCGGCGGACAGCGCCGGGGCGCTGGAGAGCTTCTGGCTGGGCCAGAACCTGCTGGGGCTGGAGTACGGCCCGGAGGAGCTGGCCGCGCTGGTGGAGGACGTGACGCGCGACGACGTGGTGAAGGCCGCCGCCGGCATCGAGTGCGACGCGGTGTATTTTCTCCGGGGAAGCGAGGAGGATGAGGATGCAGAGGATTGATTACCCCGCCATCGGGGAGACGCTGTATACGTCGAAGCTGCCCAACGGCCTGCCCGTTTTCGTGGTGCCGAAGAAGGGCTACCGCAAGAGCTTCGCCTGCTATGTGACCAATTACGGCGCGGCGGACCGGCGCTTCACCCTGGCCGGGGAGGCGAAGGACACCCCCGCCGGCGTGGCCCACTATCTGGAGCACAAGATGTTCGACATGCCCGAGGGCAACGCCCTCATGGCCCTAGAGGCGGCGGGGGCCAACGCCAACGCCTTCACCTCCGACGCCATGACGGCCTACCACTTCACCTGCACTCAAAATTTTGACGAGGACCTGCGCACGCTGCTGCGCTTCGTCTCCACGCCCTACTATACCCAGGAGAGCGTGGACAAGGAGCGGGGCATCATCGGCCAGGAGATCCGCATGTACGAGGACGACCCGGACGACCAGGTCTACATGGGCCTGATGCGTCTGCTGTTCGCCCACAACCCTCTGCGGGACGACGTGGCCGGCACGGTGGAGTCCATCCAGGACATCACGCCCCAGGTGCTCTACGACTGCCACAGGGTGTTCTACCACCCCTCCAACATGGCCCTTTGCGTGGTGGGAGAGGCGGACCCGGAGGCGGTGGAGCGGGCGGCGCTGGAGATCCTGACGCCGGAGAGCGCGCCCCGGCCCGGCCGGGATTACGGCCCCGCCGAGAGCCTGGAGCCGGTCCGGACCCGTGACGAGCGGGCCATGGAGGTGTCCGCGCCCATCTTCCTGGGGGGCCTGAAGCTGGGACCCGCCAGCACGGGCCCGGAGGCCCAGCGGGAGAGGCTCACGGCCTGGCTTGCCCTGCGGTGCCTGTACGGCAGGAGCTCCCCGGCCTATCTGCGGCTATATGACGAGGGCCTTCTCAACGGCACCTTCGGCTGCAGCGCCGACTATGCCGCCGGCCAGGGCTTCGTGATCTTCGGCGGGGAGTCCCGGGACCCGGACGGGGCCTATGAGGCAATTCTGGCCGAGGCGGAGGCCGTGGGGAAGGCCGGCATCGACCCGGCGTTGTTCGACCGGCAGAAGAAGGCCGCCTACGGCAGCCAGCTGCGGGCCCTGGGAGATTTCAGGAGCCTGGGCGTTAACCTGGCGGAGGGGTGCTTCGCCGGATACCAGCCCCTGGACGGCCTGCGGGAGCTGGAGGCCATCGGCTGCGACGACGCCTCCGCCTGGGTCCGGGAGCACATCGTGCCCGGCCGGGCGGCGCTGTCCGTCGTGCGCCCGAAGGAGGCAAAGACCTGATGAGCTCCGCGAGCATCTCCTTTCCCATGCTGGGCGGCTGGTCCATCGATCCGCCCAATTCCTTCGTCCTGTTCGGCCGGACCTTTTACTGGTACGGCGTGATCATCGCCTGCGGCTTTCTGCTGGCGGTGCTGTATTGCATGCACAGGAGCGGCGAGTTCGGCATCCGGCAGGACGACCTGCTGGACAATCTGCTGTTCGCGGTGCCCCTGGCCATCATCGGCGCCCGGGCCTATTACGTGATCTTTTACGGCCACTACGACTCCTTCTGGGACATGTGCAAGATCTGGGAGGGGGGCCTGGCCATCTACGGCGGGGTGATCGCCGCGGTGGTGACGGTGCTTGTGGTGTGCCGGGTGAAGCATATCTCGGCGCCGGCGCTGCTGGACCTGGCCAGCTTTGGCTTTCTCATCGGCCAGAGCGTGGGCCGCTGGGGCAACTTCATGAACCGGGAGGCCTACGGCTATGAGACGGACGTGTTCTGCCGCATGGGCCTGACCCTGGACGGCCAGACCGTCTACGTCCATCCCACGTTTTTGTATGAATCCCTGTGGAACCTGCTGGGCTTCGTGGGGCTGCATGTGATCTCGAAAAAGACCAAACGCAGGTTCGACGGGCAGTATTTCCTGTATTATCTCGGCTGGTACGGCCTGGGCCGGCTGTGGATCGAGGGTCTTCGGGCCGATTCGCTGTACATAGGAAACAGCGGCATACGGGTGAGCCAGCTTCTGGCGGGACTGACGGTCCTGCTGGCGGCGGCGGTGCTGACGGCGGTCCTGCGCCGGGGGAACTGCGCGCCGGAGAAGCTGTGGGTGAACCGAGTCGCGGCCATGGCGGCGGAGGAAGAGCCGGAGACCGAAACGGACGGTGAGGATAATAGCAAATAAATTTCCACACTAAAAACGGAAAAAAGAAATAAACTAAAAATAAAATGAGGGAGGCTGTCACAATGTCTGGATTTAACGAATTCATGGGCAAGGTCGGTTTTCTGGCGAACAAGGCTGCGGAGAAGACCAAGGACCTGGCGGCGGTGGCCGCGGAAAAGACCAAGCAGGTCAGCCGGGTCACCAAGCTGAACATGGACATCTCCGGCCAGCGGGAGACCATCCGCAAGGCATACGCGGAGCTGGGCAGACTGTACTATGAGGCCCATAAGGCCGATCCGGAGCCGGACCTGGCCCAGGTGTGTCTGCAGATCGATCAGGCCAACGACGCGATCGCCTCTATGGAGGCGGAGATCGCCCGGATCAAGGCGGAGAGCAGCGAGAGCCAGGACGCGGACTTCGAGTCCGTGGTGGACGCCACTGCGGCGGAGGCCGACGTGGAGGTGGAGGTCACCGTGGAGGAGCCCGCCGCGCCCGTCCAGCCGGAGACTCCCGCTGAGCCGGAAGCCCCCGCCGAGCCTGCCGCCCCGGAGCAGCCGGCGGAGCCGGAAGCGCCCGCCGAGCCTGAAGTACCTCACGAGGATTGAGAAACGCACAAAAATACCGCCGGATGCGCTGTTGCGCGTCCGGCGGTATTGCCATGTTCAGGAGTCTTTGTGTTTTCGAAAGACCAGGAACTTGCTGAGAAAATAGTTCAGGATGATGACCACGATGGAGATGGTTACCTTGGCCGCGAAGCCCTCCACGCCGAACAGGGTCTGGTCCATGCCCAGCTTCATGAGCAGGGGCAGCCCTCCCAGCTCCACCAGACCGGAAAAGATACGTCCGGCGAAGAAGGCGCCGGCCTCCCGGATCCAGAAGGGCCACTGCCAGCTCTTGGACTGAAACACCCACAGCTTGTTGGTCACGAAGGCGAAGGTCACCGCGCACAGCCAGCTCAGGGCGTTGCCGGTGTTGATGCCCAGGCCGAGGCCGCCTACGAACAGAGCGTAGGTCCCCCAGCTCACCACGGTAGAGAGCCCGCCGAAAAAGAGATAGCTGACGATCTCCCGGTATCGGATCAAGAGCGCTTTCAGCTTTTCCATATCATAATCATATCACTCGTCCGGATATACCTCGTGGACGGTCTCCGCCGTGTCGCTGCGGACGGTCCAGACGGAGAAGCCGTCGTAGGTGAGCATCCCGTCCTCGGCGTTCACCTGCAGGCAGGAGGGGCCGTACGTGGCCTGGGTGGGCTGGCCCACGGCGGCGTAGAGCTCCTCCACGGGCAGGCCCACGCATGCCTGGGCCTTTGCGCAGGCCTCCTGGGCCGTCATGGCGGCGGGAGCCTGGGCTTGCTGGACGGCGGCGGCAGCGTCGGCGCTGACGTCGGTGGCGGAGGCGGGGGGCGTCTTGGCGGCCGCCGCGTTGGAGGCGGAGGCGGCCAGCACGTCCGACCAGTCCGGGACGGCGGTGGGCTTGGGGGTCGGCGCGGGTCCCTCCTGGACCGGGTCCTTGTGGGAACAGGCGGCCAGAGAGAGCGCCATGGCGCAGGCCGCAAAAAGTAAGATCAGCTTTTTCATAGGGTTACCTCCTTGGGGATGGGCATAACATGCTAAATATAGCACATTATCGGCTGATTTGGAAGATGCTGATGCCGCCCTGGTCGTAAATGAGCGGATAATGGTCCGCAAAATAGCCGTAGTCCACGGCGTAGGAGCCTGTCTCGGAGCCGCTGACGTACACGTAGTCCACGCCGTATTCCTCCGCCAGCAGCTCAAAGGTCCTGCCGTCCTGATACATCTGGGCCACCTGGGCCTCCCGCTGCTGATAGTTCACGCCGTGGTAGTAGAGATACATCCCCGCCCCGCACAGGATGTTCCGTCCGCTCAGCACCGCCACCGGGTTGGTGTGGGCGGTGGAGGTGAGGAACAGACTGTCCGCCGGGGTGTTCTCGCAGATGAACGCCGCCGCGTCCGCCTGTTCCTTTGAGAACAGCTGGTACTCGCTGACGGCCTCCCGCAGCATGGTCATGGTCCCGGACAGGACGCCCAGCGCCACGGTCAGCGCCGCAGCCGCCTGGGCCAGAGGCCGGATACGGATGCGCTCCAGCTGCTCCCACAGCCAGCCGCAGGCCAGGATGTCCACCACCATGTACCAGACGTACAGCAGCTTGTTGTCGTCATAGGGGTTGGGCTGGAAGGCGATCAGATTCCCAACGGCGAACACCACCGCCGCCCCCCAGAACAGCCGGGCATTGTCTCCCCGCAGGAAGAACATCATGACCAGCGCGATGCAGAACACCACGCCGCAGTTGTAGATCCAGAACCACAGCCAGTTCATGTCCCCGTGGACCCAGCCGGGGTTGAACCACAGAAGATTCCCGGTGCTGGCCGCGTCAAAGGTCCAGACGATCAGCTGGGGCAGGGCCAGAGCCATGCAGACCATGCCGTAGAGCACGTAGTGCAGCACCAGGGCGCGAAGCTGAGCGTTTTTCCGGGCCTTGTCCAGGAAGGCGAAGAACCATCCGCCGGATAAAAGCCCCAGGGCCAAAAAGGAGTGGGTGTGGATCATGGGCATGGTCCCGGCCAGGGCTCCCAGCACCAGAAATTCCCGCTTCCCGGAGCCGTCCGTCACGGTCTTTTTCACCGCCAGGATCAGCAGGAAGATGCCCGCCAGCACCACGCACCAGCCGGCCATGGTGGTCCGCTGGGGGATGAGCATGTCGCAGATCACGTTGACCCAGCGCACGTCCTCGTCCGCCAGATTCGTGGGGGTGATGTAAAAGCCCGAGAGCAGCTCGGAGAAGGTGTGCTCGCCGGAGAAGAACTTGGTGAAGCCGAAGCCCCCGTTGCACACGAACAGCAGCCAGGCCGTCAGGGTGGGGGCCAGCTTTTCCGTCAGGCTGTCCGCCAGCAGCCAGAAGCCGAAAAACACCGCGAAGAGCATCGCCAGGCTGGGCAGGATCACGCTCATGCGAAGGCTCAGCCCGAAAAACCGCAGACTGGCCGACGCCGCGTCCGCCAAAAACGGATAGTCCAGCAGCTGCCCGGGGTAGATGCTGTACTCCGGGGGGAACTTGCCCTGCTGATAGAGGCTCTCCACGAACCCTAAATGCATGGCCAGGTCCCCGTAGGTGCTCTGGCCCACCCAGAGACTGCCGTCGCCATGGGGCATCAGCACGTGGGTGTGCAGCAGATACCCGCAGAAGACGGTGGCGAACAGGCTCAGAAGAGCCCCTGTCACGTCCCGGGTCCCGGGCATGGCGGCGGTAAGCTTCCGCCACCGGGGCTTCCCCGGCCCCACCAGTGCCAGGCAGACCGTGCCGGCCAGCGCCGCGCCCAGGGCGATATACTGGGCCGTCTTGGTGAAGCCCGCGAAGAAGGCCGCCAGGCACGGCAGCCACATCAGCGCCACGCAGCCAAAGACCAGCCCCAGCCAGCACTTCACCGCCCCCCGCAGCGAGGGCAGCACGACGGCGGCCAGGGCCAGGCCGAACAGCATATACACGAGCAGAGCGAGCATAAGAAGATTCCTCAAGATCAAAGGGGAGGGCCCAGCTTGCCCAGGACCTCCTGGAACCAGTCCGGCAGGTCCGTCCACAGCCGGATGGGCTCGCCGGTGGTGGGGTGGATGAACTTCAGGCCCCGGGCGTGCAGGCACTGGGTCTGAAGGCCCTTGTCCCGGCGGCCGCCGTAGACCGTGTCCCCCAGCAGGGGATGGCCCGTATAGGCCATGTGGACCCGGATCTGATGGGTGCGGCCGGTCTCCAGCCGGCAGCGGATGTAGGTGTGTTTCGCGTACCGGGTCAGCACCTGCCAGTGGGTGACGGCGGGACGGGAATTTTTGTCCGTCACGGCCATCCGCTGGCGGTTTCGGGGGTCCCGGCCAATGGGCGCGTCCACGGCGCCGGCATCGTCATGAAAGCCCCCGTGGCACACCGCGTCGTAGACCCGGGACAGCGTCCGGTCCTTCAGCTGGGCCGAGAGGGCCTCGTGGGCCCGGTCATTTTTCGCGGCGATGATAAGGCCGCTGGTGTCCTTGTCGATCCGGTGGACGATGCCGGGCCGCAGCTCGCCGCCCACGCCGGACAGGCTCCCGCCGCAGTGGGCCAGCAGGGCGTTGACCAGCGTCCCGTCCGGGTGGCCGGCGGCCGGATGGACCACCAGGCCCCGGGGCTTGTTCACCACGATCACGTCCGCGTCCTCGTACACCACGTCCAGGGGGATGCTCTGGGCCATGGCCCGGGCGGGGGCCGGGTCCGGCAGGACCACGGTGAACAGGTCCCCTGCCGCGGTCCGGTAGTTTTTCCGCACGGGCGCGCCGTTCAGGGTGACCAGCCCGGCCTCCAGCAGCTTTGCCGCAGCGCTGCGGCTGCGCACTTGGTCCTGTCGCGCCAGGAGAGCGTCGATCCGCTCGCCGCTCTCCTGTGCAGGTACGATCAAATTTTCCACCGTCAGTCGTCCCGGAACTCGGCCAGGATGTCGTCCAGGGAATACTCGTCGAATCCGGCGTCGTCCGGCTCGCTGACCGGCGCGGCCGGCTCCTGAACGGAGGCCGCCGGGGCCGCCTTGGACCTGGCCGGCGCTCTGGGCGCGGGCATATCCAGCTCGAAATCGTCCTCGTCCTCCAGGGCGGGGGCGGTCCGCCGCCTGGCCGGCTGGGGCGCGGGGGTCTCCTCCCGGGTCCTGCGGGCGGGCTTTGCCGGACGCTCCGGCCGGACGGCGGGAGCGCTCTCGCCGCTCCACTCCGCAAAGGGATCGTTGGGGTCCAGCGGAGGCATGTCGTCGGCCGGCAGACGGCGGGGCGTGCGCTCCTTCCGCTCCCGGCGGGCGCGAGCCGGCGGGACGTCCTGGTTCTCTTCCGGGGCCTGACGGCTCCTTCTGCCGGCGTCCTGGCGGGCCTTGGCGGACCGGCGGGGCGCGTAAGCTTCCTCCTGGTCCTCATCCTCCGGCTCCGGCCGGGCGGCGGACAGCCGGCCGCGCTTTTTCTCCGGACGGGGCACGGCGTTGCGCTCCTCCTCCGGCTCCCGGTAGACGATCACATGGATGCAGAACAGGATGCCGCAGACGGTGATGAAGATGTCCGCCACGTTGAACACGGCGAAGTTGAACAGCTCGAACTCGAACATGTCTACCACATAGCCCAGCAGGATCCGGTCGATGCAGTTGCCCAGGGCGCCGGCCATCACCAGCACGGCCGTCCAGCGGCCGAATTTGGTGTGGATGATGTCCATGTTGATGAGGATGATGATGCCGATGACGAACAGGATGGACACCACGATGAGGGCCGTCCGGGCGTTCTCCAGGATGCTGAAGGCCGCGCCGTAGTTCTGCACGTTGGTCATGTGGATGACGCCGGGGATCAGGGTCTTGCAGGCGTCGCCGATGGCCTGGGGCGGGATGCTCCTGACGGTGTAGAACTTCACCGCCTGGTCCAGGACCAGGACCAGGACGACCACGATCGAATATAGCACGTTGATTTCCTCCTACCTATTGTCTTGTCCGGCCGGGAGGGGCGTCGGGCTCACTTCCCGGCGGGATACCGCAGGGCGCCGGCGCACCGGGCGCAGAGCTCGGGGTACTGGCTGTAGCTGCCCACGGTGGCGCTGTGGGTCCAGCAGCGGGGGCACTTGGGCTGCCGGGAGGGAGTTACCTCGATGCTCACGCCGGCAAATTCCGTGCCGGCCCAGCCGGGACCCTCGCCGTCGGAAAGCTCCGCCTCGGACACGATGAAGAAGGGCTCCAGGGGCTGCCGGGCGATCTTCTCCATGGCGGCCTTGGCCTCGTCCTTCACGTGGATGGTGACCTTGGCCTCCAGGGGCTTGCCGATGACCTTGTCCGCCCGGGCCAGCTCCAGGGCCTTGTTCACGTCGGAGCGCAGACGCAGGCTGTCCTCCCAAAGGGCGGCCTCATCGTCGGAGAGCTGCCACTCGGGCCGGACAGCGGGCATGTCGTTGAGCATGACATGGCGGGCGTCGTCGGCGGAGCGGTGGGGCATGGCCAGCCAGATCTCGTTGCTGGTGAAGGCCAGAATGGGGGCCAGCAGCCGGACCAAAGCGTCCAGCACGTGCCACATGGCGGTCTGGGCCGCCAGGCGGGCGGGAGAGCCCTTGGCCTCGCAGTACAGCCGGTCCTTCACCACGTCCAGATACACGTTGGACATGTCCACCACGCAGAAATTGTGGATGGCATAGGTCACGGACCAGAACTCGTATTTCTCGAAGCTTGCCAGGCACTTCTCCACCAGGGCGTTGACCCGGCTCAGGGCCCAGCGGTCGATATCCTGCAACTGATCCACGGGGAGAAGGTCAGCGTCGGGCTGGAAACCGTCCAGGTTGCCCAGGATGAACCGGGCGGTGTTGCGGATCTTCAGATACTTGTCGGACAGCTGCTTGAAGATGGCGTCGGAGCAGCGCATATCCAGCCGGAAGTCCGCGCTGGCGGCCCAGAGGCGGCACAGGTCCGCGCCGTACTTGGCGGTGAGCTCGTCGGGAGCCACGCCGTTGCCAAGGCTCTTGTGCATGGCCCGGCCCTCGCCGTCCACGGTCCAGCCGTGGCACAGCACGGCCTTATAGGGGGCGTCGCCCTTGGTGGCCACGGCGGTCAGCAGGCTGGACTGGAACCAGCCCCTAAACTGGTCGCCGCCCTCCAGGTACAGGTCCGCAGGCCAGGCGCCGGGGGCGTCCAGCTCCATGCTGGCCACATGGGTGGAGCCGGAGTCGAACCAGCCGTCCAGGGTGTCCGTCTCCTTCTCCGTCACTTTGCCGCCGCAGTGGGGGCAGGTGAAGCCGGCGGGCAGAAGGTCCTCCACGCTCATGTCGAACCAGGCGTTGGAGCCCTTCTCGCCGAAGATCTTCGATACGGACTCGATGGTCTCCGGGGTGCACACGGGCTTGCCGCAGTCGCCGCAGTAGAACACCGGGATGGGCAGACCCCAGCGGCGCTGGCGGCTGATGCACCAGTCGGCCCGCTCCCGGATCATGCTCTCCATCCGGTCCGCGCCCCACTCGGGGTTCCACTGGACCTTGCGGGCGGCCCGGACCGCGTCCTCCTTGAAGGCGTCCACGGAGCAGAACCACTGGTCCGTGGCCCGGAAGATGATGGGGTTCTTGCACCGCCAGCAGTGGGGATAGGAGTGGGTGATGTTCTCGCTGGCCAGGATGGCCCCGCAGGCCGTCAGGTCCGCGAAGATGGGCTCGTGGGCCTTCAGGACGCTCAGGCCCTCGTACTTCCCCGCGTCGGCGGTGAACCGGCCGGAGTCGTCCACATTGACCACCAGGTCCCTTCCGGAGGGGATCTGGGGATATTTCTGGCAGACGAAGAAGTCGTCCGCGCCATAGGCGGGGGCGGTGTGCACGCAGCCGGTGCCGGCGTCCAGCGTCACGTGGTCGCCCAGGATCACGAGACTGGTCTGGTCGAACAGGGGGTGCTTGGCGGTCATGAGCTCCAGCTCCGCGCCCTTGAAGGTGGCCAGGACCTCTTTTGCCTCCAGGCCGGCCTTTTGCAGCACGGGCTCCGCCAGCTCCTTGGCCATGATGTAGACCTCACCGTTGGAGGCCCGGGTCATGGTGTAGTCATAGGCCGGGTTCAGGCAGATGGCCAGGTTCCCCGGAATGGTCCAGGTGGTGGTGGTCCAGATCACGAAGTACACGTTGTCCAGCGGCTCGATGGCGCTGAGCTTGCCCAGATCGTCCTGTACCCGGAACTTGACGAAGATGGTGGTGACGGGGTCGTCGGCGTACTCGATCTCCGCCTCGGCCAGGGCGGTCTCGTCCTTGGGGCACCAGTACACGGGCTTTTTGCCCTTGTAGATGTAGCCCTTCTCATACATCCGGCCGAAGACTTTGACCTCCTGGGCCTCGAACTTGGGGTCCATGGTCCGGTAGGGCCGGTCCCAGTCGCCCAGCACGCCCAGGCGCTTGAAGCCCTGGCGCTGCACGTCCAGATAGTGCTCGGCGTAGGCGTGGCAGGCGGTGCGGAATTCGGACACGCTCATGGCCTTGCGGTTGA
>CANPXZ010000033.1 GCA_947587485.1 uncultured Oscillospiraceae bacterium | reverse complement strand
GCCGGCGCTGTGCATGACTACTTCTCCGGCATGATGAGCGAGCGCAACGACGGCGCCTCCATCTCCGAGGTCACCGGCATCTACCTGGGCAGCGTGATGAAGAACGTCATGCGCGTGTTCAACGTGGTGCTGCTGATCATGGTCGGTACCGTGTTCGCCGTGGGCCCCGCCGGCATCCTGGTGAAGCTGATCACCGAGAGCGGCGGCAGCGGCGTCGTTGCCAAGCCTCTGTTCTGGCTGATCATCATCCTGATCTACTACTTCATCGCCACCTTCATCTCCATCGACAAGATCATCGGCAAGATCTACCCCGTGTTCGGCATCTGCCTGATCATCATGGCCGTGGGCGTGGGCATCGGCATCTTCGCCCATGGCTACCAGGTCCCCGAGATCTGGGCCAACTTCACCAACCGTCACCCCGCCGGCACCCCGGTGTGGTCGTTCATGTTCATCACCGTGGCCTGCGGCGCGATCTCCGGCTTCCACGCCACCCAGAGCCCGCTGATGGCCCGCTGCATGAAGAACGAGCATCAGGGCCACTTCGTGTTCTACGGCGCGATGGTGGCTGAGGGCGTCATCGCCCTGGTGTGGGCCGCTGCCGGCTGCTCCCTGTACGAGCTGACCGACGGCCTGTCCACCGGCCTGAACGAGGTCATCAAGGCCGGCCAGCCCGCCGCCGTGTACGACGTCTGCTCCAAGACCATGGGCGGCATCGGCATCGCGCTTGCCATGCTGGGCGTCGTGGCCTGCCCCATCACCTCCGGCGACACGGCCTTCCGTTCCGCCCGTCTGGTGCTGGCCGACTGGTTCAAGCTGGACCAGAACAGCTACGCCAACCGTCTGATGCTCTGCATCCCCGTGCTGGGCGTGGGCGCCTTCCTGGGCATCGGCAACAGCCTGGGCTGGTTCAGCTATCAGGTCATCTGGCGTTACTTCTCCTGGACCAACCAGACCCTGGCCATGATCGTGCTGTGGGCCGCGTCCATGTTCCTGGTGAAGGAGAAGAAGAACTACTGGATCACCGCCGTCCCCGCCACCTTCATGAGCGCGGTGTCCATCACCTACTTCTGCGCCGGCTCCGAGTGCCTGGGCCTGAGTACCAAGATCGCCTACCCTGTGGGCATCGTGGCCGCCGTGGCGTTCTTCGCGATCTTCATGTTCGCCGCCAACAAGAACAAGGCCGCCGTGGCGAAGTAATTATCCCAAACATACCGGTTGGCGGAGGGGCCTCGCCCCTCCGCCGCTTCCATATAGGAGGCATTTTCCATGATCTTCAAACCAAAACAGCTGGGCAAAGTCTCCTTCCCGGAGCAGACCGTCGCAGAGGAAAAGAAGAGCTGCATGCGCTTTGGCCCCTGCGGCATCGGCAAGGAGATGATCTTCCTGAACAGCTTCTACTTTGAGCGCCGGTACTACCTGGCCGTCAAGTCGGTCAAGCGCATCTTCAAGCGGGTGGCCATGAGCAAGGGCGGCTTCACGGGCCGGGGCGTGTTTGCCTCCATCCCCTACCTGGTGGTGGAGTACGACAACGGCCAGGTGAAGCAGTGCAACTTCAAACGGGAGGACGACGTGGACATGTTCCTGGAGCGCTTCGCCCGCATCCGCCCGGAGGTCCCCCGCCACAGCGTGGAGGCGGAGAAGAAGCTGCGCCAGAAAGCCGAGCGGGAGGCCGCCCGGTACCTGAAGGAGCTGACCCCCGAGGCCCAGGCCGCGTGGGATACGCTGGAGCGGGCCAAAAAGCGCCTGGAGGACGACCCCGGCCGGTCCAACCGCCTGGCCCGGGCCGCCAAGAACAAGCGCCGCAACGACCAGGCCAACCCGGCCTATAAGTGGGTGGCCCTGGCCATCGTCATCGCGGGCGCTCTGTGCGCGACCTACGGCGTGTACGCCCTGGTGACCCACGAGACCACCGGCATCTACTGGACGCTGCTGGGCCTGGCGGCCGTGTTCTTCTTCTCCGGCGCACATGTGCTGCCCACGGCCAGGAACAACCGCCGGGCCATCGACCGGGAGTGGGAGCAGGCCCGGGACGATATGAAGACCGTCATCGGCCCCGACTTCCCCGTGCCGCCCCAGTACGCCCACCCCGTGGTCCTGGAGCGGATGATCCGCGTCATCCGGGAGGGCCGGGCCCAGACCGTGGACAAGGCATTTGACCTGATGAAAAAGGACCTGAAGGCCCTCAATTCCTCCGTCCAGGTGGAGCAGGAGGAATACGACGAGGTGGTCCTGATCAAGCCCATTTTCCTGCTGTGCAATTATGAGTAAGTATTTAGTCAGCGCGTGCCTTTTGGGCTACAACTGCAAGTATAACGGCGGCAACAATGACAACGCCGCCGTCCGGGCCTTTCTCCGGGACAAGGACTGCGTGGTCTTCTGTCCCGAGCGGGCCTCCGGACTGCCGGCCCCCCGCCAGCCCAGCGAGATCCGGGGCGATAAGGTCTACAGCAAGGCGGGCGACGACGTGACGGCGGAGTTTCGCCTGGGGGCGGAAAAGGCCCTGGCCTTCTGCCAAAAAAACGGCGTGACCCACGCCGTCCTGAAGGCCCGCAGCCCCTCCTGCGGGCCCCACGCCGTCTACGACGGCACGTTCACAGGCAAGGTAGTCCCCGGCATGGGCGTCACTGCCCGCCTCCTGTCCGAAAACGGCGTGATCCTCATGGACGAGGAGGACATTTGAACAAAAAGTACGCCCGGGAAGCCTCCGCTCCCCGGGCGTTCGCTGTCCGGCAGCCGTTCGTATGAAAGTCAGCGGCTTCGCCGCGGCCCGTTCCCGATCCGTATCACGCCGTCGAACCGTCCCAAATAGTCCTCCGACCAGTCGTGGTGGATGACGATTCGGGTCACGTTCTGCAAAGCAAAAATAAACGCGTTGATCATCTCCACGCTTTCCGGGTCCAGGCCGGTGGTGGGTTCATCGAAGATCAGTATCCTGGGGTCCCGCCGCAGGGCGCGGGCAATATTGATCCGCTGGCGTTCGCCGCCGGATATCTTATCGCCAAAATCCCCCAAAGGCGCATCCCCCACCCGCCGGGCCAAGGCGGTCAGATCCAGCTTCCGGACAAGCGCCCGGTATTCCTCCGAGTCCCGGGCGGGCCGGCCGCTGAACAGGGTGATATTCTCATATAATGAAGCGTTGAACAGATAGGGCGTCTGGTCGACCACGCCCACCAGCTTATATACCTCCCGTTCGGAAAGCCGGCGGATGTCCTGTCCGGCCAGGGAAATGGTCCCCTGATAATCGTCGTAATACTTGAGCAGCAGCTTGACCAGCGTAGATTTCCCGCTGCCGCTCTCCCCCACCACCGCGTAACAGCCCCCGGGAGCGAAGCGGGCGGTCAGCCCGCCGTATAGCTGCCGGCCGCCAAAGGCAAAGGATACCTTGTCGTAGACGATCTCCGGCCGGGGGGAGAGGGGCAGGCCGCTGTCCGCCAGGCATGGCACATCCATCTGGCCCCGCAGCTTTTCCCGTATCCTTTTGGACGCGCGGATCTCCACGATATAGCCGGTGAGGTTGGAGAAGTAGTTGGAGATGTTGACAAAGTAGGTCCGGGCGGCGACCAGCATACCCACCGTCATCACGCCCCGGATGGTCAGCCAGCCGCCCAGCACCGTGCAGGCGACGGAGGCCAGAGAGGCGACGGACAAAAGGGTCTGAAACGTCATGCTCCCGACAAGATCGTTTTTGGACCAGGCCCGCTGACGCTTCCGGCCGGCGTCGGCATACCGACCCAGGAACGTATCCTCCGCACCGGCCGCGCGGATGACCTCACAGCCCTCCACGGTCTCCTTCAGAACGCTTGTATAGCCCTCGGCGGCTTTTGAGTAGGCGTTGGCGCACCTTGTCCCCAGCTTCGTGAAGGGCTTCATGACCGCGAGCGGGATGGCCGCGGCGATCAGGGCGGTCAGCAGCAAAAGCGGGTGCATCCGAAGAAGCATCCACGAGGCCGCGAGGATGGAGGCGGCGCTTGTAAAAAACAGGGGGATATATCGCAGATACTGCTGGAACAGTTCCACATCCGTGGTGAGCAGGTTCAGGTAATAGGCGTCCGGTTCCTCCCGGAATTTTTTCAGCGGGCGGCGCAGGAGGCTTCGCATGATCCCGGTCTTCAGCCCCACCTCCCCGTCGGCGATCACAGCCAGCCGGGAGGACATCATGGCCGCGTCCATCCCGTAGCTCACCATGGTCATCCCAGCGCTCAGAAGAGCTGTCCGCAGCAGACCGTCCGGCTCGGCTGTTACCACACAGTCGATCAGGCGCCCGTCGATGTAGGCGGTGAACACAAAAAGGACAGACTGCGCGGCGTATAAAAAACACGCCAACGCCATAAGCCGTTTTCCCTTGGAAGTCAGTGATCTCATTTTACTCCCCCCTGATGTCGTAACTGTGTGAAGATAACACAGGAAGGCCGCAGAGTACATATCGATTTGTGTTCCCTGAAAATAACACAAAACGACAGGTCAAACTTGACATGGGAGGTGCTATAATGAGCCCGGTCACGCTCTATCTTGCTGAGAGGGAGGCTCAACCATGAGGGAAGTTTTTCTGGGCGAATACATCAAGCGGGAACGGCGGAAACAGGGGGTCACCCAGGAGCGGCTGTGCGCCGGTATTTGCGAGCCCATCACGGTCTCCCGCATGGAAAACGGGAAACAGATGCCCTCCTATGGCCGTGTCCGCGCCTTTCTACAGCGGCTGGGTCTGCCGGACGAGCGGTTTTACGCTCTGCTGAGCAAGCATGAATCGGAGGTCAAGACCCTGGAGGATGAGATCCGCGCCGACGTCATCCGATTCGAGCGGGCGTCCCCGGAGGACCGCCCCCGTATTCGTGCGGCGGGGCTGCAAAAGCTGGAGGAACTGGAAAAGCTCACAGAGCCTGACGACCGGCTCGTCCGCCAATACATCATGGGCAGGCGGGTCACTTTGGGCAAGCCGGACGGCCCATATCGTCCGGAGGAACGGCTGGAGCTGCTGACGGACGCTTTGCGCCTTACAGTCCCAGACCTTGACCTGGAGGAGATCGACCTGGGGTTGTACAGTATGGAAGAGACCACGCTGCTCAACCAGATCGCGATAACCTATTCGCAGATGGGGCAGCCCCAAAAAGCGGCCGAGATTTACCGTCAATTGCTGAAGTATGTGCAAAAGCATTATTCCTATGGGATGTCCCGGTATGCCGGAAAGATCACCTTGGTCGCCTGTAACTATGCCCATGAACTGTTCAAAACAGGGCGCTATGACGACGCGCTCCAGGTCGCGGAGCTGGGGCGGAGGGCCTGCGTGGAGTACGCGCACTATCAATTTCTGCCCATCCTTTTGCACCTCATGGGCGAATGCTGTTTCCGCCAGGGCGACATGGACCGATGTAAAGAGTATTACAGAGATGCGTATTGCCTCTACAAAGTGATCGGCGATGACCATAACCGCCTGCTTTTGGAAAAGGACATCGCGGAGCATTTAGGTTTGAAATTTCCCTTTTGATCAAATAAAACAGGGGCGCGAAAGCGTCCCTGTTTTACGATCCATGCCCTGCGCCCCCGGACGGCTGTCCGGGGGCGCGGTTCGTATGCTGTCAGGCTCACGCCATGCGGTCCTTCCGCCGTAGGGTGAGGGAATCCGCGATCATGGCGATGAATTCCGAATTCGTGGGCTTGCCCTTGATGAGGGCCTACGGCCCTCTAGGGGTTGCTCACGGTATAGCCGATGGATTTATTGCTCAATTGGTCGGAACGTACATCCGCAGTTCGTTGGTCTATTCAAATGATAGCAAAGAGAAAACAGCCTGTCAATAGCCTCATTCCTATGAATATCGCATTATTTTTCTAAAAGAGCCTAGCCCTACAACATCTTCCAACGTCCTTGGAACGTCCGAGGGCGTTTTTGTTTGTCTGCGGAACATGCGGGAACATCTTTGATATGTTCCGCTCCAAGAGGGAAAAACCAGAAAAGTTTTTGAAAAACAATTAAATAATTTTAAGTATGCGTGTCTAATGTAGACATGGTTTACTATAATAAAGCTACAAGGTGAGGGAAAACCCCGAAGCTAAAAATAATTAGGGTGGCGACCGAACGCCATTGCGCCAAGTGCGCAGAGAAAGGACATTACAATGAAGAAAAGCAACATCAAAGTGAACGTCATGGAGCAGACCATCAGTGTGTCCAAGGCTTTTTACACGAAAGCCAGCCATTTTGGGACCCCAGAGTATGAGCAACTCACACGCGCTAAGAACGAGAACCCCTCTTTTACGGTTGTGTTTAAGACTTCCGACAAGAAGACCTATAACGGCCTTACGCTTGCGCGGATGATGGAATACATCCAGACCCAGGAAAACAGCGAGGAACGTATGATAGAGTTTGAGGCAGTGAAGACTACCGCAAAGGCTAAGGGCGCTCAGTACCCGCTGACGAAAAAGTGGTTCCTTAATACCTATCCTGAGTACAAGGAGAGCACGATTAACCCCAGTGAAAAGGCCAAGGCCGACGCCAGGGCTATGAGCCAGCAGAAGAATCAGGAAATCCTTAAACTCTTTGAGGGAATGGCCTCTTGAACTAAAAATCAAGTCAGACATTTAACATAAATATAATATATATATTAGTGTTAATAGTTCGACTTAAAAATGAATGGAGGCGTTGAATATGCTGGAATTGCGGACCTACACGAAAGCCGAATTGGTGGAGATGTTTCACACCAACAGCCGAGAAGGAATCGTCCGGCGATTGAACAACTACGGGATTACCTTTACCTGCGAGGGGAACGGCAACAACCTGAAAGTTACCATCAACAGCATCCCGGACCCTTTCAAAGTGTTTTGTATTCTGGACCTGGGCTTTCGCCCTCAATGTGATTTTGTGAAGATGCGCGAATTCTTTTGGGCGTATTTTCAGGATGATGAGTTCAGGTCCCTGCCGGATGAAGTATTAGAATACCGTCTGCGGGAAGATGGGCCAGGGGTTTCCCGTCAGACGATAGCGAGATGGAAAGAGCGCCTTTCTACTCTGGGCCTGATATGGATTTCCACAAATGAATTCCTCTACTACTTTGCCTACCAACACACCCAGCGTATGACTGACAAAGCGGAATACTGCCAAGCGTGGCACGAATACTGGGAGGCCAGAGGGAAGGGCGCAAAGTCCCGCGAAGCGATTGGCTACATGATAGTAGACTATGGCGGTGTTGCGAGGAAACAACCGTGCGTTGACCTGAACGGCATCTATGCGGGCACCATCACGGCCTTGCTGGAATACATCCAGGAAAGTATCGAAAATGAGCTCAACAACTAAATATTTATATCTGCGATTATACCGTGTGTCGGTATAATCGCAGAAATTTTTTGCCAAATCCTGTTAATCCATCTGATTGTTTTCTCAAACCCCTATGAGGGGAGAAAACCCCTAATACATTTTAAGGAGGGAAAACCTATGGATAATATAAAAGACCTGCCCGGTGAAGAATGGCGGGAGGTCCAGGATTACAATGGCAAATACCTGGTCAGCAACATGGGCCGTATCAAGAGCTTATAGAACAATGAAGCCCGAATCTTACGAGTGTTCACCAATAACAAAGGCTATCCAAGAGTAGCATTGAGTTAGTACGGATAGGCCAAGCATTATCTTGTGAGCCGTCTTGTGGCGTCGGCGTTCTGTGACAATCCAGACCCGGAACGCAATACCACCGTTGACCACATCGACGGGAACAAGCAAAACAACACAGCGGAAAACCTCCGCTGGATGAGCCTCTCTGAAAATGTGAGAGACTACTATGAAAGGAGGAAGCACGATGAATGTAGCTGATTATACTGAAATGGCCGTAGCACACGCGCAGATGATGCGCCGTAGCATCAAAGACCCCTCTGCTGGCACCATGGCCCTATGGTACCTGGAGGACGCCCGCAACGAGGCGTTGATACGCTATTATGACGATTTAGAGGCAAACGAGCCCGTAAGCGTTCACATCATCCAGGAGGTGAAACATTGATGAATCGCAGGCACAGGAGCAAAAAGAAGCGCCGGAGACAGAAATCCTCTTTAGCGGATTAGGTTTTCGCCATCATGTAGGCAAGTTTGAAATCTGTGCTGGATACGGCGCTTGATGACTTGCTGAAAGATTGGAAATGAGAGAGACGGCGACAGCTATCCATTTTAGCTGTCGCCGTCATTTTTCGTTATATACCGATAGACGGCCAATTTTGCGCCGATAGTCTGCGGTCCTGGAAATCGTCTTTTGGAATAAAAGTCCCTCTGCGCAGGAGCGCAGACCTCCCACAGACACAATGCCAGGTGAAAAATCGCAATGCCTGGAATACGCCCCCGGCCCTGTCCAGAAAAACAAATGCTTTTGTCTACACTTTCAGACCCCCACAGCAAGGTCCGCAAACACCCCAAAATGGGCCGGAATCAGTTCAGGAAATTGTATCCCCCGTTTCCTGGACAGCAACAGCCGGAACGTATTCGACCAAATCTCCCGGCTGGCAATCCAATAGAGCACAAAGTGTGTCTATGGTTTTCCATGATACCAGTTCCCCATGTCTTATTTGCTGGAGGTATGATTGCCCTATCAGCTTTTGTTCACGTATTTTCGTGGATGAGTAACCGCGCTCTTTCAGCGTGGCCATTATATCGATCCGATACCGTAGCGCCATTTTTTTGCGCCTCCTTTCCCATTGTCCGTATTATAACACAGAAAAGCACTAAAAACAAGTGCTAATATTACACAAAAGAGGCACTAAATATTAGTGTATTTTGCCAGTAGACAGCACCAGTTTATAGTGCTATAATGAATACAGTCAAGGGGAGATACAAACCCCAATAAAACAACAAAAGGAGATAGAACAATGAGCAAGAAGGAAATCGAAGCCCTGGTGGAGCAGATGAACAATTACGACGAGCTGGCCACGAAGGTCAAGGCCAAGGCCGACGCCATCCGCGAGGCCATCAAGGCCGAGATGATTCGCCTGGACGCGGAGGAACTGGAGGCCGGTGCCTACATCCTGCGGTACACCAACATCATTAGCAACCGCTTTGATACCACCACTTTCAAGCGCCTGTATGCGGAACTTTATAAGGACTTCACCAAGCAGGTCAGCAGTCGGCGCTTCACCGTGAGCGTTTGAGAGGGGGGCAACCCCCTCTCCCCTGAATCCAGGAGGAAAGAAAGATGATATACGGTTATGCGCGTTGCTCCACCAACGAGAGCAAGCAGGACATCGACCGCCAAGTGCGGGAGCTGAAAGTGGCGGGTGCGGAACGGGTATATTTGGAGTATGAGCACGGCGACGCCGTTGTAAAACAACAGCTTTCCTCGCTCCTGGAGGACAGTGGACCGGGTGACAGCCTGGTAACGCTGGAAGTGTCCCGGCTTGCCAGGAGCACAAAACAGTTGTGCGAGATAATAGAGCAAGTAAAGGCCAAGCATCTACGGCTTATCATCGTGGGAAGTATCACGCTGGATTGCCGGGAGGGCCACGCGGACCCCATGAGCGAGGCGTTTTTACAAATGGCGGGAGTGTTCAGTCAGTTGGAGCTAGCTATGATACGCGCAAGGGTCAGGTCCGGGATGGATAATGCTAGAGCAAAAGGGCGCGTTATCGGGCGTCCGCAAGCGACAAAGGAGGATATTCCCGCCTCTTTCCTACGGCATTATCCGGCGTACAAGACCGGGCATCTGAATGTGAGCGAGCTTGCCAGGGTGTGCGATCTGAGCAGAACGACGGTTTACAAGTATCTATCTCTTTTGGAAAAGTAAAACAGGGGCGCGAAAGCGTCCCTGTTTTGCTCTACGCATAGACAATCATAATATAGCAATAGCTATATCCAGTACTGCTTCTACCGGTTTCTGTGGCCAATTTGTTGCCCAAGCTGTCCGCAAAGACCAATTCGTTGCTTGGAGGGTAGCTATTGCCTATATCGATTCTTTCAGCAGGAAAACCATTGGATACTGCAAATTGTTTGCACCAGCCAGATTCTTGCACAGCAGGTTCTTCATAGCTGGTAAATAGCATTTGCCGATAATTTAAGCCGGGGTCGGTTCGGTTAAGCCAGTCTTTGTCCCAGTTGCCGTCTGTTGGAGAAAACTTGTAAGTATAATATACCCCAGCATCACCAATTTCGTTTTCAGAATAGCTTATTTTGTACGTGTATCCATCATCAAGCACAACAGTATTGCCATTTATTTTTCCCAGGAAGTAATCCAATTTGTATAATTCAGTCCCCGGATAATAGAGGCCGTTGCTCTTGTCAGGGTTTTGCGCCCAGTATTCATCTGCGTTTTCAGAAAAACCCTTTCCATCTGCTAAAAATGAATACTTGGAACCGGCTATTTCCACGATGAAGCGAACATCCAGTCCATCCACAAGGGCATTATATATATTTATCAGGCAAGACCCACCGGTAAGCAGTAAATCTCCATTTGGGGGTGTTCCAATCAACGTTCCCTCTGTGATTTCATCACCGATTTTGATTTTGATGGTTTTGCTGTCCCCGTCCGTATATGTTGCTTTGACTTTCAGAGTGTCATCATATTCTACCAGTCGAAACATGAAAACAGCGTCGTCAGGCGAATACCCTATAATGACTTTCATGTCTTCATCTGTCGTGGCTGTGTTGCTGAAAGTTCCAGATACGATACTGCGCAGATATGCCTCATCTGTAGGGTCCCCAAAATCATCCACAAATTCAGTCAGTTCCCAACTGGACCCACTGTCCGCGAACACACTGATTGCGCCCACCGGTATCAGTAGGCATAGCACCAGGATAAAGGTAATGATGCGCTTCATTAGTTTTCCCTCTCTTTCATTTTAGAATAATCCTGTTGTATGTTAATCCTCTGTTTTTATTGGCCGTGGACATTCTGCGTCTTTGGGAATATGCCACGGACTTCCTGGCCCGTCATGGTCAGCTCCGGGGATGAAGCCAGCTTGACACCATTTTCTTATTGTGTCCTGCGTGTATCCCCATCGTTTAGAAGCCTCCTTTGTCCCCATTGTTTCACTCATAAGCATCCCTCCCACAAAATAAAAAGTGCGCAACCGGTCGGTTGCGCACGAAAAACGCAAGCTCCGATTGCTGCGACACAAACTTCGGCACCCATAGGGGGACAAAGTGGAGTTGCGTTTTTACCAAAGGGTAAAAACGCCCACCTATGAGATACCGATTATTTGTTTGTGTCGCAAGGTCAGTATATCACGCCCAAAGTCCTATTACAAGCGCTTTTTGCCTGTTCCGCTCTTTTCTCCTGCCTCTTGGTATGGTAGAATGGGGAAAAGCAAAGGAGGCCGAGGCTGTGCGGAAAACGTCTGATTGCACATCTGGCGAGAGGGTAGCATTGATATACCGCTATATGATGGAACACGCCAACAAGGATCACGGCGTAAGCATAGGTGAAATCCGGGATTGCCTGTTGAATGAGGGGAATGTTATCTCTATCGACGAACGGACCATCTACAAAGATTTGTATGCCCTGCGGGACAGAATGGGCCTGGACCTTGAGTACTGCAAGAAATACGGCGGTTGGATACTCAATAATCCGCTCTTTGAACCGTATGAATTACAGTATGTGGTGGACAGCATCCAGGCGTCCAAGTTCATTACCCAGCAGAAAGCCCGTGAAATCACCGAGAAAATCAAAAAACTCACAGATGTTCATACCCGGAAGACCCTGAACCGCAGAGCGTATGTTTTGAACCGTGTCCGAAGCATGAATGAAAGCGTTGTAAAGGAAGCCTACAAAATCCATGATGCTATGGAAACGGACCGCAAAGTATCTTTTCAGTATTTCCACTATTCCCCCAGCAAAGGCAGTCCCAAGAGCTATTTTAAGGCTGGGGAGCGGTATGTTGTCAGCCCCTTTGCCCTCCTATGGGACAATGGCAATTATTATCTCTACGCCTATACGGACAAGGAACAGTTCAGGACGTTCCGCGTGGACCGCATGGAACGTATCATCGTGCTTGCGGAAATGCGTGACGGCAAAGAGCACTACAAATCCCGTGACGTATATAAGCAGACCGCCCATGTCTTTGAAATGTACCACGGCACAGAATACCGCGTTCACATCCGCTTTCATAACCGGGTGGCCCATGCTGTGATAGACAAATTCGGCAAAGATACTTTGATGTTGCCTTATGATGATACGCATTTCACCATCACCGTTCCCGTGGAAATCAGCCCGCCCTTTTTTGCCTGGATTGCGTCTTTGGGACATAGCGCAAAGATTTTGGGCCCGTCCCCTGTGGTCCAGGAGATGAAAAAGTTTATAACCCGTGTTCAGGACATGTATAAAGATGAGGGAGAGATGTAGCGCCATCTCTCCCTTATGTATTGCTAATGTGTAAAGATGTTCAAAGACGTTCACATGTTGGCGACTGGACTATAATGCTGATACCGTTTCCCCAGGTCATCATCAGTCAAATCCAAATATGCCTGTTCCGTGACGGTCACGCTGGAATGGCCCAGGATACGGCTCAATGTGTAAATGTCCATCCCGCCCATAAGACAGCGTTTTGCGAAGTTGTTCCGTAGACAGTGCGGAGATATAGTGTCATGGAGCCCAGCCCGGCGAAGGTAACTTTTAAAGTTCTTTTCAAAGTTGTTCACTTCCAGTTTCCCGCCAGTGCTTTTTACGGGAAACAGATAATCGCTTTCCACATACCTGTCCTTATATTGGACCCAGCGCCGGACAATCGTTTCCGTTTTTTGGGAAAAGTATACGACCCTATCTTTCCGGCCTTTCGTTATCTCTCCCCGCAGAAGGATTTGATGATGGGACAAATCTATATCATCCATCAATAAGCAGGAGCACTCACCCAGACGCATACCGCTGTCAATCATCAGCATTATCATAGCATAGTCCCGGTGTTCCGAGAAATAGGACTTATCCAGGCCGTTCACCAGCCGTTTGAAATCTTCATCCGCGATATATTCTTTCGCCTTTCTGTTCACCTTTAGCTGTTGGACCTTTTTCATCGGGTTTTTCTTTAAGAGGTAATACCGGTCCAGCCAATTGAAGAAGACCCGCAGATTGCGGATGTAGTTGTTGATGGTGATAATGCTCACTGGCTTTCTGAAATCCCGTCTGCGGTCCGGGCAGTTGTAGGATTTTTTGCTGTCGTTGCTGTAAAACGTATACTTCCCCCTCTCCTGGAGGTCATTGATATAGCGCCGGACAACGCTTTCTGATACCTTATCGACAGTTTCTATCCCCACCGTTTCCCGGCACCAGCGCTCAAACAGTCGAAGGGTCTGTTCATAGCTGTTCAGCGTTTTCTCCCGCAGTTGGCGACTACGGCAATAGACCATGAATTCATCGATTTGCCAATCAAAGCTCATTTCGGACATAATAATACCCCCAGTTCATTGGTAAGATTCAGACCCAATAAACTGGGGATATTCGTTGGATTGAGCAAAAAAGTTAGTCGGAAAATTTGTCCGCTTTCATTCCGGGTTTCATAGCGTTCGTTGGATTCACCCAAAAATTCCCAGCCCGCAAAGCCCTGGGAACAGCGCCTTTTTTACGCCATATGGTCTTTTCTTCTCAGCGTCAGCGAATCCGCTATCATCGCGATGAATTCCGAATTCGTGGGCTTGCCCTTGATGTTGCTCACGGTGTAGCCGAAGAACTTTTGCAGCGTCTCCAGGTCGCCCCGGTCCCAGGCCACCTCGATGGCGTGGCGGATGGCCCGCTCCACCCGGCTGGGGGTGGTGGCGAACTTCTTCGCCACGGCGGGGTACAGCACCTTGGTGACGGCGTTGATGGCGTCCATATCGTTGACGGTGAGGATGATGGCCTCCCGCAGATACTGATAGCCCTTGATGTGGGCGGGCACGCCGATCTCGTGGATGATGTCGGTGACCACGGCCTCCAGGCTGGGCTCCTTGGGCATGGGCGCGATGGCCACGCCCTGGGAGGCGGGCGCGCCGGCCCGGTCCCGCCCGGCGGCCACCTGCCGGATGCGGGTCAGAAGATTCGGCACGTCACAGGGCTTCGGCATGAAGTAATATACGCCCAGGTCGGAGCAGGCCGCCACCACCCGGTCGTTGAAAAAGCCGGACAGGACGATGGCCGCCGGAGCTTCCGCCGTCTCCGCCAGCGCCGTCAGCAGGCCCAGCCCGTCCAGCCGGGCCAGCACCAGGTCCGTCACCAGGATGTCAGGCCGCAGCGACCCGGCCAGGGACAGCGCCTCCTGGCCGTCGCCGGCGGCGCCCACCACCTCCAGATCCTCCTCGGCATTGATGACCTCCGCCAGCATGTTCCGAAAGTCCTCGCTGGCGTCGGCAATGATAATACGCGTTTTCGATCCCATGTTCGTGTTATCCTCCCTGTATCAATTTCCGGACTGCGCTTTCTCTCTCTTGCCGGTCCGATGTGTCAGCTTTTACAATTTACCATAACACCCCTTCATTTGCAACAAAAAACAGTGAAAACAGCGGGATTTTTTGTTGACATAATTCAACACCCTTCGACAATTTCCGACACGGGAGGGGAAAAAGAAGGCGTCCGCCGGAGCGGACGCCGCTGTATTCATTTACTTTCTTCCCCCATTTTCCGGCGCATCCGGTTCAGGTGGCGCTCGAAGTGGCCCTGATCCATGAACTGGGCCAGGGCGTACTGCTCCAGCACGGGCACGGAGCAGGAGTACATCCCCACCCGCTCCCGGTAGACCGGCAGCAGGTCCCAGGGCAGGATCATGTACCCCATGCGCATGGAGGGGGCCAGGCTCTTGGAGAAGGTGTTCAGATAGATGACCGCGCCCCGCTCGTCCATGGCGTACAGGCTCTCCAGGGGCTTGCCGGGCATGAAAAATTCGCTGTCGAAGTCGTCCTCCACGATCCATCCGCCGGTCCTGGCCGCCCACTGCAGGTACTCATACCGCTTGGCGGCGGGGGCGGTGACGCCGGTGGGCCAGCTGTGGAAGGGGGTCACGTGCAGCACGTCCGCCGACGCGGCGGCCAGAGCGCCGCTCTCGATGCCGCCGGGCCCGATGGGCAGCCGCTCCACCCGGGCCCCGGCTCCCCGGTACACCGCCTCGATCTGGCCGTAGGAGGGCCACTCGATGGCGTAGGTCCTGTCGCTGCCCAGCATCCGCGCCACGGCCTCGTACAGCTGCTCCGAGCCGGACCCCACCACGATCTGCTCCGGCTGGGCGTACATGCCCCGGTATCGGAGCAGATACCGGGCGATGGCGTTTCGCAGCACCGCGCAGCCCTCGTTGGGGGATCGCTGCACCAGCCGCTGGCCCTGGTCGCTGATGACCCGCCGCAGAGTCCGGAACCACAGGGAATAGGGGAAATCCGTCTCCCCGGCCGCCGACTCCTCCGGCAGCAGCCGCAAAGGCTCCCGCCCCCGGGCGGCGGACGGGGCCGGCGCGCCCACCGCCTGCACGTAATACCCGCTCCGCTCCCGGGCCTGGACGTACCCCTCGTCGATCAGCATCTGATAGGCCGCCTCCACCGTCACCGTGCTCACCCCCAGGTGAGCGCTCAGGGCCCGCTTGGAGGGCAGCTTCTCCCCGGGACGGATGATCCCCGCCGCGATGTCCTCCCGGATGAAACGGTACAGGGCGTAATACTTCGGCCCCCGCCCGGCTTTTTCCAAATCGTAGGTCAACATCTGATCTGACGGATATCTCCTTTTTTGGGATCGGCATCATACCAGATCAGATTATACGCCTTGCCGCGCCGTTCGTAAAGCGGAAAATGAATGCCTCTCCGGTGGGGAGAGGCATTGTTTCTTATGTGGCCAGCAGTCCCGCAGCGCGCAGGTTGGCCAACAGGGTATTGACCGTGGTGGCGATGGTCTCCGGCGTGGCGGTGGCCGGGGTGGGGATATCCGCCACAGCGGCGGCCGGCGTCACTGTGGCTGCCGGGCCGGTAGGACCAGTGGGACCGGTGGGGCCGGTGGGACCCTCAGCGCCAGCAGCGCCGGTCGCACCCGCAGCACCAGTCGCACCGACGGGGCCAGTGGGACCAATAGGGCCAGTCGGCCCGGTAGGCCCGGTGGGGCCCTCAGCGCCAGCAGCGCCGGTCGCACCCGCAGCGCCCGTCGCACCAACGGGACCGGTGGGACCGGTAGGACCGGCAGGGCCGGTCGCGCCCGTCAGACCGATCAACCCGGCAGGACCAACGGGACCAGTAGGCCCGGTAGGTCCGGTGGGCCCGGTGGGGCCCTCAGCGCCGGCAGCGCCGGTTGCGCCCGCAGCACCAGTCGCGCCGACGGGACCAGTGGGACCAATAGGGCCAGTCGGCCCGGTAGGCCCGGTGGGGCCCTCAGCGCCAGCCGCGCCGGTCGCACCCGCAGCGCCAGTCGCACCGACGGGACCAGTGGGGCCAATAGGGCCAGTGGGACCGGTAGGCCCCGTGGGGCCAACGGCACCGGCGGCGCCGGTTGCGCCCGCAGCACCAGTCGCACCGACGGGGCCAGTGGGACCTGTAGGACCAACAGCGCCAGCAGCGCCGGTTGCGCCCGCAGCGCCAGTTGCGCCGACGGGACCAGTGGGGCCAATAGGGCCAGTCGGACCCGTGGGACCAGTGGGGCCAACAGCGCCGGAAGCGCCGGTCGCACCCGCAGCACCCGTCGCGCCGACGGGACCAGTGGGACCAATAGGGCCAGTAGGCCCGGTGGGCCCCGTGGGGCCAACGGCGCCGGCGGCGCCGGTCGTTCCTGTCGCACCTGTCGCACCGGCCGGGCCAACAGGACCGGCAGGACCCGCAGGGCCGGCAGGACCGGCAGGGCCCGTAGGGCCGGTGGGGCCGGCAGGGCCCGTAGGGCCGGTGGGGCCGGCGATCAGGGACGGGCAGCAGGGCTGGGCCGGGCAGGGATAACGGTTCAGACCGTTGGCCTGCTGGCCGCAGATGATGTTCATGTTTTCAGAAGCACACTCTGCCATGATTTTCCTCCTTCGGGCTTTGCAAGCCCATTCCACTATATGTGGCTTTGCCCGGGAGGGTGCGCCTCGGCCGCGGGCGCGAAAAAAAGACCCGCCGCGAAAACGCGGCAGGTCTCTCCAAGCGCTCTCCGGCGCGGCCTTACGCTTCCTCGTCCGCCTCGTCGCGGGCGCGGAACAGCAAGGAGATGCACCACAGCGCCGCCAGGCCCACCAGCGTATAGATGACCCGGGAGACCGGGTTGGTCTGGCCGCCGAAGATCCAGGCCACGATGTCGAACCGGAACAGGCCGATGCTGCCCCAGTTCAGGCCGCCGATGATGGCCAGGATCAGCGCGATTCTGTCAATGACCATGAAAAAGACTCCTTTTCGCAGACTGATGATCTTGCGGGACCTAGTGTGCGCGAAAAGGAGTCGGTTTATACGCCAAATTTTGTTTTTTCAATTTTTCAGACTGTGCAGCGGCGCGGGGATATGGCCGCCCCGGGCGATGAATTCCCCGGCGGAGGCCCGGTGCACGGGCATGATGGGGGCGGTGCCCAGAAGGCCGCCGAAGTCCACGCTGTCCCCCACCTGGCAGCCAGCCGCGGGGATGAGCCGCACGGCGGTGGTCTTGTTGTTGACCATGCCGATGGCGGCCTCGTCGGCGATGATGGCGGAGATGGTCTCCGCCGGGGTGTCGCCGGGCACGGCGATCATGTCCAGCCCCACGGAGCAGACGCAGGTCATGGCCTCCAGCTTGTCGATGGTCAGCTCCCCGGACCGGGCGGCGGCGATCATGCCCTCGTCCTCGCTGACGGGGATGAAGGCCCCGGACAGGCCGCCCACCCGGCCGGAGGCCATCAGGCCGCCCTTTTTCACCGCGTCGTTCAAAAGGGCCAGGGCGGCGGTGGTGCCATGGGTGCCGCAGGTCTCCAGCCCCATCTCCTCCAGGATGCGGGCCACGCTGTCCCCCGCCGCCGGGGTGGGCGCCAGGGACAGGTCCACCACGCCGAAGGGCACGTCCAGCCGCTCCGAGGCGGTCCGGGCCACCAGCTGGCCCATGCGGGTGATGCGAAAGGCGGTCTTTTTGACCAGCTCCGCCACCTCGTCGAAGCTCTTGCCCCGCACGCCCTTCAGGGCGGTATACACCACGCCGGGGCCGGACACGCCCACGTTCACGGCGCATTCCGGCTCGCCGGGACCGTGGAAGGCGCCGGCCATGAAGGGGTTGTCCTCCACCGCGTTGCAGAACACCACCAGCTTGGCGCAGCCGATGCTGCCCCGGTCCGCCGTGGCGTCGGCGGTCCGCTTCACCACCCGGCCCATGGCCGCCACCGCGTCCATGTTGATGCCGGCCTTGGTGGAGCCCACGTTCACGCTGGCGCAGACCAGGTCCGTCTCGGCCAGAGCCCGGGGGATGCTCTCCAGAAGCTTCCGGTCCCCGTCGGTCAGGCCCTTCTGCACCAGGGCGGAGAAGCCGCCGATGAAGTCCACGCCGCAGGTCTTGGCGGCCCGGTCCATGGCGGCGGCGATGGGGGTATAGTCCCGGGCGGTCGTGCTCTGGGCCACCATGGCGATGGGGGTGACGGAGATGCGCTTGTTGACGATGGGGATGCCAAGCTCCGCCTCGATGCCCTGGGCCACGGGCAGGAGGTTTCCCGCCCGGCGGCAGATCTTGTCATAGACCTTCCGGGCGCATGCCTCGATGTCCGGGTGGGCGCAGTCCAGCAGGTTCACGCCCAGCGTGACGGTCCGGATGTCCAAATGCTGCCGGTCCAGCATGTCCAGGGTCTGGAGTATGTCAATGGTGTTGAGCATAAATGTTCGTCCTCGTTCAAAATCGCGCCGCATGGCGCACACCTTATCGAAAGGCTCCCTTGTGTGTAAAGGGATGCTTTTGAAATCCCGTCCTTATAAGGCCCCCTTGTGCAAAGGGGGCTGGCTCCGGCGTCAGCCGGAGTCTGGGGGATTGTTACCAGACTGGAGGTAACCTCGGCACTGGTAACAACCCCTCCGCCTCGCTTCGCTCGGCACCGGCAGAAAGTCAAGCAAGTGCAACACTAAGGACTTCAGCAGGGGTGCGCCATTTGAGGCATTTTC
>CANPXZ010000032.1 GCA_947587485.1 uncultured Oscillospiraceae bacterium | reverse complement strand
GGTGCGGGGTATCGCTGGGCGCGGGAGTGCCGCTGGGCGCGGGTGTACTGCTGGGTGTCGGAGTGCCGCTGGGCGCGGGCGTGCTGCTGGGCGCAGGTGTGCTGCTCGGCGTGGGTGTGCTGCTGGGCGCGGGGGTGCTGACGGGTTCCTCGTAATCGGGAACGCCATCTCCGTTCTTGTCGACGCCCCACACGGCGTACACGGTCACATTGCCGTCCGGGAACTCCACTTGCTCTACGATCCCGGCATTGTCCGCCGCCTCCCGGCTCCTCAGCGGGGTATCATATTGCCTTTTGCTCCACCCCAGAAAAACGGCGTTTTCACGTTTGAAGTCAGCCCCGGGCTGCTGAAGCGCCGCGATCTCGTACGCCCTGTACCTTGACCCATCGACGGGAGTCGCGCCCTCCGTGCCGCCGTTGCCGTCGTAGGTCAGGGAATACAGGCCATACCATGTGTTGGCGAACGCCGCGTATCCGTCCGGCGTCCTCTCGGCAAGCGTCCCGTTCATGGGGTCCTGTCCCTCATACCCGTGATCGTCCTGTACGAGCGGTCCGTTCTCCGTGACTGTCCAGCGGGTATCGACGGGCAAATTCTCGATCTTGACGGTCTCGCCATTTTTGAGCGTGAGCGTGCCGCCGCTGACGATCGTGCCGCCGGTCCCGCCGTCCTCGGACCTATAGGGATACCTGCCGGTCAGCGGCGTGCCGTCGGCGCTGTGCGCCAGCTCCACGGTAAAGCTGAAGGCGTCCTCGTTCGGCTCCGGGCCTCCCTCCACGATCTTCCCGACGGTCAGGCTCCCGGTCCGGAGCGCGGCGGTCACAGCGTTCGAATGGGCCTCCTCCGCTCCATCCGCGACGGCGCTGGCCGCATTGACATAGGTTCCCTCCGAAGCGTCATCCGGCACAATGGCCGTGAAGGAGACCGTCGTTTCCCCGTCCGGTTCAAGCTCCGGGATCGTCCAGGTAACGGAGCCTTCCGTCAGGAGGCCGTCATCATTGATCGTACCGACGGTCATGCCGTCAGGCACCGTATCCGTAACGGCGATGTTCTCGGCCGGTTCGACGGTGTCGATGTTTTTGACCGTGATGGTATACTCCACCGTATCGCCGGGCGTCACATTCACGTCGCTGCCGGAGGCGCCCGTCCGGAGGACCTCTTGCGTCTTGGTCAGACTGACGCCGACGGGGGTATTTTTGAAGATGAGCCAATCGCTGGTCTCGGCGCTGATCACGCCGTTCGTGGAACTGCTCTCGGTCTCCTTTCCCGTGCTCTGCTTGATCACACTGGTCCGGAAGCCCGCCGCGCGCTCCTCCTCAACGGTATAGCCCGTATCCGCCGGGAGCCCGTAGATCGCGATCGCCTGGCCCTCCTTCAGCTTCACGTCCGCCGTGCCGCGCGTTAGGTCGATCGCGCCGTCCGCCGGCACGGCGACCTTCTGGCCCTCATAGCTCTCGGCCGCAAGGCCCATGTAGGGGTAGACGCCCCATCCGGCGCTGTCGGCGAGCGTGATATGGAAAACGAACTCTCTGTCGTCCGCGTAGCCCCGGATGCCGCTGGGAAGCACCTTGCCGATGCGGAGCCAGTCCTGCATCACCACGAGCGACACCGTATTGGTCATCAAAGTCCCTGCGGAGCCATCGGCATACTCGTAAGCTATTTCCGCCGTATTTTTGTATGTATTCAAGTTGTAGACGACCGGCGCGGTGACGGTAAAGGAGAAGGTCCTCGTCTCGCCCGGGCCAACGGTGACATCCTCCCATGTGACGGTCCCGACAGTATCGCCGCCAGAAGTATAGATCCCTCCCTCGCTGACGGAGTCTTCGTTCACCGAAAGTCTCCTGCGCGAACCGTCGTCATCCTCGGCGTTCGGTATCTTATCCGTCACCGTGACGGTCACAGGATGCTTTTCGTCCCGGTTGGTGACCGTGACGGTATATCTCACATGATCGCCGCCGCCAACGGTGATGAGTGCCGCCGGCGTGCTGATCACTTTCTCACCGTCGGGACCTTCGGTCTCCACCTGGGTCAAGGCCGTCACGATACCGCTGGGCGTGTTGGTAAAGCTGGCCGTACTGGCCGCAGAGGCCGCCTGGATCGTGCCGCTCGCTCCGTTCTTCTCCGTTTTGTATTCCTCATAGACATCCTCGGTGATGGAATACTTCGTGCCGCCGGGCAGGACAAAGGAAGCGGTCTGGCCATTTTTCAGCGAAAACGTGCCCTTGTACTGCCTCCCTCCCAGGCTCTCCAGCGTGAGCGTCTGTTCGCCCTCAACATCGCTGACAGTATACGAGACGTTGTAGGTATCCCCATCCCCGAAATATGCATTCTCATCGCCCGCGGTGCCGGGATCGTCATCAGGAAGGGTGAATGTGGCCGTGAAGGGGAAGGGCTTGTCAAGCTCCTCCGGTTTCTCGCTGTTGACCGTCTTGGTGACCGACAGCGTGCCCAGGCTGGAGATGAGCCAGACGTCCACCTCTCCGCCGTTGGGGACATTGGTCCAGAGGAATTGGCCGGGCTGTCCGGAGCTGTTTTTCCCGGGGTCGTATTTGTACCACCGGAAGCTTTCCTCCATCAGCCGTTTCATCTGCTCGTTCTCTGTATCAAAGGCTATATTGAGCCCGCTGAGCCTTTGCGCGTCATCCATCCGGAAAAAGCTGTCCCGGCGGAACACATACCGATCCTCCGCGCTGTATTCCGCGCCCGCATTCTTACCGGCCGCAACATCGCCCTCGTCGAAATTGGCCCCCAGGCTGCCGAACGGGATGCGCGTCTCCTGTGTACCGTCAAGGTGCTTGATATTGCATGTGACATAGTATGTATAGCTCGGCGCTCTGGCCTGCCACTGGCCCGTCAGGTAGATGACGTATAGCCGCTCCACTTGGTCGAACAGCTTGCCGCACGCCGTGACCTCGGCAATGGACAGCGCGCTGCCCGGCTGGCAGATCACATACTGCCCGGTGTCGGTTGTTACCTCCCCGTTCCTTCCCAGCGCGTTCCCGGCGGCGTCCGTGACGACCCAGCCCAGGAATTGGGCGGGACGGGTCACGGCGGTGTCATGGGGCGCGGAGCCATAGATGGTCGCCGTGTTGGATATGCGCGAATCGAAATAGATGCCCGTTCTCTCCGCCGTGCTATAATAATTGCCGTGGTTGCCGTCAAGGGCGTTCAGATTTTTATGCGTCCAGCTGCCCTTGATCAGAGCCCCGTCCGTGAAAGCGGGCATATTTGTAATGCCGTCCGTGCCAAAGCTCACGCCGGTATTGACCGGCGCGCCCCTGCCGTCCAGATACTGGATCACATATCGGGCCGGCTTGGCGGTGATGCGAAGCCTGCCGATCTTCGGCGCTTTGTTGTCGTAATAGTCGCCTCCCGTTCCCAGCCGAAGATAGTACCATCCGTCGTTATCGCTGAAGATTTTGCTTTGTGAATCAGTACCCCACGGCAGGCTGGTGCCCATCTGGTCGGTAAACGCCACATTTTCCACGCCCGCATGGTCGTATGGCAGCTCATAGCCCTCCTTGAGCTTGAAGCGCACGTTTGTGTAACCGTGGCTCGGATCGCTCCCGTTATAGTGGAACGCTTTTCCATTCCGGTCTGCGGACACCGGCTGCGACTGGACCGCCTTCTCCCACTTTCCATTACTACCGTCGGGATCGCAGAAGAAAAACTCCACATCTGTTCCGGTGGAATCCTCCAGCACCAGCTCATTTGCACCTTTTGCGGGACGAAGGCTGCCCCCGGTGATGGCCAGGCCCTGGGTCGCTCCCGTGACCGTGAGATAGTAATCACAGGTGTTGGTATTCTCTACCTGCTTCGCCATGATATACATGGTGCCGCCCGATGGCAGGTCTGTTCTTTCTGTTTGTACTTGCCCGCCGCCGTCGTACTCCATATAGGGCATCCGCAGTCCGATGCCGTTCACCTCCAGCGACTCCAGGAGCCAGCCTGACCCATCGCCGTCCAGCGTGGTGGTGAACTGCCAGGTAAGATCGTACGTTCCGTTTTGGTAGGAAACGATATAGAACCCCCACACACTCGGCGACTTGCCCCTTCCAAATTTCTGTTCCATCTTTAAGCCCTCTTCTGAAAAGAGCCGCCCGTAGTTGGTATTGGCGGTATTCATCCAAAATTCCGGGTTAAAGGAATACTCCGTCTTCTTGTTCAGCACGACCCGGACCGTCTGATCCGCCGAAACTCTGTTTTTTTCGCTGCCGACCGCGTATGTCCCGGCGGTAGAGTAGAAGCCCGGCCCCTTGGTATCGTCTACAACAGCACCGGCATCCCCCTGTTTATATGCAAGCTCCTGTCCCAGGGGATGATTGCCATAGCCCGGCATATCTACGGGGAACACTTCCGTTTCAGTTGTGAAACCATCCGTATTACCCACATAAACGTTGCCCGTATAACCGGCGGGGATGGACACGTCCACAGATGCCATCCCATCCCTGGTGGTATCCGTGCGCCCCGCGCCGAAGACTTTATCCAGCCAGCCTTCGCTGACATCCTGTGTATCCAAATAGACCTCATACTTAATGTTGTATGTGGCGTAGACATAGCGCACCTCAAAAACATGCGTGTCGTCAACGCTATCCGGGAGCACCATCGCGTCCGCGCTGACTCCTGAGTCCGTGGGGGAGAACCAGACGTAATCCTTGTCGGTCAGGTCCCCCGTTTCCCCCTGGACCTTGACCGTAACGACGCCGACAGACTTTATGACCGTCCCGTTCAGGTACAGCCCGTCAAAGGCCATCTTTCCTACCTTGGGGAACATCTCAGCCGTAACATCCCCGCTCACACCGCCGTTCCAATCGCTCACGTCATATCCGTTTGAGTTGTTTTGTAAATCGGAATAGTTGGGATAGGACTTGGTCCCGTATCCTGTCAAGTCCGACAACACAAACTTGAAGTAATCATGAGAGACCGCTTTGCCGCTGTCCAGAGAGATCTGCATGAGCTCCTGCAGACCGGCCAGAGAGATGCCGTCCCCGATGATCGACTCCACCTCCGACATCGTATAGACGCCGCTCCCGGTCTCTTCCGTTGGCAGCTCCCCGCCCTCGGGCTTTTCCTCCGCAGGAGGTTCTTCCCCCGCCTCCGGCGTCGCCTCTGTCGCGGGAACATCGGCCGTCTGATCATCAGCGGGAGCGTCCTCCGGCGCAGCAGTGACCGCCGGGGTCTCCTCCGGTACTGGCAGGTCCGCCGCGTCATCGGGGACCATACTCTCCGCCGGCGGGCTCGGGGCGTCCGCCGCACTCTCCCCGACCGCCTCCTGATCCACGACGCTTTCCTGTGCCACGGCCTCCTGCGAACTGTCCTCAGCCGGCAGTTCACCCACGGTCTCCTGGCCCCCGGCAGCGTCCCGGACGGTCAGCCCCACCTGAGGCAGCACCATCAGCGCACACACTACTAAGGCCAAAATGCTGGCGACCACTTTTCTCCTCATGCTTTCTCCCTCCCGATACTGCTATTATCCGAAGCCCTTCCTGTGATTTCCCACCATCTGCGCGGACACGGACCAGCAGGCAAAGTCTGCAGCGGCTTGCCTGCCGGCCGTATCTGCGCCTGGGACGAGCAGGCGTCTGCTTAGCCTGCAAGATCGGTAATATCTATATACCCGACGATACCATCTCTGAAGTTCACCAGATACGTTCCATCCCCAAGATCCACCAGCCGGGTCGAGTACCACGCGTCGTCATAGCAGTATAGCGCCCACTCGGGCGTACCGCTCCCGCCATAAAAGACGATCAAGGTAAAAGGCTCGCTCGCGACGCTGGCAAGCGCCGCGCCGCTGAAGCTCTGCGGGTCGAGCATCTGACCGGCCCCGGAACTCAATGCATCCTCTACTGCGGCCTGCCCGCTGACAAAGGTGCTGTTACTAGGGTCCCACGTTCCCACTGTCAGACGCCGCCCGTCCTGGGTCTCGCCCGTACCGCTCAAGGACTTATTCAGCACGGGAGGCATCGCCTCCCGGGTGGGACTGCCCTGGCCCGGAGACGGAGCGTCCTCGCCAGACCCGGTCAGCGGGATAGGTTTGGCTATGACCTCGATATCATCAATGGGCATATATGCCCTGAACCTGATCACTCCCTGTGTGGGAGCATAATATCCGACGATATCGCCTGTTTTTGTATTTTGGGCCGCGTATTGCGAATACTGAGACGCAGGACTTATAACGATAAGCGCATAGTCTTCTCCGGTATCTGGATCGGGATAAGGGCCGAGTATGTTGGCGTTTTTCTCCACCGATTCGGTCTGGTACGGCACGTCCGGTCTGCTGGTCGTTCCGTCCGGAAAGCGCGTAACCACGCTATACGTTCCGCCGGCCGGTACGCGGAAGCGTATTTCATCTCCCTGGGCAGGAGCGGCGTAAAAATTCGTGGAGTCCGCCATCACATTGAACTCCTCCTCTGTCTCCGCCGTGATGCCCCACTTCACTCTCTGGCTTATATTCAGGATCTGCCCGTCTTCCTTGGCGATGGCATATTCAAGCCCCGGCGTGGCCTGAATGGTCAAAACAGCCATCGCTGTCCGGAGGCTGAAGCCCGCCTGGGTCAGAGCCACATCTCCTCCCGGCTCCACATGCGGCGTGTCGGGTTTGATATAGGGCACATCCGACTTCCATACCCGGGTGACGGCAACGACCACATCCGCCTGGGCGCTGGCAAAGGCAATGGTCACATCTTTGCCGGTGCCCTTCACCCAATCGGTCACCAGCTTTCCTTCCCGGCTGTCGAAGAGATTGTATTCCCTGTTCTGATCCGTGTTGTGTATCGTGATGCTGGTGTTCCCCTTCGTCACCTTGGACGGGTCCTCCGGCTGCATGGCGTCATATACATTCATCGTGGGCAGCACAAACTTTAACCCGATCTTATTATTATTGAACCGGTCTGCGGGCGTCACCGTCTGGGACAAAGCGCTATCCACCGACGTGAGGATGAAGTAGGTATCCGTCACATCCTTGAACGCAACAGGCGACGTGGTATCCGGGCTCACCCACTTCTGCCCGGTCATAGGCTCCGCCCTGCCCGTTGTCTTGTCATATTTTGCGATCCCGTATACGAGCTTTTTCCCGGAGGAGGTACTTTTCGCATCGAGAATGGTGATTGTATACGAGGTGGCCCCGGGAGTTTGGGATACATAAACGTTGCGGACGTCAAATCCATCCACTGTGGGCAGGGGGCCGCTGGCCTCCACGCTGTCCTCTGGGGCCGGCTCCGTTCCATCCGCCGCCAGGGCGGAGACGCCGCCCGACAGGATCATCGCCGCCAGCAGCGCCATCGCGAGCATGCGCTTAAATTGTTTTCTCATTGTCTTCTCCTTCCTTTTTGCATGCATGTTTTTGTTGTCGTCCCGTTTTTCCAGTGAGCAGTTTTTATGATCCTCTGGCACACGGAGAACATCGAGACCGCCTAAGCTACGGAAGGACGCCTTTCAACCTGGACTCTCTGTCCCGCCCTTCCCTTCGTCCACTACAGAATCCACATTATGTGGCGAAAGAGCGCTGCCGGAGATACAAAAAAGCCGGCCGTTCATTCTCCGCATGGGGAGAATGAACGGCCGGCCTGCTGACATGAACAGGATTATATGCGACCTTGATGCATGACAAAACGGGCATCCCTGTTTCGGGTATGCCCTGCTTGTGACGACAAATCTATCTTCCTTCGGCTCCGCCGAGATCCAGGGCTCAAAAAATCACAGTTTACGGCTTGACGAATTCAGCGCCAGCCGCTATAATATACACGCTTAAGCGATCAAAGACATTTTGTCACCACATAATGTGGATTATGTAGTTGTTCTATACCAGCAGAGGCAGACGTTCGATCTGCCTCTGCTGTTCTATACTCGTGCGCGTTGTATAGATACGTGTGGTGTCGATGCTGGCGTGACCCAGGATATCGGCCAGGCGGGCAATGTCCTTATATGCCTTGTAAAACGTCCTGGCGAACAGATGCCGCAGGTTGTGGGGGAACACCTTTCCCGGCTCCACCCTGGCCCGCAGCGCCAGGCGCTTCATCATCTTCCAGATGTTGCCCCGGTCCAGCGGGCGGCCGGATCGGGTCACGAACACCGGACCCTGCCGGATGGCCCGCTTCCCGCAATACGCCTCCAGGTCGCGGCACAGCTTCTTCGGCAGCAGGATCGTGCGTATCTTCCCCTTATTGTGGATCACCGCCTGGCGTTTGCGCAGGCTCTCCACCGTCACAGCACGTACCTCGCTCACGCGAATGCCGGTGGCGGCAATGGTCTGCACCAGCAGCTCTAACCGTTCGTCGCCCTCGAGCCTCGCAGCCATGAGGAGCTTCTCATAGTCCTGCCGGGTCAGTTCCCGTTCCTTCGCGGAAAAGACCGTCCGCTGCACCTTCAGAAACCGCAGTTTCCACATAGGAACCTTTGCAAAATCCAGGAACCGGTTCACCGCCGCCAGCATGGAATTGACGCTGGACGCCGCGTAGCCCTGGCTTTGCAGGTGCTGCTTGAAGGCGATGAGCGCGGTCTTATCCTTCACGCGCCCGCCGCAATACGATTTTAATTGCCGTACGTCGTGCAGATACTTTGCCACCGTCGCCGCGCTGCACTCCCGCTCCACCAGATAGGTCGTGAACTCCGCCAGCATTTTGTCGTTTAGTTTTATCATGTTCATTCCCTCCTTGGCGCTATTTTACACAGGATGGGAATGACCGCCCACCTTTGCCGCAGTTTAGATATGCCACGGAACTGCCGCCGGTGCCAAAAGCTCTGCTTGACCTACTCAAACACAATGGTGATTACATCCTCTGAACTTACTGTCCAGTGATTGGGTTCTGAACGATAAGAAGCGTCCAGTTTCTGGGGTACATCTCCTTTCGGTAGGATCAACCTCGGTTTACCCCGCTCAATAGCCGGCCCTCTCCAATTCATCCAGCATAGCGCGACGGCGTGGATAGATCTCGCGCCACATCTTTGCCGCCTGGCTGACAGCCGCTTCTCCCTCCGGGTATGTACGCAGCTTTCGCAGATAATCGATACATTTCCGGTAAGCGCTCCGCCCGTCTGCAAAGCTCATCGCCCTGTCCAGGCACCGCAAATAGAGATCTCTTGTTTTCTCCTGTGACCACTGTCGCAGCACCGATTCGTAACGGTCCACTTCTTCCGCCCGTGCTGTCTGCGAGAGCAGATCGTACAACCGCTGGAACTGCCCATCCCACGCCAGAAGCGCAGGCATATTGTCCCGCATGGACGGCTGCCGCAGGATCTGCTCAAACAGCGCCGGCCACTGTGCCGCCGGCGTCAGTTCCTTCAACTGCTTTACATATTCAATTTTCCAGGTCTTACAGGAGAAGATCAAATCGCGCAGCTCCCGCTCATAAAGCGCCGTTTGCCCGGTCTTGCGGTACAACTCAGCCAATTGCTCGCAGTACCGCATGACCGGACGGCCTTCATCCCCGTCCAGCTTTTTGCTCTCCCGCAGCAGAGCGATCGCCGTTTGGTCATCGCCTTGATCAATGCAGTCTTTGATCTGCATCTGTCTGACGGCCGGCAGCTTATGGAACCGGGCAAGATACGCCTGTATCTGCTCCTTATCCGCACCCGTCCTTTCCATAAGATATCGTCTCTGTTCTACGAGCCTGCCGATCTGCTGATCCGAGCTGCCCTTCCCGATCGCCTCGTCCAGCAGACGCAGGCTTGCCTGCAGCTGCTTCATATCCCAGTCTGCCTCCATGAGCACCGCCTCGACCGAGCCAAAATCATCCGGCAGCCTCTCCGTAAGCAGACCATACATCTGCTCTTTCTCCTCTGCATCCGCTCTCCGGATCATACCCATCCAAATGTCCTCGCAGCAGCTGAGGACCTCGGTCATGCCGCCGTCCGAATCGTCCATCTCCTCCCCCGAAATAAAATCGAAAACCATGCAAGCCAGCCGGAAGGCGTCCGGAAAAAAGCCTCCGTCTATCAGATCCGACGCGGTATCATGCAGAAACTCACATACCGATACGCAGAAATCATACGCCTGCTCATATTCGATGAATCCGTCCCGATCGCGGGCGCCACGGGCCAATTTTTCCAGGTGTTTTGCCCAGCTGTCGTATTGCCCGGCCGACAGTTCCTTTGTCACTCGCAGGATCAGCCGCGCCTGAAGATCTCTGTCCCTGGCCGCCATATCCGCCAGCAGCGACCTCAGGTCCTGCTCTCCCATCTGATCCAGCGCCTCGCGCCAGGAAACGCGGGACGTCTTTTCGTTTTCATGTCCCGTTTTCTGCGCCTCGCCCGCCTCCAAGGCAAAAAGCACCGCAGCCATGTGCTTGCAGGCGTTTCCATCGCCGGCATAGGGGCAGGTACAGTCGGCATCATCGAACATGCCGTCCATCAGGTCGATCTCCACATCATAATCTTCCGTTCCCATCACGATCGCTGTAACTATATCTCCCTGATCATGCAGTTGCCTTACGCGCCCCTGCCGCCAATACTTCTCCCCGCGCTCCAGGATCTTGTCCTCAAAACATTCGCGCCACATCGGGTCCAGCACTCGGATGCACCTCAGCTTTCCTATCCATACTAACTTCGACCGTAACAGTCATGATAGCTATACGCTTTCCCTTATTTGCAATTGTACCGGACGCCGATCTCTTTATCAATCACATTTTAAGTTTTTGATCATTTTTATTGTGTATTTTTGTGCTGCCTTCCGCGCCGGCTTCTGCACTCGCCAAAGCATAGCGAGCACGCTTTATAGCCATGGCCGCCGGGGACCGGCGGCCATGGCGTGTTTCACCGCAGCAGGCACAATATGAGTCCATACACCACGCTGGCTGAAATGCCAAAAGTGATCACGGGGCCGGCGATGGTGAACATCTTCGCCGCCGTGCCCAGGATGAAACCCTCGGTCTTGAACTCCAGGGCCGGGCTCACCACGGAGTTGGCAAAGCCCGTGATGGGCACCAGGGTCCCCGCCCCCGCGAACCGTGCGATCTTGTCGTAGACGTTCAGGCCCGTCAGAAGCGCGGAGAGAAACACCAGCGTCATGCTCACCGCCGTGGCGGCGTCCTCCTCGGGCAGTCCCGCCATGTCCTTGTAGAGCATGCTCAGACCCTCGCCCAGGCAGCAGATGAGCCCGCCCACCACGAACGCCTTCGCCAGGTCACCCCACAGGGGCGACTTAGGGGCCATGCCCTTGATATACTCGTTGTATTCGCTGTTGGTCATATTCATATTAAAATCACCTGCCGCTAGTATGGGCAGACGGTCCGTTTTTATGCCGGGACGGGCCGCCGGGTTTGCCAAAATCGGAAAAATGACGTATAATAGACATTATGACGACAACGACAAAAAAACTGTACAGCCTGGCCCGGACGTGCGCGGCGATCCTGGCCGGGAACGCCCTGCTGGCCTTCGCGGTGGCGGCGTTCATCATCCCCCACGACATCATCATGGGCGGCACCACGGGCCTGGCCATCGTGCTGGCCCGGGTCATCCCGGCGGAGACGGCCACCATCGTGCTGGCGCTGAACACGGCGCTGCTGGTGCTGGGCGGGCTGGTGCTGGGCCGGAAGCTGGTGACCACCACCCTGGCCAGCACGCTGCTGTACCCGCTGCTTCTGGCGCTGATGGAGCGCATCCCCGGCATCGGCACGGTCACCTCCGACCCGCTGATGGCGTCGCTGTTCGGCGGCGGGCTGATGGGGGCGTCCCTGGGCGTGGTGATGCGGGTGGGCTCCTCCACCGGCGGCATGGACATCGCCAGCCTGGTGCTGCACAAGTGGACCCACGTGCCCGTGTCCGTCTGCGTATACGTCATGGACATCCTGGTGATCGGCGGCCAGGCGATCTTCTCCTCCGCGGAGCCGATCCTCTACGCGCTGGTGCTGCTGGTGCTCCAGTCGCTGGTGCTGGACCGGGTCATGATCCTGGGCCTGGCCCAGATCCAGCTTTTCGCCGTCACCCAGCGGTATGAAGAGCTACGCCGCCGCATCCTGACGGAGCTGGAGGCCGGGGCCACCATGGTGGAGATCCAGACCGGCGCATTGCAGCAGCAGCAAAAGGGCGTGCTGTGCGTCATCCCCCGGCGGAAGCTCTACGCCGCCACGGAGCTGATCCAGTCCGTGGACCCCACCGCCTTCATCACCATCACCCAGGTCAAGGAGGTCCGGGGCCGGGGCTTCACCCTGGAGCGGGCCGTGCGGGACCTGGACGAAGAGGGCTGAACGGACGCCTGAACATAAGCAATGGGCGGGTCTGCCGTGCAGGCCCGCCCAATACCATTTGTATTTAAATCTCGTACCGCCGGTATTCCTCCCCCTCCAGGGTCACCCAGCGGAAGAGCCCGTCCTCCGCCGTCATATAGCCCCGGATGCTGCCCCACAGGGGGTTGGCCACAGAGCCGGGATTGAAGCACAGGTACCGGCCCAGGTTCTCCGTCCTGGGCACATGGGTATGCCCGTGGAGCAGGATATCCCCCTCGTCCATGTTGGGGGGCAGATTCGTATCGTTATATACGTGGCCGTGGGTGGCGAACATCGCAACATGCCCTATGGGGATGCGAAGATACGCCGGCTCCATGGGGAAGGCCAGCATGGCGGCGTCCTCGTCGCTGTCGCAGTTGCCCCGCACGCAGACGATCCGGTCCGCCATGGGATTGAGCATCTCCGCCACAGTCTGTTTGTTCCGCCGGGTCCCCAGCTTCTTATACAGGACGTCCCCCAGCAGCAGGAGCCTGTCGGCCCCCTCCCTTTCGTACGCCTTCAGCAGCGCCTCGCAGCACTCCGCCGACCCGTGCAGGTCGGACGCGATCAGCCATTTCATTCCGTCATCCTCCTGTTCTGAACTGTGCACCCATTTCTATATTGAATTATACCATGACAGCTCTATTCCCGCAAGGGGCGGCGCAAACCGCACTTTTTGCAAACATAAGAGCAGTTATCACCATTTTCATTGCGGGACGGATGGGTTATAGTAATGCAAGCATCGCAAAAGGAGGATTTCCTGTATGAGAAAGCACCTAGCATTCGTTTTGGCACTGGCCATGATCCTGAGCGTGGCCGCCATCCCCGCCTACGCGGACGAGGGAGAAAAGGTCCTGAACCTGGCCTCGGAGAGCGACATCCTGACCATGGACGTGGCCCTGACCACCGACGACTACTTCATCCCTCACAACGTGTTCGACCGGCTGTTCGAGATCCAGGTCCAGCCTGACGGCTCCACCGAGATCGTCCCCTCCCTGGTGGCGGACTACAGCGTGTCCGACGACGGCCTGACCTACGACTTCACCCTGGCGGAGGGCGTGACCTTCTCCAACGGCAACCCCCTGACCGCCTCCGACGTGAAGTACACCTTCGAGCACCTGCTGACCGTTCCGGGCGCCTGCAACTATGACATCGCCCAGGAGGTCAAGGGCGCCCAGGCCCTGCTGGACGGCGAGGCCCAGGAGCTGGAGGGCATCGAGGTCACCGGTGACCTGACCTTCACCCTGACCCTGGAGGCCGTCAACGCCGGCTACATCGCCGAGTTGACCTCCCCCGCCATGAGCATCATCGACCAGGAGACCGTGGAGAGCGCGGCGGCCTTCGGCATGGAGCCCGCCGACACCATCGGCTCCGGCCCGTACATCGTCAGCGAGTGGGTCCCCAACGACCACTTCACCCTGACCCGCAACGAGAATTACTGGGGCGAGGCCCCTGACGCGGACGTGGTGGTCATGAACGTGGTGCCCGACGCCAGCACCCAGAACCTGATGTTCCAAAACGGCGAGCTGGACATCATCGACCTGGACGCGCTGGACGCCTCCATCATCGACAGCGTCTACAAGACCACCTATGCCGACTCCATCGTGCCCGGCTACCGGGTGGGCGTGACCTTCATGAGCATGAACGAGAACAATGAGTTCCTGTCCGACGTGAACGTGCGCAAGGCCATCCAGATGGCCATCGACCGTCAGGGCCTTCTGGATAACTTCTACGGCGGCGACGGCATCATCCAGAACGGCATGATCGCTACCGGCGTCTGGGGCCATAACGAGGACCAGACCCCCATCGTCTACGACCCCGAGGGGGCAAAGGCCCTGCTGGCCGAGGCCGGCTATGAGGAGGGCGAGATCACCTTCGAGTTCTCTCTGGACTCCTCCAGCGGCGACACCACCGCCATGGTCTATCAGCAGATCGCCCAGGACCTGGCCGCCGTGGGCATCAACGCCGAGATCGAGAGCTATGACGAGTCCGCCTGGCTTGACTTCCGCCGCACCGAGGAAATGCCCGCCTTTGTGGGCACCTGGACCATGGACTACAACGACCCCGCCAACATCCTGGGGACTTTCTTCTCCAACTCCACCTCCGGCCGCAGCATCAACTATGCGAACCAGGAGATCAAGGACCGGGTAGACGCCGCCTCCTCCATCATGGATGACGACGAACGCATGGCCGAGTACCAGGCCATCGACGAGGCCATCGTGGCCCAGGACGCCGCCGTGGTGCCTCTGTACGAACGGGCCCACCTGTTCTGCATCGGCGAGAAGGTGGCCTCCTTCGTGCCCCACTGGGCCGGCTTCTCCAACTTCTTCGTCCGGGACGTGGAGATGAACTGATCGGACACAAAAGACCCATCAGCTGGGCGCCGGGATCCTCCGACGCCCGGCTCATGTATATACAGCGCAGCAAGGAGTTGTCCAATGAGCACCTTAAAAAGCATCGTCCGGCGGATATTGAGCGCCATCCCCGTGCTGATCGGGGTGGTCCTCATCATCTACCTCATATTGCATATCCTGCCGGGCAACGCCATTCTCACCATGATGGGCGAGCACGCCCGGGAGGAGGTCGTGCAGCAGCTCAGCGCGGACCTGGGGCTGGATAAACCCTGGTACGTCCAGTTCTGGATGTACGTCTCCGGCCTGTTCACCGGGAACATGGGCACCAGCATCAAGTACCACAAGCCCGTGTCGGAGCTCATCGCCACCTACTTCCCCGTGACCATCAAGCTGTCCGTACTGGCGGCGCTGGTGGCCTGGGCGGTGGGCATCGTGTGCGGCGTGGTGTCCGCCATGCGCAAGGATAAGCTGGCGGACCGGATCGGCATGGGCTTTTCTCTGCTGGGCGTGTCGGTGCCGGTGTTCATGACGGCCATGGTGCTGCAATACCTGCTGGCATACAAGCTCAAGTGGTTCCCCATCCAGGGCACCAAGGAGGGCTTCGTGTGCTACATACTGCCCGCCATCGCCCTGGGCTGGAGCAGCGCCGGGTCCGTGGCCAGGCTCACCCGCTCCACGCTTTTGGAGGTCATGGAGTCGGATTACATCGACACCGCCCGGGCCAAGGGCCGGAGCGTGCCCGGGGCGGTGGTGTTCCACGCGCTGCGAAACGCCATGATCCCGGTGGTCACCGTCATGGCCATCCAGATCTCGTCGCTTCTCTCCGGCGCGGTCATCACGGAGACCATCTTCTCCCTGCCCGGCATCGGGCGGCTTTGCGTGGACGCCATCTCCGGCCGGGACGTGCCGCTTTTGCAGGGCTCGGTCATCTTCGCAACGGCGCTGGTCATCGCGGGCAACCTGGTGGCGGACTGCCTGTACAGCGTGCTGGACCCCCGCATCCGGAAGGAGGGCTGACATGGCGCTTTTTCGATCCAAACAGGACGTGTTTTCCGAGGACCTGGCCAGCCAGATCGGCGAGAGCCAGACCCTGGGCGTGCAGTTGCGGCGCATGGCCCGGAGGAACAAGCTGGCCGTGGCCTCCGCCGTGTTCCTGGCGCTGCTCACTCTCGCGGCCATATTCGTGCCCATCCTCTCCCCTTACGACCCGGTGATCGGGGACGCCTCCATCCGCCTGAAGCCCCCCTCCGCCGCCCACTGGCTGGGCACGGACGAGATGGGCCGGGACGTGCTGACAAGGCTTCTGTACGGGGCCCGCATCTCCCTGGCGGTGGGCGTGGTGCCCACGCTGATCTCCATGATCCTGGGGGTGGCCCTGGGCGTCGTGGCGGGCTACGTCGGCGGCATGACGGACTATATCCTCATGCGTCTGGCCGACGTGATGCTGGCGTTCCCCTCCCTGCTGCTGGCCATGGTGATCATGTACACCCTGGGCGGCGGAGTGCTGAACATCTTCCTGGCCCTGGCCCTGGTAGGCTGGGCCAGCGTGGCCCGGGTGGCAAGGTCCGAGACCATCTCCCTGAAGGAGAGCGAGTACGTCCAGGCGGCCAAGAGCATCGGCGTGTCCGGCGGACGCATCATCCGGCGGCATATCCTGCCCAACTGTCTGCCGGCGCTGATCGTGCTGTTCACCCTGAACATCCCCTCGGCCATATTGTCGGAGAGCTCGCTGAGCTTTCTGGGCGCGGGCGTGCAGCTGCCCAACTCCTCCTGGGGCCTGATGGTCAACATGGGCCGTCAGTTTTTGTACAACGCCCCCTGGATCAGCCTGGCCCCCAGCGCGGCCATCATGCTGGTGGTGCTGGCCTGCAACTTCCTGGGCGACGGCCTCCGGGACGCTTTGGACCCCCACCTGAACAATGAATGAGGAGCCGGATATGGACAACGACCTGACGCTGAAAATCGAACATCTGTCCTCCGGCTTCTTCACGGAGCGGGGCTACGTGCCCGCGGTGGACGACGTGTCCCTTTCCATCGGCAAGGGCCAGGTAGTGGGCATCGTGGGCGAGTCCGGCTGCGGCAAGAGCATGATCGCCCGGTCCGTCATGGGGCTTTTGAAGTACCCGGGCCGGATCACCGGCGGCAGCATAAAGCTTGCGGGCCAGGAGCTCACCGGTATGAGCGACGGCCAGCTCCAGCGCATCCGGGGCAAAGACATGGCCATGATCTTCCAGGAGCCCATGACCAGCCTGAACCCGGTGGTCCCCATCGGAAAGCAGATGCGGGAGGCCCTGCTGCTGCACGAAAAAATGGACAAAATCTCCGCCAAGGCGGAGGTACTGAAGATGCTGGAGCACGTGGGCATCTCCGAGCCGAAAAAGCGCTACGGGGCCTATCCCCACGAGCTGTCCGGCGGCCTGCGCCAGCGGGTCATGATCGCCATGGCCATGATCTGCAAGCCCAAGCTTCTCATCGCCGACGAGCCCACCACCGCCCTGGACGTGACCATCGAGGCCCAGATTTTGCGGCTGATCCGGTCCCTGAGCCGGGAGACGGGCATGAGCGTGCTGCTCATCAGCCACAACCTGGGCGTCATCGCCCAGATGTGCGACACGGTATACGTGATGTACGCCGGGAAGATCGTGGAGCAGGCGGACGCCTACACCCTCTTCGACCGCCACGCCCACCCCTACACCAAGGGCCTCATGGACTCGGTCATCGACCTGAAGAGCAACCCCCGGCGGCTGCCGGCCATCGGCGGCGTGGTGCCGAACCTGCTGCACCTGCCGGCGGGCTGCGCCTTTTCGCCCCGGTGCCCCCGGGCCATGGATCGCTGCCGGGAGGAGCGGCCGGAGCTTGAAGAGCTGGCCCCCGGCCACCTGTGCCGCTGCTTTGAGGAAGGGAGGGAACGGCTGTAATGGCAAGAGAGATCCTCCTGTCCGCCCGTGGCCTTGTAAAGGAATTCCCCGCCAAGGGACACAAAAGGGTCCACGCCGTGTCCGACGTAGACCTGGACATATACGCCGGGGAGACCCTGGCCCTGGTGGGCGAGTCCGGCTGCGGCAAATCCACCCTGGGCCGGACCCTCATCCAGCTCATCCCCCCTACCGCCGGGACCGTGACCTTCCAGGGCCATGAGATCACCGGCCTGAGCGCCCGGGCGTTCGCCCCCTACCGGCGGCAGATGCAGCTCATCTTCCAGGACCCCTACGCCTCCCTGGACCCCCGCATGACCGTGCACGACATCGTGGCGGAGCCCCTGGTGACCTACAAGCTCTGCCCGGATAAGGCCGCCGTCACCCAGCGGGTCCGGGAGCTCTTGGACGCGGTGGGCATCCCGGACGAGTTTCTCTACCGCTACCCCCACCAGTTCTCCGGCGGCCAGCGCCAGCGCATCGGCATCGCCCGGGCCATCGCGTTGCAGCCCCGGCTCATCATCTGCGACGAGCCGGTGTCCGCCCTGGACGTGTCCGTGCAGAGCCAGATATTGAACCTTCTCAAGGACCTGCAGGAGCGCTTCGGGCTTACCTATCTTTTCATCAGCCACGACCTCTCCGTGGTCCGGTTCATGGCGGACCGGGTGGCGGTGATGTTCCTGGGCAGGCTCTGCGAGGTGGGCGACACCAAGACCGTCTATGAGCGCCCCGCCCACCCCTACACCCGCTTTCTCCTGGACGCCATCCCCATGGCGGACCCCCGGGCCCGGGAGACGGAAAAGCCCCTCTTGCAGGGGGAGATCCCCAGCCCCATCGACGTGCCCTCCGGCTGCCGGTTTCGCACCCGCTGCCCTTACGCCACGAGCCGGTGCCGGACCGAGGAGCCGGAGCTGCGGGCCGTGGACGGCCGCCTGGTCGCGTGCCACGCCGCGCCCCTGGACCGCTGAGCCAGATATGTAAAATACGCCCCTGCCAGCCAAGGCAGGGGCGTGTTCTGTTGGATATTTACGGCTCGACCGTCAGATTGTCGATACCGTGCTGCTCGAACTCGCTGTAATATTCCTCGATGCGGTTCATGAGCTCATTCTCGTCGTTGGCATCCAGGCCCTCGCCCTCCATGTCCCGGCGGGCCAGCTCCTCGGCCAGGATGTCGAAGAACACCGCGTCCTCATAATCCGCAATAGCCTCGTGGATACCGCCCTCCTCATAGGCCTGGGAGGGAAACACATGGCCCTGCCACGTCTCGACGAGAGAGCGCATGCCCACCTGGGAACACATGGCAAACAGCTTCTCCTGCAAAAGATCGTAGTCCTCGAACCGGTCCTCGCCCCGGGCGGAGTTGAGCACCCAGTCCCCCACGTACACAAGATCCAAAAGACGCCGGAACTCCTTCTCGGTAAGCTCGATCGTCACGACGCTCACCCCCTTATAGTCTCTCACAGTGGTATTATAGCGTTTTAGACGCTATTATGTGCTTTCTCTTTCTCTGTATGGCTATTATAACACAGATGTGCTATAATGTTCTATAGGGCAAAGCAACGAATATTCGGGCCGATCCAAACTTTTCCTTGTGTTGGGAGCGGATTTGTATTATGATGGACCACATGAATATGCGAGACGTGATCATTTCAATAACCGGCATACAGCGGGACCCGTCCGGCGGAAAGGACGCGGTGGAGCTTGTGACTGCGGGCAAGTACGGCTTCGAGAACGGGGAGAGCCGCTTCACCTACGAGGAGAGCGACCTGACCGGGCTGGACGGCACCCGCACCACCTTCACCATCAGCCCCATGGGCGTGGTGCTCCGGCGGGAGGGCAGTC
>CANPXZ010000031.1 GCA_947587485.1 uncultured Oscillospiraceae bacterium | reverse complement strand
CGGCGTGTCCGTCACCGGCTTCGCCATGGCGGTGTTCATGTCCAACGCCGGCGGCGCCTGGGACAACGCCAAGAAGTACATCGAGCGGGGCAACCACGGCGGCAAGGGCTCCGAGCAGCACAAGGCGGCTGTCGTGGGCGACACCGTGGGCGATCCCTTCAAGGACACCTCCGGCCCCAGCCTGAACATCCTGATCAAGCTCTGCTCCACCGTGTCCATCATGTTCTGCGGCCTGGTGGCGGCGTTCAACCTGATCAAGTTCTTCTGATTGAAACTTCGAGGGGGAAGTGAATTCCCCCTCGAAGCACAAAGTGCACATCTTAAGCCCCGGCTCCTTGGAGCCGGGGCTTTCCTCTATATACTTCCTTACAGGACCTCCGCCGTGAAGGCCAGCGTCTTGCTCTGGCCCGGAGCCAAGACCACCGCGTGGGGCTTGTCCTCGAACCGGCCCGTCTCGTCCTCGCAGGCGGCGCAGCCCTGCCAGGGCTCGATGCAGATATAGGGGGCGTTCTTCTCCGGCATGGTCCAGATGCCCAGCATGGGAAACTGCCCGAACTCTACCCGGACGCCCCGGCCGGTCCGCTCGTTCACCAGCCGCACCCCATTGGAGCGCAGGCCGTCGAAGATCAGTGTGTCCGCCCTGTCGAAGATCTCATGGCGCAGGGCGATCTTGTTCGTGCCCATCAGGTACAGCTCCTCCAAGGTCCCGCCCAGCAGTCCGCCGGCCCGGACGGCGACGGAGGGCGCGTCCTCCCTCTCGTCGAATACGAGGCTATAATCCTCGAACCTCTCCCCCGGGTACAGCGGGCAGCGGTAGGCCGTGTGGCCGCCGATGCAAAAGGGCATGGGTCCGTCCCCGGTGTTGGTCACCTCGTAGGCCGTGGCGAAGCCCCGGTCCGTGAGCCGGTGGGTCACCCGCAGCCGAAAGGGATAGGGGTACTGCTCCAGCGTCTCCGGCGTGTCCCGCAGCTGGAACGTCACGAAGTCCTCCCCCTGCTCTGCCGGGGCGAATTCCATACGCCGGGCGAACCCGTGCCGGGCCATATGGCACGGTCCCCGGTCCGTCTGCACGGTCCCGTCCTTCAGCGCGCCCACAATGGGGAACAAAATGGGGTCCCGTCCGGACCAATAGGCCGGGTCACCGGACCAGATGTACTCGGTCCCCTCCTCATCCCGGAAGGACACCAGCTCGCCCCCGTGGGTCACCGCCCCGGCCCGCAGAGCGCCCTTGCGCAATTCGATCTCCATCGTGAAGCCTCCTTGTCCCTTGGCCTTTGTCTGCTCTCATTATACAGCACTTTGGTGAAAATGACAATTCCCCAACCGTTGACAACGGCGCTCCCCCGGAGTATACTTCCCCGCAAAGGCCGTTAGGCTTTATCCAAGACAATTGCAAGGAGACACGATATGAGCGTGACGCTGATCAGCGATTCCGCCTGCGACATGAGCCAGCGGGAGGCCGCCGGGCTGGGCGTGACCATCCTGCCCATGAAGACCGTCATCGACGGCGTGGAGTACCTGGACGGGGTGACCATCACCAGCGAGGAATTTTACGACAAGCTGGAGCACTGCCGGACCATGCCCACCACCAGCCAGCTGACCCCGGCGGATTTCGCCGACGCCCTGGAGCCGGTGCTGGCCCGGGGGGACGAGGCGGTGATCATCACCATCGCGGGCAAGCTCTCCGGCACGTACCAGAGCGCCTGTATCGCGGCGGCGGACTATCCCGGCAAGGTCTGGGTGGTGGACAGCGGCAGCGTGACCATCGGGCAGAACATCCTGCTGCGGTATGCCATCCGGCTCCGGGACCGGGGCCTGTCCGGCGGGGAGATCGCGGCGGAGCTGGAGCGCGGCAAGGGCCGGGTCCGGCTGCTTGCCCGGGTGGATACACTGGAGTATCTGATGAAGGGCGGGCGGCTTTCCCGCACCGCCGCCATCGCCGGCACGCTTTTGCAGATCAAACCGGTCCTGTCCGTAGAGGACGGCGAGATCCGGGTCCTGGGCAAGGCCCGGGGCTCCCGCCAGAGCGGCAATATGCTCACCGAGTTCATCCAAAAGTCCGGCGGCATCGACTTTTCCATGCCAGCGCTGCTGGCCTTCTCCGGCACAGACGACGCCCTCTTGAAGGGCTACATCGACAACAGCCGGGCTCTCTGGGAGGACCACCTGACGGAGCTGCCCCCCGCCGTCATGATCGGCAGCACCATCAGCACCCACGCCGGTCCCGGCGCCATCGCCGTGGCCTTCTTCGCCAAGGGCTGACACATTTTCATACGCGCGCAGCGGCGTCCGGCACGCACCGGCCGCCGCTTTTTTATATCTTCGCCAATGTGACGAAAATGTTAGCCGGCCGCTCTGGACGGCGCGCCGGTCCGGATGGTAAACTGACAGGCGGGAGGGATGGGGATGTATAAGGTATTTCTGGTGGAGGACGACGAGGTCATCGCCTCCCACCTGGCGGATTATATGGCCAGCTGGGGGCTGCAAGTCCGGCGGGCGGCGGACTTCTCCCGGGTGCTGGAGGAATTTCGCGCCTTCGACCCCCAGCTGGTGCTGATGGACATCGGCCTGCCCTTTTATAACGGCTACCACTGGACGCGGCGCATCCGGGCCGAGTCCCGGGTGCCGGTGGTGTTTCTGTCCTCGGCCTCGGACAGGATGAACATCGTCATGGCCATGGACATGGGCGGGGACGACTTCATTGCAAAGCCCTTCGACCGGGAGGTGCTGATGGCGAAGGTCCAGGCGGTGCTGCGCCGGGCCTACGACTTCCAGGCCCCGCTGACGGTGCTGACGGCCCGGGGCGCGGTGCTGAACACGGCGGACGCCAGCCTGTCCTACGGCGGGCAGCGGGTGGAGCTGACCAAAAACGACTACCGCATCCTGGAGACCCTCATGGCCGCCAAGGGCCGGGTGGTGCCCCGGGAGGAACTGATGGAGCGGCTGTGGCAGACGGACAGCTATGTGGACGAGAACACCCTGACGGTGAACGTGGCCCGGCTCCGGCGAAAGCTGGGATCGGCGGGACTGGCAGACTTCATCGTCACGAAAAAGGGCGTTGGCTATCTGGTGGAGGACGAATGAGAGATATAGGTGCATATTTCAAAAAGAGCGCCGGGGCCATCGGGCTGTTCGCGTTGTTCGGCGCGGTGTTTTTGACGGTATTCGCCCTGTCCGGTCTGCCGGCGGCGGCGGTGGGCTACGGCGCGGCCCTGTGCGCCTTTTTCGGCCTGGCCTATCTTGGGCTTAGCTGCGCCCGGTATGTCCGCCGGGCCGCAGAGCTGAGAAGGGCCCTGGCCCACCCCGCCCAGCCGGGGCGGCTGCCCCCGCCCGCCGACGGGGTGGAGCGGGACTACCAGGCCATGATCGCCGCCCTGCGGGAGGAGCTGGCGGCCACCCAGGCCCGGCAGCAGGCCCGGTATGCCGACGCCATGGACTACTTCACCGCCTGGACCCACCAGATCAAGACGCCCATCGCGGGCATAGGCCTGCTTTTGAAGGACGATGTCCCGGACAAGGGGGAGCTTCGCAATCAGCTTTTCCGCATCGAGCAGTACACGGACATGGCCCTGGGCTATCTGCGGCTGGACGGGGGCAGCGACCTTCTCATCGCCCGGTACGCTCTGGACGGCGTCATCCGAAAAGCGGTGAAGAAGTACGCCGGCTGGTTCATCCGCCGGGGCGTGGCGTTGGATTACGCCGGCACGGACGAGACAGCCCTCACCGACGAAAAGTGGCTGGGGTTCGTGCTGGAGCAGCTTTTGTCCAACGCCCTGAAATACACCCCCGGCGGGACCGTGTCCATCACGGTGGAGCCGGGGCCGGCGCTCGTTGTCCGGGACACGGGCCTCGGCATAGCGCCCGAGGACCTGCCCCTGGTGTTCCAGAAGGGCTACACCGGCTTCAACGGCCGGACCGAGGGCCGGTCCACGGGTATCGGGCTGTACCTTTGCAAGCGGGTGTGCGGCATTCTGGGTCACGGCATCCGCGTCGAATCGGCCCCCGGCGCGGGCACGGCGGTATATTTGGACCTGACCGCCGCGAAGCTGGGCGTGGAGTGAATGTGACGGTATCGTAAGCCGGAGAGCCCAAAATGTAAGCCAAAGCTAAGGCAGCAGCCCCGCCGCTCTGGTATGCTGATAATGATCATCGCAAGGCGAAAACAAATGTTTTCGCCGCCAAACGACACGTTTGGCGGCGAATGACCCAAGGATCATTTGCGCGATGCTCATTGCAATGAACATCTGGCAAAACAGCCACGCTGTTTTGCTGAGCCGCAAAGCGGCTCGGCGCAACGCCTTGCGGCGTTTCGCCATCAGATAATCATTATGCCAAAGGAGGTCGATGACCCATGGAGCTATTGGAAGTGGAAAATCTGCAAAAGACCTATACCTCCCGGTTCGGAGGCCAGTCCGTACAGGCCCTGGCGGGGGTGAGCTTCACGGTGGAGGCCGGTCAGTATACGGCGGTGATGGGCGAGTCCGGCTCCGGCAAGACCACGCTTTTGAACGTGCTGGCCAGCCTGGACAGGCCCACGGCGGGTACGGTGCGGCTGGAGGGCCGGGACATGGCGACCGTGCCGGAGGCGGAGCTGGCCGCCTTCCGGCGGGACAACCTGGGGTTCGTGTTCCAGGAATTCAACCTGCTGGACACCTTCACGGTCCGGGACAACATCTGTCTGCCCATGGTCCTGGCGGGCCGGTCCCATAAAGAGATGGGCGAGCGGCTCCTGCCCCTGGTCCGGCGGCTGGGCATCGGGGACATCCTGGACAAGTACCCCTACGAGGTCTCCGGCGGGCAGAAGCAGCACGCCGCCGTGGCGAGGGCCCTGATCCTCTCCCCCAAACTGGTGCTGGCGGACGAGCCCACCGGGGCCCTGGACTCCAAGTCCTCGGACGAGCTGCTGCGCATTTTCGACGATCTGGCCACCGCCGGGCAGACCCTTCTCATGGTGACCCACTCGGTGAAGGCCGCCAGCCACGCGGGCCGGGTGCTGTTCATCAAGGACGGGGTCCTGTTCCACCAGCTCTGCCGGGGAGCGGACAGCCAGGAGCGATTCTACGGCCGCATCTCCGACGCGCTGACGCTTTTGGCGGGAGGCGGTCGGGATGCGTAAGGGGTTTTATCCAAGGCTGGCCTGGGAGTGTCTGCGGAAAAACCGGCGGTTTTATACGCCCTACCTCATCACCGTCATGGGGGCCGCGGCGGGCTTTTACATGCTGGCCACCGCCGGGGACCCGGATGGCTTCGCCGACGCCGGGGACGTGCGGCTCATCATGCGGATGTGCACAGTGGTGCTGGGGCTTGTGTGCGCCGGGTTTTTGCTGTACACCAACGGCTTTCTCATGCGCCGGCGGGGTCGGGAGTTCGGCCTGTACGCCGTACTGGGCATGACCCGGACCAACCTGACCCGGCTGCTGCTGTGGGAGACGGCGTACACGGCTCTGATCGGCCTGGGCGGGGGCCTTCTCTTAGGAGCGCTGTTCGACCGGCTGCTTTTGCTGCTGCTGGCCCGGCTCATGGGCGTGCAGATGGGCGGGCCCTTCCTCTACGGCAAGTGCCTGCTGCTCACGGCGGCGGCCTTCGGGGCCATTTTGCTGCTCATCTTTTTCGTCAACGCCACCAGGGTTGGCTTCATGCGGCCCGTGGACCTGATGACCCGCCAGAGCGCCGGGGATAAGGTCCCCAGGGCCCGGTGGCTCATCGCCATGGCGGGGCTGGCCCTGCTGGGGGCGGGCTACGCCATCGCCATCGTCACCCCGGCCCGGATGGAGTCGGTGGAGATAGACATCATCCTGATCTTCTTCATCGCGGTGCTGCTGGTGATCTTTGGCACCTTCGCCCTGTTTTTGGCCGGGAGCGTGACGGGGCTGCTGCTCCTGCGCCGGTGGAAGGGCTATTATTATAAGACCCGGCACTTCATCGCCGTGTCCGGTCTGATCCACCGGATGGGCCGCAACGCGGCGGGTCTTGCCATCATCTGCGTGCTGTCCACGGCGGTGCTGGTGATGGTGTCCAGCACCGTGAGCCTGTACGCGGGGCTGGAGAGCCACGTGCGCCGGTCCTGCCCCCGGGAGGTGATGTGCGAATTCTCCAGCGAGGCGGAGACGAACTGGGACGCGCTGCTGGAAGGTGCCATGGCCGATGTCCGCGCCGCCGGGTATCACCCGGAAAACCTGGTCCGCTATCGCTACTGGGAGTGCAGCTGGGACAAGGAGGGCGTCAGCTCCGGCTACTTCGCCTTTCTGGACGCGGCGGGCTACGAGGCCATCACGGGCCGGGAAATATCCCTGAAGCCGGGCCAGATATTGACCACCGGGCAGGCCGACAGCCTCTCCTTTTGGGGCATGGAGCTGGACGCGGCGGGCCGTCTGGAGCCGGACGACCCGGCGGCGGCCTATCTGGGCAGGTCCATGGGCCTGGGCGGCATCGACCAGCAGTACGGCAAGCCGGACACCCTGGCCGGGCGGGACCTGGCGGTGGCCGATGGGGACACCATCGAGGCGCTGTGGCGCACCGTGCGCGGCCGCTGTGATACCGACCAGGACCTGAGCTACGGCTACGGCACCACCATCGACCACCTGATCGAATTCGACCTGCCCGCCGGGGAGGATACCCACGCCTGCCGGGTCCTGGTGGAGCGCTATGTGGTGGATCATTTCTACGATATGGAGACGGGCTTTCGCTCCGGCGGCCGGGACGCCGGGTCCCTCCGGGCCGAGCTGATGGAAAATTACGGCTCCCTGCTGTTTTTGGGGCTGTTTCTGGGGGCGCTGTTTTTGGGCGGCGCGGCGCTTCTCATCTACTACAAGCAGCTTTCCGAGGGCTACGAGGACCGGGCCCGGTTCGCAGTGCTGGAAAAGGTGGGCCTGGACGAGCGCATGGCCCGCCGGTCCATCCGCAGCCAGGTGTCGCTGGTGTGCTTTCTGCCGCTGCTGACGGCCTTCTGCCACATGGCGGCGGCCTTCCCCCTGGTGGACCAGCTGCTGGGCATCTGGGGCATGTACGACACGGGCGTCTTCGCCCTGTGCACCCTGGCCTCGGCGGCGGCCTTCGCGGCGCTGTACGGGGCGGTGTACGCCCTGACCGCCCGGACCTACGGGAAGATCGTACAGGGACCCGGTCCGGCAGCTTGAGCGGCAGAGCCACACCTTTCAATAAAGCATGGGCGCGTCGAAAGACGCGCCCATGCACCAGGCCGTCAAAAAAGCGCTTTTGACGGCCTGAAAACGCCGTGTTTTTCCCGGCGGCAAGCCGCCGCAAAAAACGTCGCTACGCTCCCCAAACGCCTGCGCCGCAGGCGCTTGGCGGCTATTTATCCCATTCGAGGCGGGACTCCCGTCCCCCTCGAGCTCCCCCTTGCTTTACGCATGTTTTCTCATTCTTTGACAGACTGAAGCATGGGCGCGTCGAAAGACGCGCCCATGCACTGTTTTGTTTTAACAGCAACGCCCTACTTCACGTCGCCCCGGTCCACAAGCTCCACGTCCAGCTGGAAGGTCTCTCCGTCCCGGAAGACGGTCAGGGTCAGGGTGTCCCCCACGGCCATGCCCTCCTTGATGGCGTTCACCTGGGCAACGGAGGCCACGTGCCGGCCGTTCACCGCCGTGATCACGTCCCCCACCTGCAGGCCCTTTTCCAGCGCGTCGGACCCCTCGTTCACCTCGGAGACGTAGACGCCCTCCGGCAGGCCGTACAACTGCATGGCCTCCGCGCTCACCGAGCCGGCCACGATGCCGATGGTGGGTTCCCCGGGCACCACGCCGTTTTCGATGAGCTGGTCGGCGATGGTCTTCACCACCGCCGAGGGGATGGCGAAGCCGATGCCCTCCACCGTGGTCATGTACGAGGACATGATCTTCATGTTGGTGATGCCCACCACCTGCCCGGCGGCGTTGATGAGCGGGCCGCCGGAATTGCCCTCGTTCAGGGCGGCGTTGGTCTGCAGCAGAGTCATGGTGTGGCCGTCGTAGGTCACGTTCCGGTCGATGGCGGAGATGATGCCGTCGGTCATGGTGCCGGTGTACTCCTGGCCCAGGGGGTTGCCGATGGCCACGGCCGTGTCTCCCACCTGCAGGGCGTCGGAGCGGCCGAACCGGGCGCAGGGCAGGTCCTCCCCGTCGATGCGCAGCACCGCGATGTCGCTGACATCGTCCGCGCCCACCAGAAGGGCCTCGTACTCCGTGCCGTCGGCGAACACCACCCTGGCCTGGGAGCAGCCCTGGATGATGTGGGTGTTGGTGATGATATAGCCGTCGGAGGTGAACACCACGCCGGTTCCCCAACTGTAGGGCAGATCGTCCATATAGGCGTTGATGCCCACCACGGCGGGGCTGACCAGGTCATAGATCTCCTGGAGGGTCAGCTCCTTCTCCTGCCGGGGATACAGCCGCAGCTTCACCCCGGTCCCCGTGGGGGCCGCAGGCAGGCGGATGTCGCTGGAAGATGTATAGTAATGCTCAAAGTACTCCCGGAAATCCTCGTACTGCTCGTCCGGAAGCACCGGGCCGGGAACGTCCCCGTCGCCGTGATCATAATAATACACGCCGGCCCGGTCGGACCCCTGGAGCTCGATCCCCCGCATGCGCCAGTAAAGGTCGCTGTTGAAAAAGCACACCGCCAACGCGGCGCAGACGATCACGCCGCACAGGGACAGGCTCACCGCCTTGGTCCGCCTTTGCCGGCGGCGCCGCTTCTCTGCGGCCGGATCGACCGCAGGCGGCGCGGACGGCGCCGAAGGCCGCTCGTTGGCGGCGCGATACCAGGCGCTTGCCTCTTCCCGGACCGGCCCGGCCGTATACCAGCCCTCCGCGTGAGGGGTCGTGTTTTGGGACATATGGGCTCCTCCCTTGCGTCGTTTACAATGTCATTATAGCCCGAAAAGGCGGTCTCTATTTGTGCTCGGGCTTGTCGGCCCGGCCGCCCTCCGCCAGGGCCAGGGTGAAGGTGAACACGGTCACGCCGTTTTCGCTGGTGACGAAGATGTCCTGGTCGTGGGCCGCCAGGATCTGCCGGACCATGTAAAGGCCCAGGCCCACGCCCTCCCGGTCCATGCTCCGGGACCGGTCCGCCTTGTGGAACCGGTCGAAGATCAAGGGCAGCTCCTCCCGGGGGATGGTCTGGCCGGTGTCCTGCACGGCGGTATACGCCTTGCCGTTCTCCTTCCAGATGCTCACGGCCAGCTCCGTGCCCTCCCCGGCGAATTTGACGGCGTTGTCGATCAGATTATACACCACCCGGGTCAGGGAGTCCACATCCCCCTTCACCCGGATATCGTCCTCGGGCATGTTCAGGTCCACGGTCATGCGCTTGGCGTCCACCCGCTCCTCAAAGCTGAGCATGGTCTGCACCACCGTCTCCCCCAGGTCGAAGGTCTGCTCCCGCCGGGCGGGGTCCCCGTCCTGGAGCCGGGACATGTCCAGCATGCTCCGGACCAGGCGGCCCAGACGCTTCGTCTCCGAGGAGATGGTCTGTAAATACTTTTTCTCCTCCTCCTTGGGGATGGTGCCGTCCAGCAGGCCGTCGGCAAAGCCGGCGATGGAGGTCATGGGCGTGCGCAGCTCGTGGGAGACGTTGGCGATGAACTCCCGGCGGCGGGATTCGTTGCGCTCCAGGCTGTCGGCCATGGTGTTGAAGGCCTGGGTCAGGGTGCCGATCTCGTCCTCGTCCGCATAGGGGCTGACGCGCACGCTGTAATCCCCCCGGGCGAACCGGTGGGCGGCCTCCGCCATCTCGTTCAGGGGCCGGGCAAGACGCCGGTCGCTGGCGTACTCGAACACGATGGCCAGGCCCAGCACACCCGCCGCCACCAGCACAAACACCAGGATGAACCGGCCCCAGACGCCGAAAAAGCCGGCGCCGGCGTAGTTGACGAACACATAGCCCGCCGTCTCGCCCTCGGCGCCGGCGATGGGCTCCGCCACCACATAATACATCCCCTCGTAAAATCCGTCAAGGTCAGTCAGCGCCTCATAGCTGCCGCTGTCGGAGAGCTTCTCCATGACGCTCTGGGGCATCTGCCGGCCGATGTAGGGGGAGATCACGTTCCGGTCGGAGCTGGACACCACCTTCCCCGTCCGGTCGCACAGGAAGATATGGTCCCCGGTGCTCTGGGCGATGGCCGCCAGATTCATCCGCAGCTCCCAGCTGCCAAGCTCCTCCTCGGCGTGCATGGCCTCGGCAAAACGCCGGACCTCGCCGGCGGTGGCGTACAGGCTCTCCTGCTTTTCCCGGATGAGGAACGCCCGGCCCATGAGGAACATGGTGCTGCCAAATACCAGAAAGCACATGACGAACATGCCGGTGGTGACCATGAAGTTCCGGAAAAATACGCTCTTTTTCACCTCAGGCTTCCCCGACCTCGAACTTGTACCCCACGCCCCAGACGGTCTTCAGCCGCCACTGGTCGGATACGCCCTCCAGCTTCTCCCGCAGGCGCTTCACGTGCACGTCCACGGTCCGGGAATCGCCGAAGTAGTCGAATCCCCATACCTCGTCCAGCAGCTGGTTGCGGGTGTACACCCGGTTGGGGGCGCTGGCCAGGTGGAACAGCAGCTCCATCTCCTTGGGAGGCGTGTCCACCTTCACCCCGTTCACCACCAGCTCGTAGGAGTCCAGGTTGATGATGAGCTTGTCGAACTCCAGCCGCCGGGGCTTATCCTCCGGCACGCCGTCCACCCGCCGCAGCACCGCGTGGACCCGGGCCAGCAGCTCCTTGATCTCAAAGGGCTTGGTGATATAGTCGTCCGCCCCCATCTCCAGGCCCGCCACCTTGTCCCGGGTCTCGCCCTTGGCGGTGAGCATCACGATGGGCGTCCGGGAAAAGCCCCGGACCTCCCGGCACACCTGCCAGCCGTCCTTGACCGGCAGCATGATGTCCAGCAAAATGATGTCCGGCTCAAAGCTCCGGGCCAGGTCCACTCCCCGGCCGCCGTCCGCCGCCTGCATCACCTCAAAGCCGTCCCGCTCCAGATACAGCCTCAGCAGCTCCGAGATGTTGCCGTCGTCCTCTATGATCAGCGCTTTCTTCGCCATAAATGCCACCTCCCGCGCCGGCGCGGCGCGCACTTGTACATTCTCGCCTAATTATATACGCTTGTCAAAAATAAGTTTTTGACCGCTCCGATCAAATCTGCTCGGCGGGAGTGGATCCCGCCGGCATAATCCAAAAGCCTGTCGCACAGCGGCTTTTGGATTTGACGCGCGGGAATGCCGCGCGGCTCGCCCTGACCGGGCTTCGCTCCCGTTTATCCTTCTCTGCTTGTACATTCTCGCCTAATTATATACCACCTTCCCGCCTATGGGTGAACAAAATGTAAAAAAACGGAGTAAAGGTAAAAAAACTCTTTACTTTAGCTCGCTAATGTGCTAGCATGCTAAACAGTCAAGAACATACCACACGGGAGGACCGATGAAATGAAAAAGCTTCTTGCATGCACACTGGCGGCGCTGATGGTGCTGTCCGCCTCCGTTTTCGCCCTGGCCGACGAGGCCGAGAGCGATCTTGCCTACGTTCAGGACAAGGGCGTTCTGGTGGTGGGCATCACCGAGTTCGAGCCCATGGACTACCGGGACGAGGACGGCAACTGGATCGGCTTTGACGCCGACATGGCCGCCGCCTTTGCCGAGAGCCTGGGCGTGGACGTGGAGTTCGTGGAGATCGAGTGGGACAACAAGGTCCTGGAACTGGAGGCCAAGACCATCGACGTGGTCTGGAACGGCATGACCCTCACCGACGAGGTCACCGAGGCCATGGAGTGCTCCAACGCCTACTGCCAGAACGCCCAGACGGTCATCGTCCCGGCGGACAAGGCGGCCGATTATCAGACTGCGGAGGACCTGGAGGGCCTGGTGTTTGCCGCAGAGGCCGGCAGCGCCGGCGAGGCTGAGGTGGAGAAGCTGGGCAACGAGTGCACGCCCGTGCTGACCCAGGCCGACGCCCTGCTGGAGGTCAGCGCCGGCACCTCCGACGCCGCCGTCATCGACCTGCTCATGGCCGCCGCCATGGTGGGCGAGGGCACCAGCTACGAGGACCTGGTGAACACCGTGAACCTGAACAGCGAGGAGTACGGCGTTGGCTTCCGCAAGGACTCCGACCTGGCCCAGGCACTGAACGACTTCTTCCTGGCCAGCTACGAGGACGGCTCCATGCTGGAAATCGCCGAGACTTACGGCGTCCAGGCCGCGCTGATCGACCAGAGCGCCCTGGCGGCCGAGGCCAAGACTGCGGAGGCGGAGTAAACAGGCAGGCCGCCGCGCCTCCCTCTGATGAGGGAGGTGGCACGGCGAAGCCGTGACGGAGGGAGAGATAGGATAAATACATCTCTCCCCCAGTCACCGCCTTGCGGCGGCGACAGCCCCCTCGTCAGAGGGGGCCATTTACGTAACAAGGAGTCCCCTCATGGAACTGATCCTCCAACAGATGCCCACGGTGCTCAAAGCCCTGAACGTGGGATTTTTGCAGACATTAAAGCTGTTTTTTGTCACCGGCCTGGGGGCGTTCCCTCTGGGGCTGGTGATCGCCTTTGGCTCCATGAGCCGCTTCAAGCCCCTGAGCGCCCTGACCCGCTGCGTGGTCTGGGTGGTCCGGGGCACGCCCCTGATGATCCAGCTTCTCATCATCTACTACTTCCCCGGCATGGTGCTGAAAAACAACATCTGGGGCAGCGGCGAGGCCGGGCGTTTTCTGGCCTCCTCCATCGCCTTCATCTTCAACTACGCCTGCTACTTCTCCGAGATCTACCGGGGCGGCATCCAGTCCATCCCCCGGGGCCAGCAGGAGGCGGGCCTGGTCCTGGGCATGACCCGAGGCCAGATCTTCTTCCGGGTGACGCTGTTGCAGGTGATCAAGCGCATCGTGCCCCCCATGTCCAACGAGATCATCACCCTGGTCAAGGACACCGCCCTGGCCCGGATCATCGCCCTACAGGAGATCATCTGGGCGGGCCAGTCGTTTTTGAAGGGCTCCCACGGCATCGCCGGGGCCATCTGGCCCCTGTTCTTCACGGCCGTGTACTATCTGGCCTTCACCGGCGTGGTCACCCTGGCCCTGGGCCGGGTGGAGAAGCGCCTGGACTACTTCCGCTGAGAGGAGGCGCGCCATGGCTGTATTGGACGTAAAGGACATCCGCAAGAGCTTCGGCCAGACGGAGATCCTGAAGGGCATCAGCTTTTCCCTGGAAAAGGGGCAGGTGGTGTCCATCATCGGTTCCTCCGGCTCCGGTAAGACCACACTGCTGCGGTGCCTCAACTTTTTGGAGACCCCCGACGGCGGCTCCATCGCCGTAAACGGGCAGACCCTTTTCGACGCGGCCGCCCCCGCCGCCCAGCGGGAGGCGGACATCCGCCGCAAGCGGCTGCACTTCGGGCTGGTGTTCCAGTCCTTCAACCTGTTCCCCCAGTATACCGCCCTGGAAAACGTGACCCTGGCCGGGCGGCTGCTGGCAAAGGAGGAGCCGGACTATAAGGACCGGAAAAAGGATATCTTCGCCCGGATCGACGGCGAGGCCCGGCAGCTGCTGGCCCAGATGGGCCTTTCCGACCGGATGGACAACTATCCCCACCAGCTCTCCGGCGGCCAGCAGCAGCGGGTGGCCATCGCCCGGGCCCTGGCCCTTCGGCCGGACATATTGTGCTTCGACGAGCCCACCAGCGCCCTGGACCCGGAGCTGACGCAGGAGGTGCTGCGGGTCATCCGGCAGCTGGCGGACCGGCAGACCACCATGGTCATCGTCACCCACGAGATGGCCTTCGCCCGAGACGTATCCACCCAGGTCATCTTCATGGACGACGGCGTCGTGGTGGAATCCGGCAGTCCGGAGCAGGTCATCGGCGCCCCCACCCAGGAGCGGACCCGCCGGTTTCTGGACAGCTACAATCAGGCGTGAAAACCTCTTGATTTTCCGGGGCATATCGGGTAATATAATAACGCCGCAGACGATATGCGGCGTTATTTTTGCGAGGAGGACCGTCATGAGAAAGCTCCGGGCCATCGTGTGCTTTGCGCTGTGCCTCGCCATGCTCCTGCCGGTGAGCGCCTGTTCCGGCGGGCACGGCTACCGGGTCATCGACGAGTATAGCGGCGAGGGCAGCTACTACATCGCCTTCCGCAAGGGGGACCGGCTGCAGCAATACGTGACCGCGGCCATGGAGGTGCTGGCCTCCGGCGGTACCTTCCGGAGCCTGTCCACCACCTGGTTCGGGGAGAATCTGGTGAACATCAAAGGCGACGCCGACGCCATGGAGCCGCTGCTGGAGGAAAAGCCCGACCGGTTCGTCACGGTGGGCATCGACGTGACCAACATGCCCATGAGCTACATCTCCAACGGCGGGTACGCGGGCTTTGACGTGGACCTGATCTCCTACATCTGCGGGTATCTGGGCTGGGGCATCAACTTCTATCCCATCAACATCGCCGACGCGGAGATCGAGCTGAACGCCGGCAACATCGACATCGCCATGGCCGTGCCGGAGGCGGACAAGTCCTCGGATTTCGACTACTCCCCCGCCTATCTGACCAGCCAGTACGTGCTGGTGTCCCGGTCCGGAAGCCACATCCGCCGCCGGAGCGGCATGAAGGGCAAGACTCTGGGCGTGACTGTGGTGGACGAGGACGTGCTCTATCAGAACGAGAAATTCGTCAAAAGCCTGGGCTCCGTCATCTACCAGACCAACACCGACGGCCTGTTCCAGGCCCTGCGCATGGGCGAGGTGGACGGCATCCTGGTCTCCAGCGTGGTCGCGGCATACTACATGAAATAGCTATATTCGATTGAAAGCCGGAGGCTTTCAATCGAGAAGGATTCGGCCCGCTGCAGCGCAAAGCGCCTCCGTCAATGACGGAGGCGTTCACGTTTGCGGGCCGCAAAGTATGATTTCCGAGGTACACGCCCCCGGAAATCATATCCCACTCTATTCGCCGCTCCGGCGGCGAACTCTGCGAGGCTCCACATAGTCAGGGCCGGTGCAAGCATGCTTGCGCCGGCCCCTTTTGCGAAAAGGAGGTCAATATTTGTCCAGCCGCTCTATGCCGCCGGGCTGTTCCACACTGCGGGGGAGGCCAGGCGAACGCCGCCGGCGCTTCTCCGCGCAAGGGCCTCCCCTATTTCCCCGCCGTACCTCTCCGTCCGGTATTCCGCATTTCTGGTCATCCACCGGCGCACGTCGAAGCCTTCCGGCGTCACGTACACCTGGGCGCTGTCCTCCGGCACGCCAAAGGCGGACACCGTGTCGAAGAAGAACCAATGGGAATTTTTGGCATAGTACCAGTTGGCGCCGGCGTTGCGCCGTTGCAGCGCCCGGATATCCGTCGGGGTCTGTCGGTTCAGCACGGCGGAGACGGGCCTGCCCTCCCCAAAGGCGGTCCGGAGCTCCAGGCAGTTGAGCGGCTCTTTGCCGTCGGAGAAATAGCTGCCGTAGGTCGGGTCCAAGGCCATCCATTTGCCGCTCTGCCGGTCAAAGACCTCCGTGACCACATGATTGTCGCCGTCGTAGGGGGAGCAGGGCATCCCGCCCGCCCGGCGGGCATAGATACCCAGCGCCAGGCAGCATTCCGCCAAGATCTTCGCCTTGTTCAGGCAGTTGATGCCCACGCCGCTTTTCTCAAAGCAGTAGTCCATCAGGGCCAGAGAATTGCAGGGGACGCGGTTATCGTAATCGCTCTTGTGCTCCAGCCTGGGCGCCAGATACCGGCACAGCCGCAGGGCCCGCTGAAAGTCCCCGCCCCTTCCGGCGGCCTTCTCGATGGGATAGCGCTGGCGAAGCTCCTGAAACTCCGGACAGTCAAAGCGGTACTCCAGCTTTACGTCCTCCCCCGATCCCAGCTCCGGCGCGTTGAAAAGGCAGCCGCTGAACACGTCCAGCAAATAGGAATATTCAACAGAAATCCGCTCGCTCCTTGACATGGAACGTATCTCCCCCTTAATATTTGTCCAGCGACACGTCGCCGCTGATGCTGCTGAGGTTGTACCGGGGCACGGGGGCGCTGGGATCGGCTTCTCCGGACCAGGACCACTGGGCGAAGGGCCGCAGGTCCACCGAGCCGGAGACGCTGGAGACGTTCACCTTGAACGGGCCGTCATCCGGGACCCAGACCTCCACGTCGCCGCTCTTGGAGGACAGCTCCAGCTCCGCCGGCAGAGTCATGCTCTTGACCAGAATGTCGCCGCTGGCGCTCTTCACGTGGGCCTTCCACACGGAACCGTCCAGCTCCACGTCCCCGCTGGCCGTGGTCACCTTCACCTGGCCCATGGGCCCGTCCAGGTGCACGTCGCCGCTGGCACTCTCCGCCTGCAGCTGGGCGGCGTTGCCTTGCAGGTAAATGTCGCCGCTGCCGGTCTTGAACTCCGCCCGCTCACAGCTGCCAACCTGGCAGTCGATGTCGCCGCTGGCCGTCTGGACCGTGAACCGGTCCGCCTCCAGCTGGCCGTCCACGTCCACGTCGCCGGTGGCGGTGGACACCCGGACGCTCATCCAGCGCCGGGCCGGTACGGTCAGCGACACGTCCTGTCTGGAAGCGCCCCGGAAGGTGAAAAACTGGGTGCTGGCCGTGTACAGAGGCCGGACCTTCAGCACGCCGTCCTCCGCCACGGACACCTCCAGCCGGGACATGTTCCCATCCACCTGGATCGGGGCTTCCGGGTCGCTGTCCAGGGATATGTCCACGTCGCCCGTGGTCTCCACGTCCAGGCCCAGCACGCCCTGGGACGGGATGCCCTGCTCCTCGTCGGGGCCGTCGTCCGACCAGCCAAAGTCCTTCGCCCTGCCGCTCACCGTGCCGTCGTCATCCACATGGATGTGCACCGTGGCGCTGTCCCAACCGGAGCCGGCCATGTTCTTGAGCTGCTCCTTGGCCTCCCGGACGGCCCGCTTGCTCGCGTCCAGGGCCTCCTGGGCGGCCCGTTTGCCCTCGTTCACGGCGGCCCGGAAGCTGTCACTGTGGAAGAAGTCCCCGGCCGCGCCGGCGGCCTCCTTCGCCATGTCCCCCACGGTCCGGCCCATGTCCCCGATGGTCCGGAACAGCTCGTCCATATCGTTTTTGGGGCTCTCCCCCGCCGGGTCCTGTCCCGCCGGCTCCTGGGCCGCCAGATAAGCCAGCAGATCGTCCACGCTGCCCAGCTCCTCCATGGCCTTCCGGAAAGCCTCCTCCGGCTCCATGCCGCCGGCGGTCATGTCCTCATACCGGCCGGCCAGATTCTCCGCCAGCTCCTCGATCATCTCCTGCTTTGCGTCGCTCTCCGCCGCCGCAGCCAGCTTCGCCGCGATCTCATTGAAAAATCTGCGTTTGATGTCCTCCATAGGTCAGTCCTCCTCTTTCAGTATCAGCGCGTCCAGCACCGTTTTCGTCTCGCTCCACTCCTGCCGGTCGGCGGCCAGCTGCCGCATGCCCGCTTCCGTGATGGCGTAATACCGCCGCCGGGCCCCGGGGCCGTCGTCCCCCCAGTAGGAGGTGATCATCCCGTTCTGCTCCAGGCGCTTGAAGGCCGTGTACAGCGTGGCCTCCTTGAAGCCGTAAGCCCCTCCCGCCTGCTGGGATATGCTCTTGTTGATCTCATAGCCGTAGCTGTCCCCGGCCATGAGCTGGGCCAAAATGATGGTATCCGTGTGCCCCCGCAGGATGTCTGCGGAAATCGACATGGCGCATCCTCCTTTCATAACGTGATGTACTTCGTCTTGCGAGGTATCTCATGACTGCATAATATCACGAATTACCTCGCCTGTCAAGGTATATTTTTAAAAACGGTAAAAAAATATTCTCCCCCGGTCCGGGGGAGAATATAATGGCGGACCGTTTCCGGTCCGCCGGTGTGTTGTTAAAATGTTTCCGTCAGTCTCCCACGTAGGGCAGGAGCGCGATCTGACGGGCGCGCTTGATGGCCTCGGTGACCTGGCGCTGATGCATGGCGCAGGTGCCGGTGGTCCGGCGGGGCAGGATCTTGCCGCGCTCGGACAGATACTTGCGCAGGCGGGCGGTGTCCTTATAGTCCACGTGGGTCATCTTGTCCACGCAGAACTGGCACACCTTGCGGCGCTTGCGGGGCTTTGCGGGACGGTTGCCAGCATTGTTGGCATTGTCAGCAGCTCTATCGAAAGGCATGATCTATCCTCCTCTATCAAAATGGTAATTCGCCGTCGCCGTCATCCAGCTCGGCAAAGGCGCTGCCGCCGGCGGGAGCGTCGCCGTAACCGGCGTTATATCCGGCGGGAGCGGTCCTGGGGGCAGGTCCGCCGGCAGCGGGAGCGTTGTTATCCCGGGAGCGTTTGCTCTCCCCGAAATACACGTTGTCCGCCACGATCTCCGCCGAGCGGCGCTTTCCGCCCTCCCGGTCGGTCCAGTCGCGGATCTGCAGCCGGCCGGAAACGGCGGCCATGCTCCCCTTCTGGAAATACTTGGATACGAACTCCGCAGTGTTGCGCCAGGCCACGCAGTCGATGAAGTCGGTCTGCCGCTCGCCGGTCTCCCGGGAAGGAAAGTCCCGGTCCACCGCCACGGTGAAGGACGCCACCGGCGTCTGGCTCTGGGTGTACCGCAGCTCCGGGTCACGGGTCAGCCGACCCATGACGACAATGTGATTGAGCATTTTCGGCCCTCCGTCAGTCCACCCGCAGGGTGATGAGACTGCGCATGATGCCGTCCGTGATGCCCAGCACACGGTCCAGCTCCGCAGGGAACGCGGGGTCGCTCGTGAACTTCATCAGCACATAGTAGCCCTCGCCGATGTAGTTGATCTGGTAAGCGAGCTTCTGCTTCTCCTTGACCTCCAACTCATCGACCGTGCCGTGCTGCTCCACAAGCGCCTTGAACTTGTCGACGATGGCAGTACGCTCCTCTTCCTCCAGGTTGGGGTTGATGATGTACATGACCTCGTACTTTTCGCTTGTCTTCGCCATTCTAGCACCTCCTTCTGGTCTATTGGCCCCCAATGATCCTTGGGAGCAAGGAAAATGACTTGACTTTTGCAGTCAAGCTTTATTATTATACATATTTTTCCCGGTTTGTCAACGGTTTGCTGCGCTCCGGCGTCAAAAAAGTCCCCGGCCGAAGGGCCGGGGACCTGATGCGTTGGGTGGGTGCGAATTACTTCGCGCCGGCTTCCTGAGCGTAGAGCTCCACCTGCGCCTGCAGGTTGGCGTAGCGCTCCTTGCTCTTCTCCTCCGCCAGAGTGAACAGCTTCTCCGCACGCTCGGGGAAGTTGATGGTCAGGGCGGAGTACCGGGCCTCGTTCATGATGAAGTCGCGGTAGCTGGTGGTGGGAGCCTTGGAGTCCAGGGTGAAGGGGTTCTTGCCCTCGGCAGCCAGGGCCGGGTTGAACCGGAACAGGTTCCAGTAGCCGCAGTCCACAGCCTTCTTCATCTCGG
>CANPXZ010000030.1 GCA_947587485.1 uncultured Oscillospiraceae bacterium | reverse complement strand
GGCCGGCTCATGTGCTGCCTGCGGTATGAGCAGCCGGCCTATGAGGAGCTGGTGAAGAACGTGCCGAAAAACGGCGCGTTTGTGGAGACGCCGGACGGCTACGGCAACGTGAACCAGGTGAACATCCTGCGCCAGACGGTGCGGGTGAAGCTGGACGGGGAGGGGGACGACGCCTACCGTCAGTATGACGCGGACGAGGTGGCGGCCGTCCCCGGCGGCCGGCCCAGGGACGGCAGCCAGCCGCCCCATGTGCTGGTGCTCAAGCCGAAAAAGGCACCGGAGCCGGAGCCCGAGGCGGACGAGTGGGAGATGCCGGAGCTTCTCATCACGGCCCCCGGCGAGAACGTTCCCGCAGCGCCTCAGCCCGAGACGCCGGCGTCCGAGGACGCCCAGCATCGGAACCGCCGCCGGCGCAATCGGGGCGGGGACAAGAACCGGCAGGATAAGCAGACCGCGCCTGAAAAGCCCGCCGGCCAGCAGCAACAGGGACAGCGCCGTCAGAACAACAACAAGGAGCGTCGGCCCCAGCAGCAGCGCAAGGCGGACGCCTCCGCAGCCCAGGAGCAGCGGGAGCAGAGCCAGAAGGCCCGCAGCAAGAACTATTACAGCCGCCGCCGGCCCCACAACCGCCGGCCCAAGAGCGAGGGCGGCGGCAGCCACGCCGCAGAATAACAGCGCAAATAGTAAGATCGCCCCGGACATTCCTGTCCGGGGCATTCCTTGTTATCGGGGCTCCCATCGCAAACCAGCGCAGCGTTTGCGATGGGAAAAAGGAGGGGCAGCGGAACGGACGAGCTCTGGCGCTTGCCGCCGGAGCGAGGGATGTGGAGCTTGTCCCGACGTCGGGGCCCCCAAAAGGCACGCCTGCCCGTTGGGGAGAAGGAAGAACAGCCCTGACCGACGAATGAGGACCGGCATGCCGGTCCTCATCGTCTTCAGGACTGTTCTGACGTGTCAATGATTTTTCCCGCACATGCGCAGGTGAGAGGTGGCCGGCTCATAGCTGGCCATCTGTTCCTCGGACCATGCCTCGTAATCGTCGCTGCGGAGGGCGGCGTCGGCCTGGGCCCGGGCATAGGACATGTCGTCCTGACCCACGAAGTACAGCACATGGGTGCCGGTGTAATTGGCCCCGTCATAGGACACGACGGTGGTGTCGCCCGCCTTGCGGCCGTCCTCGAAGAGCCAGTCGTTGATGGGCTCCACCATGTTGCCCTTGGCCACCTGCTCATACAGGCCGCCGGTGGTGTTGGAGCCGGTATCGTCGGAGCGCTCGTTGGCAAGCTCGGCGAAGGAATCCTCGGTGGCGTCGCCGTCCTGCCACTCGTCGTAGATGCCCTGGGCCTCTTCCGCCGCAGCGTCGATCTCGTCCTCGCCGAACGCGCCGTCGCCGTCGGTGTCCTCAGCCTGGACCAGGATGTGGCGGAAGCTGACGGCGGGATAGTCGTTGGTGTCCCGATCCAGGAACATCACCACATATTCCATGGCGTCCGTGGCGAAAGCGGCGGTATCGCCCGCCTTGCGGCCGGCGTCCAGCAGCCACTCGGAATAGGTGCTGGAAAGGCTGCTGCCGGGCAGGGAGCTGGTGGTGAGCTCCTCGCCGTCCATGTTCTCCTCCAGATACGCGGCGAAAGTCTCCTCGTCGGTGCCGTCCACCGCCTCGGCGATGGCCAGAGTCTCTTCGGAGGGCTCCGGCGTCTCGGCGGGCTCTTCCTCAGCCGCCTCAGCCTCTTCGGCGTCCTCAGCGGGCTCCTCAGGCTCCTCGGCGGCCTCGGCGTCCTCCTCGGGCACGTCGGCCTCCGCGTCCAGGTCCTCGGTCTCCACCGGGATGGAGTAATAGGCGTAGTTGATCACGTCCAGCTCGTCGGCGTGCTCGGCGTAGTAATCGTCCAGCTGCTGGTCCTCGTACTCATAGCTGTCGTACTGGCTCTCGGAGAAGGCGGAGGCCACGAAGGCCTTGTACATCTCCTGCTTGACCAGCTCCAGGTCCACGCCCTTACCGAAGTTCATGTTCAGGTACTGCTGGAGGTTGGAGTAGCCCAGGCCCTCCCAGGCGGTCTCCAGCGAGGCGATCTGCTCGTCGTAGTCCGCCTGCTGTTCCTCGGACAGGGTGAAGCCTGCGGCCTCGGCCTGGTCGTTCAGCATCTGGATACGGGCCATGTCCTGGGCGGCGCTGTCCAGGAAGTACTCCCGCCAGGACATCTCGCCGTCATAGGACTGATCGGCAAGGCTCTCGTCCGGGTCGAAGAACATGGAGACGTAGCTGCCGTAGTTGCTGTAGAAATTCATGTAGTTGGAGGAATAATAGTAGTTCAGCTGGGCCGCAGAATAGTCCTGGCCGTTGATGGTGACGGCGGTGGTGTGGCGGACCATGAAGGCGGAGTTATAAAACAGCACGAAAGCCACGAAAAGCACCACCAGCACACCGACGACGGCATAGATGATGTTGGACTTGCGCTGCTTGGCCAGCTCCTGGGCCTTGGCGTTGGAACGCTTGTCGGTACCGGCAGCGATCTGTTCCTTGCGGGTACGCTTGTCTTTGGAAGCACTCATACGTTGACACCTCTTGCGCTTTTTTGGAATAAATCCATAATATTATAGTACAAGCATCCCGCTGTTTCAAGTTTTTTTGCAAAGATAGCAAAATTTGTTGCGCCGAGGCGGGAGGATTATGTCAACTTTATTGCAAAATCGGACAGGTTCCTGTATACTGTAAAAGAATGGAGGGGATATGCATGCCCATGACGGACAACGACAAGAACCTGCGCCTGGCGGTTCTGATCGACGCGGACAACGCGCCCCGGGACTGCCTGCAGGGCATCATGGAGGAGGTGGCCATCTACGGCACCCCCAACCTGAAGCGGGCCTACGGGGACTGGTCCACCCGGAACCTGTCCGGCTGGAAGCAGGCGCTTTTGGACAATTCCGTCACCCCCATGCAGCAGTTCGCCTATACCAAGGGCAAGAACTCCACGGATTCGGCCATGATCATCGACGCCATGGACATCCTCTATTCCGGCAACACGGACGGCTTCGTGCTGGTAAGCTCTGACAGCGACTTCACGGGCCTGGCCCGGCGTCTGCGGGAGGCGGGGCAGTTCGTCATCGGCATCGGCGAGCAGAAGACGCCCAACGCCCTGATCGCGGCCTGTAATAAGTTCATCTACATCGAGGTCATCCGGGACCGGGCGGCCAAGGTGGCGGCCAAGGCCAGCCAGCCGGCCAGGAGGAAGCGGACGGATGCCAAGAAGGCGGAGCCCGCCAAAAAGACCGCGCCCGCCAAGAAGACGGAGCCGGAGGCCCAGGAGCCCGCCGCCCAGGAGCCGGTCTCCAGGCCGTCGGAGTCCCGGCAGATCCCGGACAGCATCGTCTGGCTCATCGCCGATTCCATCCTGGACCTGGCCGGCACGGGGGACGACGATTATGTGTCCCTGGGTGCCGTGGGCCAGCTGATCCAGAAGAAGCGGCCGGACTTTGACAGCCGCAGCTACGGCTATTCCAAGCTGTCCGGCATGGTGAAGGCCATCGACCGGTTTGAGGTGGAGGAACGGCAGGACAAGTCCGATCCCCGCAGCAAGATCGTGTACATCCGGGATCTGGAAATGTAAAACGAATCGGCGTTCCGCACAGTTTGTACCCCGGGCCGGGCGGTCCGGGGTACTTGCATTTTTTGAAGCATTATTTGTCTTTTTCTGTCGCATGATCGAGGTTTTCGTGCAATTTGATTCAACAGCGCAAGAAATTTTCGGTACAATTCATGAGAAACATTCGATTGTAATTTTCTTACAAATCATATAAAATAGACAATAGAAAGCAGTTCTTGTCTATGCTCCAGAAAGGAGTTCCCCATGATTCTCGGCGTGCCCCAGGTCCCGGACCGGCTTTTTACGGCGGGACGGTATTTCGACGCATACGCTTACGCGGAGGCCGGAGCGGCCGCCGCGCAGGGGAGCGTTGTGTCCGGCCGGGAATAAAATAAGGAAATTCTGCGTCCCGTTCGTTGAGAACGGGACGCATCGTTGACCATGAGAGAGACAGCAAGGTTCATCCGATATGTCCTGACCGCCCTGGCGCTGGTCCTGCTGCTGACCGGCATTCGCTCGGCCGGGGAGCAGGATATGCCGGCGTCCGTTGAGGCGTTCGAGCCCCTTGACGAGCCCCGGCCGTCCCTGTCCCTGGCGGACCGGACCGATCATCCGGCGCTGCTGGACGGGGCGGAGGACGGCGCTTTCCGCCCGGAGGAGGCGCTGACCTGGGGCGAACTGGCCAGGGCCGCGGCGGTGTTGACGGACGGTCTGCCGACGCCGGCGTCGGCCATGTGGCTGGACGCCGGTGGTACGGAGGGCGCCTACCGGGGCGCGGCGGGACTTTCTCAGGCGGGCGCGCCCCTCCCGGAGGGGGAGGCGTTCCGGCCGGAGGCGGCCGTCGCCCGTGGGGAGCTTGCCGGGCTGTTGGACTGGCTTGGTCAGCGTATGGAAGGAGAGGAGCAGGTGGTCGTATGCGCCGCCGCCGCGGATGTGGCGCAGGGCGCGATGGTGGAGATCGAGGAAGCTGCGGACGGCGCACAGGCCGTCACCAGGCGGGAAGCCGCCGTCGTACTGGAGCGGCTGGCCGGGCGGGAGCCGGAGAGCGACCGGTTGTACGCGGCCGGGCTGAAGCCGCCGGATGTGAGCGAGGATGACTGGGCGTGGCCCTTCATGGCGGACGCCGTCCTGGCGGGAGATATCCCCCGGCGGCCCCCGGGCATCTTTCGCATGTATGGTTGGCTGTACAAGGCCGACGAAAACGGAGCGCTCGTGACGGACGAGACCGATGGCGTGTGGGCCTTCGGACCGGATGGGCGCTATACCACGGGAAACGCGCGGCTGGACAGCCAGCTGGCCGCCGCCCTGGCCGACAGCGGGGCCAACGCTCTGACCGGGCGGGATGCCCTTGCGGCGGCGTATATGTACGTCAAGAGGAATTTTGAGTACAAGCTGACGCCCGGGGACGAGACCCCGGAAGAGGTGGGCAGCACCGGCTGGGAATACAAGCGCGCGCTTCGGTTTTTCCGCTATGGAGGCGGGACCTGCTATGGCTATGCCGCGGCCTTTGGCCTGATGGCCAGAGCCCTGGGCGAGAACGCCCAGATCGTCGCGGCGGAGATCAACCAGTTCAACGGGGACCACTCCTTCGTGGTCATCCCGGAGGACGGGGTGGATCGGATCTACGATGTGGAGCTGGAGGACGCCCGCCCGGAACGGCACCAGGACCTGGAGCTGTTCCACATTCTGAATTTTGAAATCTATGACTATTGGTACACGCCGGATTGGTGAGCGATATGACGGAGGTTTTTATCTTAAAGAACGGGGCTGAGCCTTCCACGGAGGAAGGGGCCCATTACCTGCCCAGGTGGCGGCGCCGGCGGCTGGAGCGGCTGCGCTACGCGCCGGCCCGGGAGGCCAGCCTGGGAGCGGGGCTGCTGTGGCGGTATGTGATGGAACAGCACGGCGTGCATCCGGAGGAACCGGTGCGCTTCTTGCAGGCGGGAAAGCCTGTGTTTGCCCAGCGGGAGGACCTGCATTTCAGCCTCTCCCACTCCGGGCCCTATGCCATGTGCGCCATCAGCGACCGCCAGATCGGGGCGGATGTGCAGCAGATCAAGCCCATCCACATGTCGGTGGCCCGCCGGTTCCACTTCCGGGAGCGGGACTGGCTGGCGGATCAGCCTCATGACGAGCAGAATCGGGCCTTTTTCCGGATCTGGACCCGGAAGGAGGCATGGGTCAAGGCGGTGAGCCGGGATCACCTCCTGAGCCTTGACCAGGAGGACGTGATCCACGGGCCCGAGGGCTGGCAGTTCGAGGAATTCTGGCTGGACGACGATTACCTGGCGGCGGTGTGCGCCTGCCAGGGCGAGACGATCCAGCCCCCTGTGGTGCTGGATGCCGAGGACCTGCTGGCGTCCTTCCGGGAACAGGAAAAGCTGCGCGCGCAACGTTATGTTAATTGAATTATGTCAACAAACCAAGACCTGCCGCATTCCTGCGGCAGGTCTTTTATATGTCTTGCTCCAATTGGAAGGTCCCGTCCCGGAAGGTATAGACCCGCTCCGCCAGGGCGCGGGCCACATGGGCGTCGTGGGTGGTGACCAGCAGGGTCCTTCCGACGGCGCACCGGTCCAGCAGGGAGAGGATATCCTCCCGGAGGGCCTTGTCCAGCTCCTTCAATGGCTCGTCCAGCAGCAGCAGGTCCCCCTCCCGGGCCAGGGCCCTGGCCAGGTTCACCCGCTGGGCCATGCCCCCGGACAGTTCCCGGGGCATGGTGTCCGCCGCCCCGGCCAGCCCCACCGCCTCCAGCCACCGCAGAGCGTCCGGCATGGCGGCCGCGCCGCCGTCCAGCCCGGCGGCCACGTTCTCCGCCGCCGTGAGCCAGGGCATCAGCCGGGGCTCCTGGAAGGCGTAGGAAAGCCTCTTGGCCCGGCATGTCACCGTGCCGGCCGTGGGCCGCACGAGCCCGGCGGCCAGCCGGAGCAGTGAGGTCTTGCCGCAGCCGGAGGGGCCCATCAGGGCGACCCGGTCCCCCGGGGCGGCGTGGAGCGTCACGCCGGCCAGGACCGGCTTTTCCCCGTAGGACAGGCCGACGCCGTCAAAGTCTATCATGCCTCGCCGCCTCCCATCCGCCGGTGCCGGCCCGCCTGGGCGATGGCGGCGTCCAGGATGTTCTCGATGACCAGCGAGCACAGCACCACCACCGCTGTCCAGGCGAACAGGTCCGCCGTGTTCAGGTAGAGCTTCGCCTCGTAAAGCTCCCGGCCGATGGACCGGGCCGGCACCGTCAGCACCTCCGCCGCCACGCCGGACTTCCACGCCAGCCCCAGGCAGGCCCGGCAGGCGGACAGGAAATAGGGGGCCACCGAGGGGACGTAGATGAGCTTGGTGGTCTTCCACCGGGAGAAGCCGCAGACCCGGGCCAGCTCCAAAAGTCCCTCGTCGGCGGAGCGGAGCCCGGCCGATACGTTGGACCACACCACCGGCAGCACCATCAAAAACACGATCACGCAGGGCAGAATGTCCCGGCCCACCCAGATGAGCACCAGCAGGATGAAGCTGGCCACCGGCGTGGCCTGGATGACGGCCAGCAGCGGGGAGAACAGGGCCTCCAGCAGCTTGGACCGGTTCGTTCCCGCCGCCAGCAGCACCCCGCCCAGGATGCCCAGGGCCGTCCCGCAGAGGATCCGCAGCAGGCTCACGGCGGTGATGCGCCAGAACCCGCCCTTTCCCGCCAAAGCCACAAGGCGCCGGGCCACGGCCAGCGGGCCGGGCAGCAAAAGCTCCCGATCCACCGCCATGGCCAGCAGCGCCCAGGCTCCCAGCCAGAAGGCCGGAGCCAATATCCGTTTTGCCGGCAGTCTCCAGCCCTTCATGATCTTATTGTCCTTCGTAGTAGAAATCCTCCCCGGGCGCCGCCCCGCCGATGGACTCGGGGGCTGTCCCGTAAAGGACCTGCAAAAATCCGTCCATGGTGTGGCGCATCTCCTCGCCGGTGATGAAGCACAGGTTGCAGCGGGGGAGGGCCTTTTCCGCCACGGCGGCGTTGGTGAATACGCCGGTCTGCTCGATGAGTTTGGCGGCCTCCTCCGGCTCCTGCTGCACATAGGCGATGGACGCGCCGTATTCCTCCAAAAACGCGTCGATCTCCGCCGGGTGGTCTTGGACGAACTGGGTCCTTGCCACCACGCAGCCCTGGACCAGGCTGCTCTCGGGATAGACCTGCTGCCACAGGGCTGTCAGGTCCAGCGCCGGGACAAGGGCCTCGTTGGCGGCACAGGCGATGGTCACCATGGGTTCCGGCAGCACGGCCATATCCACCTCCCCGGCGGCCAGAGCCGTGCGCAGGTCCGCCGGCTGGGCGTAGGAGTCGTCCACCGTCACGTCCACGCCCGCCGCGCCGCACAGGGCCTGGAACAGGAACGCGGGGTTCTGGGCCGGGGCGTAGACGGTCATGCCCGCCAGATCGTCCAGAGACTGTATCTCCAGCGCCTCGCCGTTCACCACCAGGTACAGCACGCCCAGGGTGTTCAGCGCCAGCAGCCGCACGCCGCCCTCGGTCTTGTTGTACATGGCGGCGGCCGCGTTGGTGGGCAGAGCCGCGATGTCGCAGGTCCCGCTGAGCAGAGCGGCGGTCACGCTGCTGGCGTCCGTCTCCACGGAAAAGCTGTAGTTGAGGGAAGCCTCGCCGGCGTCGCTGTCCGCCATGAGCTTGGCCATGCCGAAGCCGGTGGTGCCGTTCAGGACCATGACGTTCACGGCCAGGTCCCTGTCCACCTCTGCGGGGCCCGCGCAGGCGCAGGCGCTCAGACACACGCACAGCGCCAGCAAAATCGTTATCAGGCGTTTCATGGAGGGTCCTCCGATCGTTCGCCCTTCCCGTCCGCCAGAGTCAGGATCTGGAGATGACGTGGGAATAGGCGGTCTTGGCGTTGACGCCGGGCAGCGCTCCGATCTCGCCGGACAGGGCGTTGGTCACGTCCTGGGGCGCGTCCACGGCGATGCTGATGATGTTGATGTCCCTGTTCCGGTAGGGTATCCCCATCCGGCCCAGAATATAGCCGGAATAGCGGTGCAAAATGGCGTTGAGCTGTTCGATGCTCTCCTGGTTCTCCACGATGATGCCGATCACGGCCACGCGCGTTACCATCATAGCTGTTTTCTCCCCTTTATAACAAAAATCACCGCGCCCATCCAAAGCGCGGCCAATGAGACGGGACCGCCTCCCGCCTCGCCGTGCCTTTCGCTGCAACTCCCCGTTTTGGCGTCAGCCACGGCTTCATTATAAAGCCCCCCATGGCCCGTTGCAACATCTTTTTGCCGGGACCGGAAAAAAGTTCTTGACAGTTTGTATTGTTTGTATTATTCTAATTAATGCAAATAATACAAGGAGGTGCGCGGATGCTCTTAAAGCTGGATTTCAGTTCGGACCGGCCCATCTACATGCAGATCCGGGACCAGATCGTCCTGGCGGTGGGCCGGGGGGAGCTGACAACCGGGGATAAGCTGCCCACGGTCCGGGCCCTGGCGGAGGAGTGCGGCGTCAACATGATGACGGTGAGCAAGGCCTATCAGCTGCTGAAGCAGGAGGGGCATATCACCACGGACCGGCGCTCCGGCGCGGCGGTGGCCCGCCGGGAGCAAAACGCGGGGCCGTCGAAGGAGACCCTGGAGGGCCTGCGGCTGCGGCTGGGAGAGCTGCGGCTGGCGGGGCTGGACGCGGACGCGGCCATGGAGCTGTGCAGAAAGCTATATGAGGAGGGAACAAAATGACGGCGCTGATCTCGTGGGCCGCATGTATCGTGCTCCTGCCCGTGATGTACGCCCTGAACGTCAACGAGGCGAAATTCAAGAAAAACATCGTCGTGGGGGTCACGTTCCCCCTGGCGGGCCGGGCGGACCCGGAGGTCCTGGGCCTTTTAAAGGGGTTCAAGCGTGCGCAGCTGATCGTCTGCCTGAGTCTTGCGGTCCTTGCGGCTCTGTTCACGGCGCTTTGCTGGCCGGGGATCAACTTCTGCCTGCTGTTTCTCTGGATCGACCTGCTGATCGTGGCGGAATTTGCCTGCACCGCCCGCTGGAACGGGAAGCTGAAGGCGGTGAAGCGGGTCCGTGGCTGGACCGTGCCCACGGTCCGGACCGCCAGCGTCACCGTGGCGGCGGAGCCGGCCAAGCGGGGCAGTGTGTGGTGGTTCGTGGCGGCGGCTTTGGTCGCGGCGGTCCCGGCGGCATTCGACCGGGAACTGTGGTTCCTCTATCTTCTGGACGGGGCGATGGCCCTGGCCTGCTGGGCGGGGAATAAGTATCTCTACCGCAACCGGGCGGAGACCGTGGACGAGAACGAGGCCGTGACGGCGGCCTTGACCCGGGTCCGCCGCCGGGCCTGGGACCGGGTGTGGCTGCTGTGCGCCTGGATGATGGCGGCTATCGACGTGGGCATATGGCTGAGCACCAAATATTTCTCTGACAGTCAGGTGCTGGTCTGGCTCACCATGGGCCTGGGTCTGGGCATTTGCGCCGTCGCCGTGGCCATCGAGTTCCGGGTCCGGCATGTCCAGGAAAAGCTCACCGCCGCCAGCGGCCAGGGCTTCTATGTGGACGAGGACGACAAGTGGCTCTGGGGCCAGCTCTACTATGACCCCAACGACAGCCGGACCATCATCAACGCCCGCACCGGCGTCAACTCTACCGTGAACCTGGCCCGGCCGGGCGGCAAAGCGTTCATGATCCTGAGCCTGGTCCTGCTGCTGGCCCTGCCCGTCATGGGCCTTTTTGTCGACGCCATGTGCGGCGCGCCGGAGCCGCTGCGCATTGAGGACGGCGTTCTGCTGGCCGAGAGCTGGGGCAAGGACTACGCCCTGCCCATGGAGGACATCGCGGACGCGGAGGTTCTGGACGCGCTGCCGAAGGGCATGACCCGGGTGCTGGGCACCGGCGCGGACGCGATCCTGAAGGGCGCTTTCACCACCCCCTGGGGCCGTGCCACCCTGTGCCTGGACCCCCGGGAAGGCCCCTGGCTGAAGGTGACCATGGCGGACGGGACCCTATACCTCCTTGGCGGCGGCGCATCCGACACAGAGGCGGTGTGTGAGGAGTTGGTCCGTTAGGAGGCGCCGTATGGAACGCAAGCACAATGGTGACCTGACGCCGGCGGCCAGAGAACTGCGAAAGAGAATGACGAAGGAAGAACGGCACCTTTGGTATGACTTTCTGCGCCAATATCCGGTTAGATTCACAAGACAGAAGGTGCTGGGCAAATACATTGCCGATTTCTATTGCGCCGAGGCAAAGCTGGTGATCGAGTTGGACGGTTCGCAGCACTATGAGCCCGGCATCCAGGCCAAGGACGCCGAACGGACCGCGTTCCTAACCGGATATGATCTGACGGTCATCCGTATACCCAATAACGAGATCCTGGACAATTTTCAAGGCGTATGCGAGTATATCGACAATACGGTAAAGAAAATCTTAGGATGATGAAAGACTCCCCGGTGAGAAGAGAACCGTGCGAAGTTACTGCCAGACCAAAAGCCTCCCCTGTGCAAGGGGAGGTGGGCCGCCGTAAGGCGGCTCGGAGGGGTTGTTACCAGTCTTGGAGGATATCCCAGACTGGTAACAATCCCCCAGTCTCCGGCTGACGCCGGAGCCAGCCCCCTTTGCACAAGGGGGCCTTATAATGTGCGGCTTCGCCGCTGTTTTACAATTCCCTTTACACAAGGGGGGCCTTATAATGTATGCAGCCCCGGCGCGGACGCGCCGGGGCTGTCGTTTCAAATTGGACCTTTCAAAGCACGCCAAGCATGACCAGGATCAGCAGCGTACCGGTGAGGGTCAGGGCCGCGCCCAGCAGTACCATGCCCCAGTTCAGGCCGCCCTTGCCGCCGCTGCCGGCGGAGGGCTCCACCAGGTTCGCGCGCCGCAGCGCGGTGACCATGGGCTTATACAGCAGCAGCGTCAGCCCCGCGTTGATGGTGCCCTTGACCAGGTTGAAGGGCAAAAACAGCGTGGGCAGCATGGCGGCCACCGCCTCCCGGGGCTGGCCCATGTAGAAGGGCGTGACGATGTAGTTCCACAGGCACATCATCGCCGTCATGGACGCGACGGCCGCGGCCAGACCGCCGATGGCGCCCTTGGAGGTACGCCAGCGCTGGTATATGAGCACGGCGGGCACCACAAAGGAGCAGGTCTGGACGGTGTTCATGATGAAGCCGTAGACGCCCGTGGAGGAGACGGTGACCATCTCCACCAGGTCCACCACCACGGTGATGAACACGGCGGTGAGCGGTCCGAAGATGAAGCCGCTGATGGCGATGATCACGTCCTTGGGGTCATAGCTGAGGAACATGACCGGGGGGACGATCTGGCCTATGAGCATGACCACATAGGCCACGGCGCAGAGCATGCCCACGGTGGCGGGCCGGCGGGCGCTGGCGGGTCTGGCGCTTTTGTTGACGGTGGGATGGCTGTCCATAGAGAGATACCTCCGATAAAATATTTGACACCTGGAAGCACGTGTGCCTTCCAGGTGTCCATATCGGGCCGCGTCTATGGCGCGGGCCTTGGCCCGCCGTCAAAACGGCGCCGCTCAACACATCTTCTTCCATCCAGACTATACTGTCGGTCCCGGAATCACACCGGATCTGCTTTCGCTCGCGGACTGTACCGCCGATCGGGAATTTCACCCTGCCCTGAAGACATCGTTCGCTTGTTCGGTTGTCGCTGTTTACTATAGCACCCCATGCCGGGATATGCAATGGTGAATTTTCACAGATTTTTGATATCCTCCGCCAGCGCGTCCACGTCCGCCTCGGAGGTGTGCCAGCTGGTGCAGAAACGCACGCACATGTGGGTGTCGTCCACGGCGTGGTCCAGCTCAAAGACATACTTTTTCTCCAGGGCCTCGATCTGGTCATGGTCCAGGACCACGAACTGCTGGTTGGTGGGGCTGTCCACATAGGCGGGGACGCCCTTCGCGGCGAAGGCGGCCCGGATGCGCCCGGCCTGGTCCACGGCCCTGCGGCAGATGTCGAAGTAGAGGCCGTTTTCAAAAAGCGTATAAAACTGCACGCCCAGCAGCCACCCTTTAGCCAGCATGCCGCCGTTTTGCTTGATGCAGCTGCGGAAGCCGGGCTTCAAAGCCGGGTTCGTGATGACCAGCGCCTCCCCAAACAGAGCCCCGCACTTGGTCCCGCCGATGGTGAACAGGTCCGCCAGCCTGGCCATATCCCGCAATGTCACGTCCGAGGCGGCCAGGCCGTAGCCCATCCGGGCCCCGTCCACGAACAGCAGCATGCCGTACTTGTCGCAGACGGCGCGGATGCGCTTGAGCTCCGGTAGGGTATACACCGTGCCGTACTCCGTGGGGAAGGAGATGTAGACCAGCCGGGGCTGGGTGATGTGCTCCTGGATGGGGCTGGAGCGGTACGCCTCCCCCAAAGCCTCGATCTGCCCGGCGTCGATCTTGCCGTCCTTGGCGGGGACGGTCAGGATCTTGTGGCCCCCGTGCTCCACGGCCCCGGTCTCGTGGGCGTGGATGTGGCCGGTGTCGGCGCAGACGGCGGACTGATAGGGCAGCAGGCACGCGGAGATGGCGGTGAAGTTGGCCTGGGTGCCGCCCACCAGAAAGTGCACCGCCGCGTCCGGGCAGGCCAGGTGCTTTTTGATCTCGTCGGCGGCCTTCTCGCACCAGGGGTCGATGCCGTAGCCGCCGTAGCTGTCGCCGTTCGTGTCGGCCAGGGCCCGCAGCACGGCGGGGTGAGTGCCCCGGCTGTAATCGTTGTTGAATCGGATCATATGGCTTCTCCCAAAATCGTTAATCTCCTGCGAGTATATCACAGTGGGCGAAGCAAGGCAATTGGCGGCGTTTAATTTTTCCGCCGGATGTTTAGGATATCTCCGGGAGGGATGACCATGCAGAGCATCTGGAGCGGGGACGCCGCCCTGACGCCCCGGCCAAGCCTGGCGGGGGATATACAGGCGGACGCGGCGGTGATCGGGGCGGGACTGGCCGGGTGCCTGACCGCCTGGTATTTACAAAAGGAGGGCCTTTCCGTGGCGGTGCTGGAGGCGGACCGTATCGGCTCCGGCCAGACCCGGGGAACGACGGCGAAAATCACCAGCCAGCACGGGCTCATCTACGACCGGCTCATCGCCCAGCTGGGGCAGGAGGGGGCCGCCCTGTACGCCCGGGCCAATCAGGAAGCCGTCGAGCAGTATGAAAAGCTGATCGCCGAGGAGAACATCGACTGCGCCTTCCGTCGGCTGCCGGCCTATCTTTACACCGCCGTCTCTCCGGAGGCGGTCCGGCGGGAGTGGTCTGCGGCGGTGCAGCTGGGGCTGCCCGCCCGGCTCACGGCCAAGACCAGCCTGCCCTTTCCCGTGGCGGAGGCTCTCCGGTTCGACCGGCAGGCCCAGTTCCACCCGCTGAAGTTCCTTCGGGCCGTCGCCAAAGACCTGACCGTCTATGAGAACACTCCGGTCTTCCGGGCGGAGGGGCATGTGCTGCTGACGGACCGGGGCACGGTCCGGGCGGACAAGGTGATCTTCGCCTGCCACTATCCCTTCGTGAACTTCCCGGGCCTGTTCTTTGCCCGGCTGCACCAGGAGCGCAGCTATGTCCTGGCCCTGGAGAACGCCCAGGACCTGGACGGGATGTACTACGGCGTGGACCCGGGCGGGCTCAGCTTCCGCATGGCCGGGGACCGGCTGCTGCTGGGGGGCGGGGCTCACCGGACCGGGGAGAACGCCGCCGGGGGCCGGTACGCCCGCCTGCGCCGGGCGGCGAGAAGCTGGTGGCCCGGCTGTCGGGAGGCGGCCGCCTGGTCCGCCCAGGACTGCATCCCCCTGGACGGGGTGCCCTTCATCGGCCCCTTCGCCGCGTCCCGGCCGGACTGGTATGCGGCCACGGGCTTTCAAAAGTGGGGCATGACCACAGCCATGGTCGCGGCCCATATCCTGACCGACGCGGTCCTGGGCCGGAAAAATCCCTATGCGTCCCTGTTCACGCCCCGCCGGTTTCGCCTCCGGGCCAGCCTGGGGACATTGTGGGAGGATGGGCGGATCACGGCCAAAAGCCTGCTCAAAAGCGCCTTCGGCCCGGCCCGGGACAGCGCGGCGGACCTGCCCGCCGGCCACGGGGGCATCGTGGAATCCGGGGGCCGGAAGGTGGGCCTTTACCGGGACGAGGCGGGCGGGGACCACCCCGTCCGGCCCCGGTGCCCCCACCTGGGGTGCGAGCTCGCCTGGGATCCGGACGAAAAGACCTGGGACTGCCCATGCCACGGCTCCCGCTTCGACCCGGACGGCCGCCTGCTCTCCGGCCCGGCCCAGGAGGACATCGGCCTTGAATGAGGCGGCGCGCTGTGTTAAGATGGGAAAAAACACAGGAGGCGGGCTATGATCATCGACATTTCCCAGGAGGTCTTCTCCTGCAAGGTGTTCCCAGGGGACCCGGCCCCGGCCATGGAGCGGATCAAGACCATCGGCGTGGAGGGCAGCGTCAGCAACCTGACGGCCTTTTCCATGTGCGCCCACAACGGCACCCATGTGGACGCGCCCTTCCACTTTGTCCCCGATGGAGCCACCATCGACCAGGTGGGGCTGGAGCCATTCGTGGGGGACTGCTACGTGGGCCGGTGCGAGGGGGACGTGACGGCCTCCGACGGGTCGCGCATCCTGACCGAGGCCAGGGCCGCGGGGGCGGCGGAGCGCATCCTCATCGCGGGCCATGCCACCGTCACCGAGGACGCCGCCCGGGTATTCGCCGCCGCCGGCATCCGGCTCATCGGCAACGAGAGCCAGACCTTCGGCCCCGACGAGGACCACAAGACCGTCCACTGCATCCTGCTGGGGGCGGGGATCGTGCTGCTGGAAGGCGTGGTGTTGAAGGATGTGGCCCCGGGGAAGTATTTTCTCAGCGCCGCGCCGCTGAATCTGGGCGGCTGCGAGGGCGCGCCGGTGAGGGCGTATTTGATCGGGTGACGATCGGGATTTCGTTGGCCCCCTCTGACGAGGGGGCTGGCAGCGCTTTTGCGCTGACTGGGGGAGAGACAAGTCACTGCCAGTGCTGGTGTATCTCTCCCTTCGTCTTGGCCTGACGGCCAAGCCACCTCCCTCGTCAGAGGGAGGCGACAATAAGGTATATTGATTAAAAAAACTTTTTTCCGCCGCCTCTGAAAAATTCGGGGGCGGCGGCGGATATTCCAGGTGAAAAGCTTTTCGAGAGGAAACGGCGGTATGTTGTCACAAGAGCGGTTCACAAGGACGGCCCAAAAGTACATGGACATGATCTTCCGCCTGGCCTTCAGCTATCTGAAGAGCCGGGAGGACGCGGACGACGCGGTCCAGAACACGCTTTTGGCCCTGTATAAGACGGACAAGGTTTTCGACAGCGACGAGCACATGAAGGCGTGGCTCATCCGGGTGACGGTCAACGAGTGCAAGAAGATATTACGCTCCCCCTGGCGGAAGCGGGGCGAGCCCCTGGAGGACTATGAGAACACCCTCCAGTTCAAGGAGCCCCAGGACCGGGACCTGTACGCCGCCATCATGGCACTGGACGCGAAGTACCGGGCGGTGATCGTCCTGTACTACTACGAGGGCTATTCCATCCGGGAGACCGCCCAGCTTCTGGGCGTGCCGCCCGCCACCGTGGGCACCCGCCTGGCCCGGGCCAGACAACAGCTGAAATTCACCTTGACGGAGGCTGAGAGACTATGACGGAAAGAGAACGCATCCAGCGGGCCTTGGAGCCCCTTCACGCCTCCGACGATACCTTGGAGGAGGTTTTTGCGATGATCGACAGAGAAAAAACGGTAAGGCATTTCAAGCGCATGGGCCGCAACACGCTGCGGACAGTCCTCATAGCGGCGGCGATGATTCTGGCCCTGTCCGTCACGGCCTACGCGGTGGGGGAGTACACGGGCTTTTTCGAGACGGTCTTCGGCGGCGAGGACGCGGGAAAACAGACCTATGACCTGCCCCTGGACAGCTGGGACGAGGACGGTAACCAGAAGACCATGGAGATCGTCACCGAGGGCCAGCCGGTGGACCAGGAGACGGCCCAGCGGGTCCTGGAAGGCAGCGTGGCCGGCGGCGCGTCCGTCACCGCGGGGGGCGTGACGTGTACGGTGGAGAACGTGGTCCTGGCGGACAACGGCGTGGGCGCGCTGACCTACACGGTGGAGGCCCCCGACGGCCTGCCGGACATGACCGTGACGGACCAGGTGTGGGGGTACTTCTACTGGGAGGACGCCTATGCCGTCTCCGCCGACGGCGACCTGGGCCTGCTCAACGCGCCGCTGCTCTGCATACCCGGCGATGGGGGCATGGTGGACGAACAGACGGCCCTGGTGAGCGCCACGGACACGAAGATCGAGGCCACGGTCTATATGGCCCTGTTCGGGGACGAGACCTGGCCGGACGCCCTGGACGTTTACTTCTTCCTGGATGAAAAGCAGGACAAGGCGGAGGAATATAAGCTCACGCTCACCCTGCCGGAGCCCGCGCAAACGACAGCGTTGACGGCGGAGGACGGCTGGACCGCCAAACTGTCCCCCATGGGGCTGGTGATAGAGCCTCCGGCGGGGAACCCCTACGGCAACGACTACGGCTTTGAGGACCTGGTCGTGCACCTGTCCGACGGCAGCGAGTACGTCGTGGAGCGGACGGAGCCTTATACGTTGAACGAACGGATGGGCACCATCCACGAGGGGGTGCAGCGTATGGTCTTCAACCGGCTCATCGACCCGGCCCAGGTGACAAGCGTCACCGCCCTGGGCAGCGGCCAAGGCTACCGGGACGAAAACGGCCAGCCGGTGCCCTATGAGGACGCCTGGGTGGAGGTGGAGTCAAAGCTGGTGGGCGACACCTGGACCGACGACACCGCTCTCCGGGAGGGCCTGACCGAGTTTGAGGACGCCCTGGACCTGACGTTTACAAAGTAAGTCTCCTTGCGTAGTAACGCAAGCCGCCTCCCTCGCGAGAGGGAGGCGGCTTGCAATTTGACTGGCACTGTGGTATCCTGCCCACGGTGCTTATGCACCAGGGCGCTGTAAGCGGCGGCGGTTGGCCACACCTCTGTAAAGGAGGTGAGGCGTATGCGAATTACGCTACATATCGGACCTTATCGGGTCACGATCATAGTCGTGAGAAGCGGAAACCGCCACCCTGGCCGGTGACGGTTTCTATGAAGCCACTACCTTGAACTAGGGCTGACCGCTGTCACAGCGCCCTTTTTGTATGCCCATTATAACCCAGTTGCCGCCGCCTGTCAAGACATCGTCCCGACCCTGTTCTCTGGCGCTTGCGCTCAGGGGTATAATCGGTTATAATTACTGTGTGTATGGATTCTTCTTCCGGAGGGTATGACCTTGAAACTGACCGCAGGCATGGTATATGACATCATCGTGACGCTGGTGATCCTGCTGACCCTATGGCGGGGCTGGCGGCAGGGTGTGCTGTCGGAGATCGTGCGGCTGCTGGGCTGGGTGGCGGCGGTGGTGCTGATCAGCATGTATGTGGGCGGCTGGGCGGAGCGGATCTACGCCGCCTTCATCGAGCCAAGGGCCGTGACCGCCGTGACGGAGGCAATCCCGCCGGATATGCTCAGCGCTATGGAGAGCGGCGCCGTGGCGGTGGAGAGCCTGCAAAACGTGCTGAACAGCCTCCGGGGCTTTTTCGGCGGCCAGGTGGTGGACCAGGCCACCGTGGACCAGATCATCGCCCTGCTCCGGCAGGACGCGGGGAGCCTGGCCCAGATCATCACCCAGACCGTACTGCGGCCCGTGCTGCTGACGCTGGTGCAGGCGGTGCTGAGCATTTTGGTGCTGTCTGCCTGCCTGACCGTGAGCAAGTTTTTGGCCAAGCTGGTGGCTGCCCGGCGCAGCGAGGGCATCGGCTCCATGACCAACCGGCTGCTGGGGGCGGCTCTGGGCTTCGGGGAGGGGCTGGTGACGGCCTATATCTTCGTGTTCGTGCTGAGCCTGCTGGCGGTGTTCTTTTCCAATTCCGTCATCAGCCAGGCCACGCTGCAAAATACAAAGCTTGTTCGGCTGTTTTTGTGACGATAGGGGAGAGATAAAGAGATGATCACCAACGTTTTGGACTACCTGGACGCCTCGGCGGCCCGGTTCCCGGACAAGATCGCCTTCGGGGACGAAAAAACGGCCCTGACCTTCGCCCGACTGCGGGACCTGTCCCGCCGGGGCGGCACCTATCTTGCCGGGCGGGTGGGGCCCAACGAGCCCGTGGCGGTGTTCATGGAAAAGACGCCGGAGTGCCTGGCGGCCTTTTTTGCCGCAGTAGCTGCCGGGTGCTTTTACGTGCCCCTGGACACGAAAATGCCCGCCGAGCGCATCCGCCTCATCTTCGACACCCTCCATCCCGCCTTCGTGTTCTGTGACGAAAAGAACGCCGAGGCGGCCCGGGCCGTGGCCGGGGACGCGGGCTGTGCCCTGTTCGCGGAAGTCTGCGAGACGGAGCCGGACGAGCATGTCTTAGCCGCCATCCGGGCCGCCCATGTGGACACGGACCTTCTCTATGTGCTGTTCACCAGCGGCTCCACCGGCGTGCCCAAGGGGGTCACCATCAGCCACCGGAGCATGGTGGACTACGCCGACTGGCTCCACGAGGCCCTGGGCATCGACGAGACCTGCGTGCTGGGCAACCAGGCCCCCTTCGTGTTCGACAACTCCACATTGGACATCTACTCCACCCTGAAAAACGGCTGCACCACCTGGATACTCCCGAAAAAGTGTTTCTCCTTCCCAAGGACCATGATGCGCTTTCTGGCGGAGCATGAGATCGACACCATCTTTTTCGTGCCCTCGGCCCTGATCGCCGTGGCCAACTCCGGCATCCTGGACGCCATGCCGCCCACGGGCCTGAAGCGGGTGTACTTCTGCGGGGAGGTCATGCCGAACCGGCAGCTCAACATGTGGCGGCGGGCGGTGCCGGAGGCAACTTACTGCAACATGTACGGCCCCACGGAGATCACCGACGTGTGCGCCTATTACATCGTGGACCGGGACTTTGACGACGACGAGCCCCTGCCCATCGGCAGAGCCTGCGCCAACACCCGCATTTTGATATTGAACGATGATAATAAGCCCGCCGCCCCCGGGGAGACGGGGGAGTTGTGTGTGCTGGGCACCTGCCTGTCCCTGGGCTATTACAACAACCCCGCCCAGACGG
>CANPXZ010000029.1 GCA_947587485.1 uncultured Oscillospiraceae bacterium | reverse complement strand
GCGGCGATGCGCTGGGCCAGGCCCTCGGCGATGGCGGTCTTGCCCACGCCGGGCTCGCCGATGAGACAGGGGTTGTTTTTCTGGCGGCGGTTCAGGATCTGGATGACCCGCTCCAGCTCCTCGGCCCGGCCGATCATCCTGTCCAGCTTGCCCTCCCGGGCCCGCTGGGTCAGGCTGATGCAGTAATTCTCCAGGAACTTCTTCTTGCCGCCCCGCCGGTCCTGGCTGGGCGCGGCAGGCCCCGGCCCGGGGGAGGGTCCCGTGCTGTCGCCGCCGTTCATCTGGCCCTGGGGGCCGCCGAACAGCCGGTTCAGGAAGGGGAACGTGGCGGTCTTGCCCTGGTCCGAGTCGTCGTCGCCGTCGTTGGAGGTGTCGATATCCATCAGGCTCTCGATGCCCTCGGCCCCGCCCAGGGCGTTGGTCATCTCCCCGGACAGGCTCTCCAGGTCCTCGTCCGTCAGGCCCATCTTGGAGATGATGTCGTCCACCGGCTTGATGTGCAGCTCCTTGGCGCAGCTCAGGCACAGCCCCTCGTTCCGGGACTGGTTGTTTTCTATTTTTGTGATGAAGATCACGGCCATATTTTTATGGCACCGTGCGCAGAGAGTAGGTTGCATGACAGTCTCCTCGCAGAAAGATCAAAGAGTTATGTAGTTGGCCAGCAGATTCCGGTCCATCAGGTACGCCGCCAGGCCCGTGCCCCGCAGGGTCTGCTCCGACAGCAGCAGTCCCGCGAACTGACAGGCCCATACCAGGATGGAGCAGAACAGCATCCCCGCAAAGACCCCGATGGCGGCGCCGCCGATGTCGTTGACGATGCCAACGTAGGGGATCTTGAAGCTCAGGTTGGGCAGGTTCACGATGATGGTGAAGATCGCGAACAGGATGATGAACGCCAGCAGAAAGCCCCCGTACCAGGTGACGGTCTGACAGGCGATGGTGACGATGGAGGAGGTGAGGGAGGCGTTGTTCTCCTGCATATAGGTCATGGTCCGCTCCGTGAGGGTCTGGGTCAGGTCGTCATACAGCCCCAGCGTCTGGAATACCTGCCGGGCGACGGGCTCCTCCATGCCGGGGTTCTGGGCCAGCAGGTCCGCCAGGGAGGCCGACACGTTGAACCGGCCCGTCTGGGGGTCGGGCTCATAGCCCATGGCCGCGTAGGCGGTGTTCTCCACCTGGGTATCCATATAGCCGCTGACGAAGGGCTTCAGCACGGGGATGACCTCGTAGGAATAGGTGTCGGTCAGCAGCTGCGCGCCGTATAGAGATAGTATTATCGTGAGCACCTCGATAATTCCCATGATGATGCCCTTTTTATAGCCCTGCCAGCCGCAGACGATCAGGATGGCGACCAGGACGATGTTGATGATGGTGTTGATGTTCAGATCCATGGGCAGGTACCTCCCGCAAAATGCGATCGCAATGGTATGTGTGGTCAGAACGTGTACACTTCCGCGTAGTTGGAAGCGATGAGCAGGGCCTCGCCCCGGTCCCGCAGCAGGCCGTATTTGAAGCCCGGCAGGCCGTTCAGGCGGCCCTTTTCGGCAAGGGAGCTGTTGTAGAGCACGGCCCCGTCGGAGCACAGGACCATGACCTCCAGGTCGGAGGCGGTGAGACACACGATCTCGCTCTGCACGTCCGCGGCGCCCATCTCCTCCCCGCTGGGTCCCAGGGAGACCAGCGTGGCGGTGGTGCCGGCCCGGTAGGGGCTCAGGGCGAAGGCGGCGCAGTTGCCGCCGTCAAAGGTGTATCCCACCAGGTACTGGCCGTTGAAGGAGTAGGTGTTCTCCCACTCGCCGCTGGCGTTGAAAAACAGCACCTGCTCGCTGGAAATGGCGCACAGCTTGTTGGAGGTGAACCAGTGCACGTCCAGCAGCACCGTCCGTTCCGCCGCGAAGGAGCCGATCTGGTCCTCGTCGTTCAGCCGGAAGAAGCGGACCTCGCTGCCGCTGGCGGTGTAGCTGAGCACGGCCAGCTTCCGGCCGTCCGGCGAGACCGACGCGCTGATGACCCAGGCGGAGGAGGAGTACCACTCATAGATCTCCTCCATCTGGGGGTCGTACACGGTCACCAGGGCCCGGTAGCCGGTGTGCTCCGTGGTGACGGCCAGGTATCCGCCCTCAGATACGGTGGCGGAGAGGATATTGCCCTCGGTGTCGATCTCCTCCACGGTGCCGTCGAACCGGGCCACGGCCAGCCGCCGGCCCCCCAGGTCGTAGAACACCGCGAAGCTGTCGCAGCCGGTGGCGGCGGGGTTTTCCATCTGCATGACCATGCTGGTGACGGCGGAGCCGTTGCCGTCCAGCAGCTCGAAGCCGGAGGTGTTGGCCACGGCCAGACCCTTTCCAGCGGCGGCAAAGGCCTCGCCGGAGCCGGCGTCGAACACATATTCCTCCCGGGCCACGGCCGCCGTGTCGGCGGAAAAGACCATCCCGTCCGGGGAGAAGCTGTCCTTGTACACCCAGACCACCGCCGTGGCGGCCAGCAGGACCACCGCCGCGATGAGGGAGATGACCGCTCCCACCCGGTCCCGGTAGGACAGCAGGGGCTTTTTCCCGCCGGGGATGGGCTTCGCCTTGTCCCGGCGGAAGTTCACGGGCTCTGTCTGCTCCCGGGCGGCGTCGTGCCGGCCGGAGGGCTCCTCCTCCGGGGCCGTGTCCGCCTTTTCCTTGGCGGGGGCCTTGGGCCGGCGGGAGACCGTGTGCTTGGGCTTGGCCGGCTTCTTTTCGGGCGGGGCTTCTTCCTTGGGCTCTGCCTTTTCCTTGGAGGCGGCCTTGGTCTTGGACGCCGCCTTTTTCTTAGGCTCCGCTTTGGTCTTGGGCGCGGACTTTTCCTTGGGCGCCGCCTTGGCCTTTGGTCCGGCTTTGGCCTTGGACGGGGCCTTTTTCTTGGGCGTGTCCGCCGCCCTGGACTGGCTGAGGGACGCCTCCACCTGGGCGGTGAGGGCTTCCGTCAGGGAGATGACCTGCTCCTGGGCCTGGTCCTGCTTGGGGGCCTTTTTGCCCTTGGCGGACGTTTTGCCCCCGGCGGTGGCCTTGGGCCCCGTCTTTTTGGGGGCGTCTGCCGGCTTGGCGTGGCGGGCCTTTGGGGCGGTCGCTTCCGTCTGGGGGGATGTATCGGTTTTTTTCAGATGCTTGTTCGCCATGGGTCATCCCCTTGGTATTTCGTAACTATATATTCTATCACAATCTGTCAATCGGTGTCTATTGGTATATTTCCCATCATCCGGCCCACGTCCCCCTCGTACCAGACCCGGTGCATGTAAAGCCCCTGGGGCGGCATGGTGGGGCCGGTGAGCCGCCGGTCGCCCTTTTCCAGCAGAGCCGGTATGTCGCCGGGGGCCAGCTTGCCGTCGGAGGCGTACACCAGCGTGCCCACGATGGCCCGGACCATGTTGTACAAAAACCCGTCGGCGCAGACGGTGACGGTGATCATGTCCCTGTCCCGCTCCGCCCGGCACCAGCGTACGGTGCGTACGGTGGTGCGCGTCTCGGTGCCCACGCTGCGGACGGCGGCGAAGTCGTGGGTCCCCACGAAGGCGGCGGCGGCCTCGTTCATCACCTCCGCGTCCAGGGGCGCGGGCCAGAAGCAGGCCCGCAGGTCCAAAAACGGGTCCCGGATGCGGCTGTTGTGTATTTTATAGATATATTCCTTTTGCACGCAGGAGCCGATGGCGTTGAAAGCGTCCGGGGCCTCCACGGCGGCCTGGACGGCGATGTCCGCCGGCAGGCGGCTGTTGAGGGCCAGGGGCACCCGGTCGATGGGGATGGCGCAGTCCGTGCGGAAGTTGGCGCAGTAGGCCAGGGCGTGGACCCCCGCGTCGGTGCGGCCGCAGCCGGTCACGTGCGCGGCGTGCTGCACAGTCTTTTCCACGGCCCGCTCCAGAGCCTGCTGGACCGTGGGCAGGCCCGCCTGGGTCTGCCAGCCGTGGTAGGCCGAGCCGTCGTAGGCCAGGCGGATGGCGATGTTTCTCATATCCCCAGCCTCCGCAGGAGTAGGATGCCCGCCACCAGCGCCGCGCCCAGGGCGAAGGCCACGCCGTCCTGCCAGGCCATGCGCAGCTGCTTCATCCGGGTCCGGCCCTCGCCCCCGTTGTAGCACCGGCACTCCATGGCCAGGGCCAGCTCGTCGGCCCGGCGGAAGGATGAGATGAAAAGGGGGATCAAAAGCGGCAGCAGGGCTTTTGCCCGCTCCGGCAGCGTGCCCGTCTCCAGGTCGGCCCCACGGGCCTTCTGGGCGGACATGATCCGGTCCGTCTCCTCGATGAGGGTGGGGATGAACCGCAGCGCGATGCACATCATCAGGCTCAGCTCATACACCGGCACGTGGAGCTTTTTCAGCGGGGACAGCAGCTTTTCCAGCCCGTCGGTGATGGCCAGGGGGGAGGTGGTGTAGGTCAGCATGAAGGTGCCGGACACCAGCAGCAGGATGCGCAGCACCATGCTCACGGCCCGCTTCAGCCCGGACCAGGTGACGTGGATGGACCTCCACTGGAAGAGGATATCGTCCCCGCCGGTGAAGAACAGGTTCAGCACCGCCGTGAACACGATGATGAACACCAGGGGCTTCAGACCCTTCAAAAGGGCGCGGGGCCGGATATGGGCCACGGCGGCCACGGAGGCCAGGGCCGCGAACACCAGCGCGTACCCGCCCCAGGAGCCCACCATGAAAAGGGCGGCGATGTAGACCAGGGTGAGGACAAGCTTGGTCCGGGGGTCCAGACGGTGGACCACGGTATCCCCGGGGAAGTACTGGCCCAGAGTGATGTCCTTCAGCATGGGGAGGCCCCCTTCCCCCGCAGGGCCAGAATGGCCTCCGCCAGCCGGTCCAGGGTATAGATGCCCGCAGGCAGGTCCAGGCCCTGGTCCCGCAAAAGCTTCGCGATATGGGCTGCGGCGGGCAGGTCCAGGCCGATGGAGACAAGCTGCTCCCCGTGGGCAAAGACCGCCTCCGGGGTCCCGTCCAGCACGATCTTCCCCTCGCTCATGACCACCAGCCGGTCGCACCGGTTGGCGATGGACATGTCGTGGGTGACCAGGATGATGGTGGCGCCCCGGACCTCCCGCCAGCGGAACAGCCGCCCCAGCAGGTCCTCCCGGCCGGCCGGGTCCAGTCCGGCGGTGGGCTCGTCCAGCACCAGCACGTCCGGCTCCATGGCCAGCACCCCGGCGATGGCCGCCCGGCGCTTCTGGCCCCCGGACAGCTCCAGGGGGGACCGGTCGAACTGCCCCGCGTCCAGGCCCACGAAGGCCGCAGCCTCCCGGACCCGCCGGTCGATCTCGGCATTGTCCAGCTTTAAATTCTTCGGCCCGTAGGCGATGTCCGCGAATACAGTCTCCTCAAAAAGCTGGTACTCCGGGTACTGGAACACCACCCCCACCCGGAACCGGGCGGCCCGGATGGCGGCTTTCGAGGCGAAGATGTCCTCCCCGTCCAGCAGCACCGTGCCGGAGCTGGGCTTCAAAAGGGCGTTCAGGTGGCTGATGAGGGTGGATTTGCCGCTGCCCGTGTGGCCGATGAGACCCACGGTCTGCCCCGCCTCAATGGATAGAGACAGACTGTCGATGGCAACTTTTTCAAAAGGGGTCCCCTGGCTATAGATATGGGTCAGGTCCCGCAGTTCGATCAGACTCATTGCAGCGCCTCCAAAATGGCGGCGGCGCACTCCGCCGGCGTCAGCGCGTCCATGGGCAGGTCCATCCCGGCGGCGTTGAGCCGGCTCATGAGGGCTACCGTGTCCGGCACCGTCAGGCGCAGGGCCTGCAAGGCCGCCGTCTGAGGGAATATCTGCTGGGGCGTGCCGTCCAGCACGATCCGGCCCTTATCCAGCACCAGCACCCGGTCCGCCCGGACCGCCTCGTCCATATGGTGGGTGATGAGCACCACGGTGATGCCCCGCTCCCGGCAGAGCGTCTCCACGGCGGCGATGACCTCCCGGCGGCCCCGGGGGTCCAGCATGGCGGTGGGCTCGTCCAGCACCAGCACGTCCGGGTCCATGGCCAGCACCCCGGCGATGGCCACCCGCTGCTTCTGCCCGCCGGACAGCAGGTGGGGCGCGTGCATGCGAAACTCATACATGCCCACCGATTTGAGCGCCTCGTCCACCCGGCGGCGGATCTCCTTCGGCTCCACGCCCAGATTTTCCGGCGCGAAGGCCACGTCGTCCTCCACCACGTTGGCGACGATCTGGTTGTCCGGGTTCTGGAACACCATGCCCACCTGCCGGCGGATGGCCAGCAGATTCCCCTCGTCGGCGGTGTCCATCCCGTCCACGAAGACCTTGCCCCCGGCGGGGACCAGAATGGCGTTCAGGTGCTTGGCCAGGGTGGATTTACCGCTGCCGTTGGAGCCCAGCACCGCCGTAAAGGTGCCGGGCATGATGTCCAGGCTCACCCCGTCCAGAGCGGGCCGGTCCGCGTCGGGGTATGTGTAGGATATATTCTTGATGCGGATGATCGGGTCCATATGTGCTGCCTTAATTTTAAAATATTTACCTTATCGTCGGCCCCCTCTGACGAGGGGGCTGTCAGCGCTTCGCGCTGACTGAGGGAGAGACAAGTAACCTCCAGTGCTGGTGTATCTCTCCCTCCGTCGCGGCTTTGCCGCGCCACCTCTCTCGTCAGGGGAGGCTTTCCAAGCGGTGTGCGGCTGCGCCGCGTTATTTTTCCCACCGGCAGCTGGCCCCGCAGGGGAGGGCCAGGCCCGACGCGGACACGGGCAATCCCAGCTCCTGGGCGTCGCTATGACCGCCGAATTTTTTCGTGAACAGGCTCTCGGCGATATAGGTCAGCACCGACGCCGAAAGGCCCGTGGTATAGGAGTTGATGAGCACGAACAGCGGCTCGTCGGAGAGCAGCGGCACCACGGACGACACGAAGGGCCACAGATCGTCCTCCAGCCGCCAGACCTCGCCCCCTGGCCCCCGGCCGTAGGAGGGCGGGTCCATGATGATGGCGTCATAGCGCCGGCCCCGGCGTATCTCCCGCTGGCAGAACTTGGCGCAGTCGTCCACGATCCACCGGACCGGCCGGTCCGCCACGCCGGAGCACACCGCGTTCTCCTTCGCCCAGGCCACCATGCCCTTGGCCGCGTCCACGTGGCACACCTCCGCCCCGGCGGCCAGGCACGCCACCGTGGCCGCACCGGTATAGGCGAACAGGTTCAGTACCCGGACGGGCCGCTTCGCGGCGCGGATCTTTGACCTGGCCCAGTCCCAGTTGGCCGCCTGCTCGGGGAACAGGCCCGTGTGCTTGAAGCTCATGGGCTTGACCTGGAAGGTCAGTTCCCCGTAGCGTATCTGCCAGCTGGGGGGCAGGCTGTTCTTCTCCCATGCCCCGCCGCCGGAGCTGGACCGGCGGTACGCCGCGTCGGGCCGGGTCCAGCGCCTGTCGGTCCTGGGCGTGGCCCAGATGGCCTGGGGGTCCGGCCGCAGCAGGATGCGGCTGCCCCAGCGCTCCAGCTTTTCCCCGCCGGAGGCGTCCAGCAGCTCATAGTCCCGCCACCTGTCCGATACCCACATAGAAGCCATAGACCTCCAGGTTACAAATTAGAAACATTATAACACCGATTTGTTACAGGGTCAATCTCAGAACGCACCATTTTTGCCCTTTTCACCCCCGGGGGACCGGCGGCATATCCTGCCATAGGCGGGCCCGGCAGCGGCCTGCCCGTTGGAGGGGATACTTTGCATTTTTTCGATCAGCTTTTGTTGATATTGGGCCTGTCCATGGACGGCTTCGCCGCGTCCGTGTGCATGGGCATGGCGGCCGGGGGCAGGCGGATATGGCCCATCGTGGCCGTCATGAGCGGATTTCACGTGGGGATGCTCCTGACGGGGTATCTGGTGGGGGCGAGTCTGCCGGACAGCCTGGCGGCGGTCTATCCCTGGGCGGCGGCGCTGCTGCTGTCGGCGGTGGGGGTGGGCATGATCCGGGAGGCCCGGCAGCCCGAGGAGGAACCCTGTGTCCGGCAGGAGAGCCGGCTGCGGTCCGTCGCGGCATTGAGCCTTGCCACCAGCATCGACGCCATGACGGTGGGCGTGGCCTTCGCGGTGCTGGAGGTGCCGGCGCTGCGGGCGGGAGGGCTGGTGGCGCTGGTGATGGGGTCGCTGTCCACGCTGGGTGTGTCCCTTGGCAGCCGGGTGGGCCGGTCCCGCCGGAGGGCCGCCCGGACCGCCGGCGGCGTCATATTGTGCCTTCTGGGATTGAAGCTTCTGCTGAACGCGGTCGGGGTGCTTTGAGCGGCATATGAAATGCCTCCCTCTGACGAGGGAGGTGGCGCGCCGAAGGCGCGACGGAGGGAGAGAAATACCAGCACTGGCAGTCATCTGTCTCTCCCCCAGTCTCGCTTCGCTCGACAGCCCCCTCGTCAGAAGGGGCCTTCAAAAATGTGCGGCTCAAGCCGCATCCTTATTCCTCCGGCAGGCGTTTGACGCTCCACAGGTAGCTTGCCGTCAGCACCAGGTCCGCGCCCATCCAGGAGGCCACCTCCGCGAAGAACACCCCCTGGCCGCCCATGATCCGGGACAGGGTCAGGGCAACGAGCGTGCGCATGCAAAACTCCATGATGCCGGACACCATGGGCATGACCGTGTTGCCCATGCCCTGCAGGGCGGAGCGGACCACGTGCAGCACGTACAGCGTGGGCAGGCACACGCTCATGACGGCCAGATACCGGTAGGCTGTGTCCAGGGCCAGGCCGAACTGTTCCGGCGTGCCGGAGATGAAGCCGGCGAGGAAGGTCCGGCCGAACAGCAGCATGACGGCGGCGATGACCAAGGAGGTGGCCAGGGCGATGCCCAGGGCGGCCCGGACCCCCTGGCGGATGCGCCGGGTCTTTCCCGCGCCCAGGTTCTGGCCCGCGTAGGTGATCATGGCGTAGCCGTAGGAGACGGCGGCCATCTCCAGCACGCCGAAGAGCTTGTTGGCGGCGGTGTACCCGGCGATGAACGTGACGCCGAAGCGGTTGACGATGGATGTGAGGATCATGCCCCCCAGGGCGATGACGCAGTTTTGAAAGGCCATGGGGGAGCCCAGGGCCAGCAGCCGCCCCAGCCGGGCGGGCCGTGGCCGGAGATCGTCCGCCGTCAGGCGCAGCACGTCCAGCCTGGAAGCCCTTCCCAGGCAGTACAGGGCCGACACCCCCTGGGCGATCACCGTGGCCGCCGCAGCCCCGCCGATGCCCCAGCCAAAGCCCATCACGAACAGCAGGTCCAACGCGACGTTGGTCAGGGAGGCCGCGACCATGGCCCGCAGAGGCGTCCTGCCGTCCCCCAGGGACCGGAGCACGCAGGCCAGCAGGTTGAAGGCCATGACCACCGGCGTGCCGCCGAACATGACCCGCAGGTAGAGCCGGCTGCCGCCCAGGATCTCCGCCGGGGTCCGCAGCAGCGCCAGCACCGGCGGTATGAGCGCCTGTCCCGCCGCCGTCAGGACCAGGGCCAGCGCGGCGCTGAGCGTGACGGCCGCGCCCACGGTCCGCCTAAGCTCGTCGTGCCGGTCCGCGCCGAAATGCTGGGCCATGGGGATGGCGAAACCCTGGGTGAAGCCCTGGACCACGCCCAGCATCATCCAGTTGAACCAATCCGCCGCGCCCAGAGCCGCCAGGGCGTCCACCCCCAGGGCCTTGCCCACCACCATGGTGTCCACCACCGTATACAGCTGCTGGAACACGCTGCCGGCCATCAGGGGCAGGGCGAAGGACAGTATGAGCGGCACAGGCCGTCCCGCCGTCATGTTTTTCAGTCTCTGATCCATGGGAGGCTCCTTGTTTTCGATACGATGGAGCATACCATATCTTTCAAAAGAACGCAACCGGGGGGCGGAAAGGCGGTGACTTTCTGCGGAAGCTGTTGTATAACAGACGCTGCGCGTTGTTATACCGAAAAGATACCGGTCGTGCTCCCGGCTTGCGCCGGAACCGCACGACATGGTATAATCAATTTATGGTACGATTGATATTGGGCCGGGCCGGGGCCGGGAAGACGGCGCTGGTGTTCCGGGAGATAGCGGAATATGTGCGGCGGGGCCGGGAGAACATGGTCCTTCTGGTGCCGGAGCAGTACAGCCACGAGGCGGAGCGGGAGCTCTGCGCCGCGGCGGGAGATACGCTGAGCCGGTACGGGGAGGTGCTGTCCTTCACGGGCCTTGCCCGGAAGGTGTTCGCCCTTTGCGGCGGCGGCCGTCCCGCCATGGACGGGGGCGGCCGCTTATTGTGCATGGCCGTGGCGGCCCGGACGGTGGGGGACCGGCTGACGGTCTACCGGAGGGGCTGCCGGGAGCCCCGGACGCTGGACAGTCTGTCCCGGGCGGCGGAGGAACTGAAAAACGCCGGGGTATCGGCGGGGGCCCTCCTGGACGCAGCGGGGAAAACGACTGGCGCCCTGGCGGACAAGCTCCGGGACCTGGCATTGCTGACGGAGGCATATACCGCCGTGCAGGAGCGCGCCGGCGCGGACAGCGCCAGCCGCCTGGAGGCCCTGGCCGGGCGGATCGGGGACTGCGGCGCGGGGAGCTGGACCTTCTATGTGGACGGCTTTTCCGACTTCACCGCTCTGGAGAAAAACGTGCTGAAGGAGATCATCCGGGCCGGGGCGGACCTGACGGTGTGCCTGACCTGCGGCAAGGACGGGGACGACGGCGTGTTCCTGCTGCCCAGGGCTACGGCCCGGTGGCTGGCGGCCGCCGCCCATGAGTATGGGACGGCGTGCGAGGAGGTGTGGCTGGAGCCCCCCGCGCCGGACAATGCCCCCATCTCCTATTTTTGCAACCACCTGTTCGACTTTTCCTCTGACCCGGCCCCGGAAAACGGCGGGGCGGTGCGGGCCGTATACGCGGTGGATATCTATGAGGAATGCGAGCTGGCGGCGGCAAGGCTGGCGGAGCTGGCCCGGTCCGGCTGCCGCTGGCGGGACATGGCCGTGGCGGCCCGGGGCTTCGGGGACTACCGGACGGCCCTGGAGAGCGCCTGCGCACGGTACCGGGTGCCGCTGTTTTTATCCGGCCGGGAGGACACGGCCCAAAAGACCGTGCCTCTGGCCATCCTGTCCGCCCTGGAGGCGGCGGAGCGGGGGTACGAATACGAGGCGGTGTTCGGCTGGCTGAAAACCGGCCTGGGCCCCCTGACGGAGGATGAGACGGACCGGCTGGAAAATTATGTGCTCCTTTGGGGCATTCGGGGCGGTCAGTGGGACCGGCCCTGGACCATGCACCCGGAGGGGTACAACCGGGAGTTCGACGACGCGGCGAACGAGGCCCTGGCGGCGCTGGACGATATGCGCCGGCGGGTCATGGGGCCCCTGAAGGCCCTGGAAGGGCGCGTGAAGGCTGCGGCCACGGCGGCGGAGCACGCCCGGGCCGTGGGGGACTTTCTCCTGGACGCGGACTTTGCCGGGAAGCTCCAGGCCCGGACGGCGGAGCTTTCCCGGGAGGGCAGGACCGAGACGGCGGCGGAGCTGGGCCGGCTGTGGGACGTGGTGTGTACGGCCCTGGAGCAGTTCGCGGCGGTGCTGGGGGACATGAGCATGGACGGGGAGCAGTTCGCGGGGCTGTTCGGGCTGATGCTGTCCAAATACGACGTGAGCGTGATCCCGGTGTCCCTGGACCGGGTGGGCGCCGGGGACATCGACGGCATGCGTCGGCGGCACATGAAGCATCTGCTCCTGCTGGGGGCGGCGGACGGCCGCATCCCGGCCCCGGAGGACGCCTCCGGGGTGTTCACCGCCGAGGAACGGGAGGAACTGACGGCCCTGGGCCTGGCCCTGGGCGGCGCGGAGGAGGATCTGAGCCGGGAGCTGGGGCGGATCTACAGCGTGGTGACCCTGCCGTCGGAGACATTGTACATGAGCTGGTCCGCCTCGGACGGCGAGGGTGGCGAGGCCCGACCCAGCATGCTTATCGCCCGGGCGGAGGCCCTTCTGGGCGTAAAGCCGGAGCGGGGGGACATCCTGCGGGCCAGGACCTTCGCGCCGGAGCCGGCCTTCGCCCTGGCCCTGATGGGCCAGACGGGGGAGGACGAAGCCTTGTGCCTGGCGGCCCGGGAGCACTTCGTCCGGGAGGGCCGGGAGGCGGAGCTTGTCCGTCTCGCCGGGGCGGCCAGGATGCCCCAGGGGGCTCTGGCGGCGGAATCCGTCCGGGCCCTGTACGGCCGGTCGCCTGGCCTTTCCGCCACCCGGGCGGAGAGGTTCGCCAGCTGCCGGTTCGGCTACTTCCTCCAGTACGGCCTCAAGGCCCGGCCCCGTCAGCGGGCGGTGTTCGATCCCCGGGATTACGGCAACTTCATGCACTACATCCTGGAAAAGACCGCCGGGGACGTGCTGGCCCTGGGGGGCTTCGCCTCGGTCACGGCGGAGCAGGTGGCCGCTGTCGCGGACAAGTACGTGGACCAGTACATCCGGGACGAGATGCACGGCTTCGCGGACAAGACGCCCCGGTTCGCCTACCTCTTCCGTCGGCTGCGGACCACGGTCCGGCGGGTGACGGCGGAGATGTGGCAGGAGCTCAAGGACTCCAAGTTCCAGCCCCTGGACCTGGAGCTGGACCTGAAGGCCGAAGGGGTCCTGGAGCCGGCGGAGGAGGGGGACACGCCCCTTGCCGGCCGGGCCGACCGGGTGGACGGCTGGGTCCGGGGGGACACGTTGTACCTGCGGGTCACGGACTACAAGACCGGCGTGAAGAAGTTCGACCTGGCGGACGTGTGCCAGGGGCTCAACATGCAGATGCTGCTGTATCTGTTCGCCCTGGAAAAGCGGGGCAAAACCTATTTCGGCGCGAAAAATATCAAGCCCGCCGGGGTGCTCTACTCCCCCGCCCGGTTCGACGTGGTGAGCGCGGACAGCGACGTGACGGACGAGGAACTGGCGGAGCTGCGGAAGAACACCGCCCGGCGCAGCGGCCTCATATTGGACGACGAGGCGGTGCTGGAGGCCATGGAGCCGGGGCCGGACCGGCGGTTCCTTCCCGTGAAGCTCACCAAGGCGGGGGCCTGGACCAAGGAATCCCGGGCGAGCCTGGCCAGCCTGGAGCAGTTCGGGGCCCTGAGCCGGCATATCGATAAGACCCTGCGGGACCTGGCGGCGGAGCTGAGAGCCGGCGCCGTGGCGCCGGACCCCTGGTTCAAAAACGCCGGGGAGACCGCCTGCACCTTCTGCGATTACCGGGAGGCCTGCCTGTTCGACGAATCGGGGGACGGCTGGCGGCTGCGGGGCAAAATGCCGGCGGAGCAGGCGTGGGAGAGGATAGAAGGCCATGATTGAGTTCAAACCGACGCCCTCCCAGGAGCAGGCGATCAACATCAAGGACGGCCCGGTGCTGGTCAGCGCGGCGGCGGGCTCCGGTAAGACCCGGGTGCTGACGGAGCGGCTCATAGCCCGGGTGCTGGCCGGAGAGGACATCGACCGGTTTCTGGTCATCACCTTCACCCGGGCGGCGGCGGCGGAGCTGCGGGGCCGCATCTTGTCCGAGCTGAACGCCCGGGCGGCGGCGGACCCCTCGAATAAGCGTCTGCGGCGGCAGAGCGCGCTTCTTTACCGGGCCCAGATCGGCACCATCGACAGCTTCTGCGCCGCCCTGGTCCGTGAAAACGCCCATCTGCTGGGCGTCTCCCCCAGCTTTTCCGTGCTGGATGAGGAACGGGCCCAGGCCCTCCGGGCCCGGGCGCTGGAGGACGTGCTGGACCGGGCCTATGAGCGCATCGAAGGCGACGAGGGTCTGCGGACGCTAGTGGACAGCGTGGGCGCGGGCCGGGACGACAGCCGTCTGGGCTCGCTGATATTGGACCTGGACGGCCGGATGCAGAGCCACGCCTTCCCCCAAAAGTGGGCGGAGGAAAAGCTGGCCATGCTGGACACGGCCGGCATGTCCGACGCGGCCCAGACCGTCTGGGGCCGGGTGCTGCTGGACGACGCCGTGGCGGAGGCGGACTATCGGGCGGCGGAGCTGGAAAAGGTCCTGACGCCGCTGCGGCGGCCGGAGAACGCCGGGCCCATGAGGGGCTACGCCGACTCTGTGGCCGATATGGCGCTGCTGCTGCGGGACCTGTCCCGGGCGGCGGGGTCGAGCTGGGAGAAGGCCCGGGCGGTGCTGGACCGGCCCAACCCCCGGCTTGGGCGGCTGGGAAAGGACGCGGACCAGGCCCTGCGGGAGCGGGTCAAGACGGTCTGGGACGGGACCCGGGACGCGCTCACGCGGCTGCGCAAGTCCCTGGCCGGGGACAGCGCCGCGCTCCTGGCGGGCATCGACGCTTCCCGGGCCCCCCTGGCGGCCCTGATGGGGCTGGTGTGGGACCTGGAGGACGAGTACGCCGCCCGGAAGCGGCGGGCGGACGCATGCGATTTTTCCGACGTGGAGCACTTCTGCGTGCGGCTTTTGTGCGGCGAGGACGGGGGTCCCACGGCCCTGGCCGGGTCGGTCTCCGACCGGTTCGCGGAGGTGATGGTGGACGAGTACCAGGACGTGAACGCGGTCCAGGAGCTGATCTTCCGCCGGGTGAGCCACGAGGGGAAGAGCCTCTTCATGGTGGGGGACGTGAAGCAGTCCATCTACCGGTTCCGGCTGGCGGAGCCGGACATCTTCCTGGAGAAATACCACGCCTTTGCCGACGGGACGAAGGGCAAACGGGTGCTGCTGCGGGAGAATTTTAGAAGCCGCGCCAGCGTGCTGGCGGCTTGCAACGGGGTGTTTTCCCGCATCATGAGCCGGGAGCTGGGCCAGATCGAGTACAACGAGGAGGCCCGGCTGGTCTATGGCGCGGCGGACTATTCCCCGGCGGGGGAGGTCAAACCGGAGCTGTGCGTGCTGGAGCCGCCGGAGGACGACGGCGGAGAGACCCCGGACAAGACCCTTCTGGAGGCCCGGTATGCGGCCGGGCGTATCCGGGCCATGGTGGAAAACCGGGAGATGATCTCCGACGGCAATAAGGGCCTGCGCCCGGTCCGGTACGGGGACATCGCCCTGCTGCTGCGGACCCCCAGGACCTCCGGCGGAGCCTTCCGGCGGGCGCTGGAGGAGGCGGGGGTGCCGGTGAGCGCCCGGCAGGGCGGGAGCTTTTTCGCCCAGCCCGAGGTGAGCTTCACATTGTCCATGCTTTCGGTGCTGGACAATCCCCGGCAGGACGTGCCCCTGGTGGCGGCTCTGCGGGGTCTGCCCTTCGGCTTCACCCCGGACGAGCTTTCCGCCGTCCGGGCCGCCGGGAAGGGGGACCTGTGGGACGCGCTGCTGGTCCGGGCCAAGGAGGACGGGCGGTGCGAACGATTCGTCGCGCTGGTGCGGCGGCTGCGGAGCTTCGCCCGGGAGGCGTCCACGGACAGCCTTCTCCGGCGGCTATACGACGAGACGGAGCTTCTCACGGTCTGCGGCGTCATGGCGGACGCGTCCAGGCGGATCGCGGACCTGATGCAGCTATACGAATACGCCCGGCGGTTCGAGCAGGACGGGAACCGGGGCCTTTTCCGGTTCGTGAGCTGGCTGCGGGAGCTGGAGCGGCGGGGCCTGGAGCCTCCCGCCCCGGCGGAGAGCGACGCGGTGCAGATCCTGAGTGTGCACAAGGCCAAGGGCCTGGAGTGGCCGGTGGTGTTCCTGGCGGACAACAGCCACGGCTGGAACCGGCAGCGGGGCGGCCAGGTGCTGTGCCACCGGGAACTGGGGCTTGGCATGCAGATGACGGACACGGCCCGGGGCGTCCGGTGGCCCACCCTGCCCTGGCGGGCCATCGACCGGCGGGAGCAGCTGGAGGAGCTCAGCGAGCAGGAGCGGGTACTGTACGTGGCCATGACCCGGGCGAAGGAGCGGCTCGTCATGACCTGCGTCCAGCCCAAGGCGGCGGAGAAGCTGGCCGCTTACGGCCCCGCGTCCCCGGAGCCCGTCAGCCCCCGGGTGCTGGCCCGGGCCCAGAGCGTGACGCCCTGGCTTTTGGCGGCGGCCGCCGGGGACGGAGGGGAGACCATCGACCTGAAGCTCGTGGCCCCGGATCAGGCGGAGGCGGCGGCAGAGCCCGCCACCCGGCCCATTCCGGCGGCGGACCCGGACCTGACAGCGGAGCTGGATGAACGCCTTGCCTGGCGCTATCCCTTCCGGGCGGCGGTGGAGCTTCCCTCCAAGGTCACCGCCACGGGCATCGGGGACCTGGCCCCCGACGGGGCGGACCCGGAGGCGGCGGAGCTGCCCAAGAGCGCGGGCCATATCACGAACCGGCTGCGGCAGCCGGACTTTGGCCGGGCCGCCCGGCCTCTCACGGGGCCTGAGCGGGGCGTGGCCGCCCACCTGGTCATGCAGCACATCGACTTCGGCCATGTGGCCTCGGCAGCGGAGATCGGAGACGAGATCGCCCGGATGGAGGCCCTGGGCTTTCTGGAACCCCGGCAGGCCGCGGCGGTGGACCGGTCCGATATCCTGGCCTTTTTCCGCTCGGAGCTGGGCAAGCGGCTTCTGGGGGCGGACAGGGTGATCCGGGAGTTCAAATTCTCCCTGTTGTGCCCGGCGGACACCTGGTACCCCCAGGCCCCGGCGGGAGAGAAGATACTGCTCCAGGGCGTGGTGGACTGCTGCATGGAGGAAAAGGGGGAGCTCACGGTCATCGACTTCAAGACCGACGGCACGGTGGAGCCGGACCGGTATGCCGGGCAGCTTGCCGCCTACGCCGCCGCCATGGAGCGTATCTTCCAAAAACCGGTGCGGCAGGCGGCGCTTTGGTATCTGCGGAAACGGGAAATGGTCCTGGTCCCGGTCAAAAAGCCGTAAAAAACTGTTGCGCTTTTGGAAAAGGTGTGATAAGATACGTTTTGCGCCTTGTAACGGCGGGTCTGCCCGCACTCAAGGCAGCCTGATATGAGGTGAATGAAATGAAGGAAGGCATCCATCCCAAGTATTACAAGACCACCATCCGTTGCGCCTGCGGCAACGTGATCGAGACCGGTTCCACCCGGGAGAACATCACCGTTGAGATCTGCTCCAAGTGCCACCCGTTCTACACCGGCAAGCAGAAGCTGGTGGACACCAGCGGCCGCGTGGACAAGTTCAACAAGAAGTACGGCCTGGCCAAGTAAAAGATGCCATTGTAAAACCCCCGCTCCAAAGAGCGGGGGTTTTGCGGTATGAAAGAAGGCCCCCTCTGACGAGGAGGCAGTCAGCGCCAAAGGCGCTGACTGAGGGAGAGACAAGTCACCTCCAGTGCCGGTGTATCTCTCCCTTCGTCACGGCTACGCCGTGCCACCTCCCTCATCAGAGGGAGGCTTTTTCCTGGGCGGTGAGATATGCACATAATCAAGGCCCCCTCTGACGAGGGGGCTGTCGAGCGTTAGCGAGACTGGGGGAGAGAATCCTTTATCGCAAGATCAATGGCCTCGCACACACCGAAAAAATTGCGGTCTATATCCAGATTGCTTATGCGGATAACGCGCAGCCTCATCTGCTCCAGCGTCTGGGTGCGAATGAGGTCGCTTTTCTTTTGTTTCTCCGTATAGTGACCGCCTCCGTCCAGTTCGATCACCAACTGGGCCTTGGCACAATAGAAATCCGCGATATAATCGCCGATTGCCTTCTGCCTCTGGAATCGCACCGGATAGCCGCGCAAAAACTCATACCAGAGCTTTCTCTCCCACGGAGTCATGTTCTTGCGAAGCTGTTTCGCCAGAGGGATATTTGCTCGGTTGTAGTCCTTCATGTCTCTCCCTCCGTCTCGCCCTGCGGGCGAGCCACCTTCCTCGTCAGAGGGAGGCAATGGTATGGCGGTCAGCTTAAAAGCATCCTGTCGTTGTCCAGCGCCTTGCCCACGTTTTCCTTGAACATGCGCAGAAGGTCGGCTACGGTCAGGCCCTGGCGGGCTTCGCCCTTCAGGTCCAGGATGATGCGGCCGGAGTCCATCATCAGCGTCCGGTTGCCCAGCTCCAGGGCGGAGGACATGTTGTGGGTGATCATCATGCAGGTGAGCTTATTGTCCCGGACGATGCTCTCGGTGAGGGCCAGGACCTTTTCCGCCGTGCCCGGGTCCAGGGCGGCGGTGTGTTCGTCCAGCAGCAGCAGCTTGGGGGGCACCATGGTGGCCATCAGCAATGTCAGGGCCTGCCGCTGGCCGCCGGACAGCAGCCCTACCGGCTGGCGCATCCGGTCCTCCAGCCCCATGTCCAGCAGGGCCAGCCTCTCCCGGAAGGCGGCCTTCTCCGCCTTGGACACGTGGCTGAGCCAGCCGCCGCCACCCGCCGCCAGGGCCAGGTTCTCCTCGATGGTCATGCCGGGAGCGCTGCCCCGCATGGGGTCCTGGAACAGCCGGCCGATGGTCCTGGCCCGCCGGAACTCCGGCTGGAAGGTGATGTCCTGCCCGTCCAGGGTGATGGAGCCGGTGTCGGGATAAAAGCTGCCGGCGATGGCGTTGAACAGGGTGGACTTGCCCGCCCCGTTGGCGCCGATGATGGACACGAAATCCCCAGGTTCCAGGTGCAGATCCACGCCGGTGAGGGCGGTCTTTTCGTTGACGGTGCCGGGATTGAAGGTCTTGGAGACGTTTTTCAGCGTGAGCATGCCTCAGCCCTCCCTCTTCCCGGACCCGGCCAGCCGCCGCCGGAGCATGGGCAGCTGGGTCTTGAAGTAGGGCCCCGCGATGGCGGCGATGACGATCACGGAGCTTACAAGCTTCAGCATGAAGGCCGGCATATTGAACCGCAGGGCGATGGTGTACACCAGCCGGAAGACCACGGAGCCCACCACCATGCCCACCGCCCGCTTGGCGATGGAGCCCCGGCCCATGAAGGTCTGGCCGATGAGCAGGCTTGCCAGGGCGATGGTGACCATACCGGAGCCGATGTCGATGTTCACGGATTTCTGGCTCTGGGCCAGCAAACACCCGGACAGGCCCGTGAAGGCGTTGGCGATGCACAGGCCCACGGTGGTGGTGAACACCGGGTTGATGGAGGATGAACGGACCATGTCCGGGTTGTTGCCGGTTGCCCGGATGGCCAGGCCCAGCCGGGTCCGCAGGAACAGCGCCAAAAACACGATCACCAGCGCCACCGCGATCAGGGCGATGATCAGGTCCTGGAGCCCGGCCAGGGGCGTGTCCTTCAAAAGGGCCTTCAGGCCGGTGAACACGGTCTGGGTCTTGTTCATGTTCAGCAGCGAGGACTTGCCCATGACGGCGATGTTGATGGAGTAAAGGCCCGTGTTGACGATGATGCCCGCCAGCAGGCTCTCGATGCCCATGCGGGTCTGGAGCACGGCGGTGACGAAGCCCGAGAGCATACCCGCGCCCATGGCGGCGGGGATGCTGAGCCAGGGGTGGCCGGATATGGCGACCACGGCCCCCACTGCGGCCCCCAGGGTGAAGCAGCCGTCGGTGCTCAGGTCGCACACGTTCAGCATGGAATAGCTTAGAAACAGGGCCAGCACGGTAAGCCCGCAGGTCAGTCCCAGCTCCAGCGCTGTCTGTACCAGGCCCCACATGGACGATAGTGACATGGATGGTACTCCTTAGGAGAAAGAAAGGTTTTAACGGATATGGCCCCCTCTGACGAGGGGGCTGGCTCCGGCGAAAGCCGGAGACTGGGGGAGAGAATCTGAGCTCTCTCCCTCAGTCAGCGCCGGCGGCGCTGACAGCTCCCTCGTCAGAGGGAGCCGTCCAAGCGGGATCGCCTGGCGGCGATAGCTTTACTCCGCTGCGTCGCCGAATTCCTCAGCCGTCTCGATGCCCTTGACGGCGGTGCACAGGTCGGCGAAGAGCTCGGCCAGCTCGTCGAAGGTCTTGCCGGTGATCTGCTCGCACACGTCGGTGTTGAT
>CANPXZ010000028.1 GCA_947587485.1 uncultured Oscillospiraceae bacterium | reverse complement strand
GATCCAGCGCCGCCAGGGGTTCGTCCAGCAGCAGCACCCGGGGCCTGCCCACCAGGGCTCGGGCGATGGCCACACGCTGCTGCTGCCCGCCGGACAGGCTGGCCACGGACCGGTGCTCGAAGCCCTTCAGGGCCACCATGGAGAGCATCTCGTTGACCCGCTGCTCCGTCTCGTCCCGGGGGGTCTTCCGCTCCCGGAGGGGGAAGGCCACGTTCTCGAACACGTTCAGATGGGGGAACAGGGCGTAGCGCTGGAAGACCGTGTTCACGTTCCGCTTGTGGGGCGGCAGGTCGTTGATGCGCTGGCCCATGAAGATGACGTCGCCGGAATCGGGGGTGTCGAAGCCGCCGATGAGCCGCAGCGTGGTGGTCTTGCCGCAGCCGGAGGGACCCAGGAGCGTGAGAAATTCGTTGTCGTAGATGTCCAGACTGATGTTGTCCAGCACCGTCTCGCCGTCAAAGGATTTGGTGATGTTTTTCAGCTCGATGATCTTGTCCATGGCTGCCCCTCCCGGAAAATGAAAAAAGTGGGATGTGCCCGGCACATCCCACTTGCGTTTACCGCGTTCCCGCCCGCGAAAGACGGGTCCCGCCCCAATGGATTTGAGAGTTTTCCGAAAGCAAAGACGCCTTGCCCTACTCTTACTGACCATTTTACAAGTTTGTGTGCCGCCCGGCACCGGTTATAAAGTAACCAACTTATAAAACTTGAGCCCTGGGCACAGCGCCCAGCTCAATCAATAAGGCAGCTTCCGCTGCCAGCCGCTTGCGCGGCGATCGGCGTTCGACCCGGCTGTCCGTGTGGCCTTGGCCGTCCCGGAAGGGGAGCGGCGGTCGCATCCTGCTTTGGAAAGGCTCTTTCCAATTGAGACGGCTATCATTCTAACAACAGTGAAAGCGATTGTCAAGGGATAAATCGAATAATGGCAAAACTGCGGAAAAGCTGCGCCCAGGAAACGGCCGTTTCCGGGGCGCAGAGGGGGTCGCTGTCATTTTTTGGAGATGGTCAGGCCCTTGGTGTCATAGGCGCTGGTGTAGCTTTTGCCGTTTTTGGAGACGCAGCGGACGGTGAAGGTATACTTGGTACCGGCCTTGCCCTTCGTCCAGGTGTAGGAGGTATTAGTGGTGTCTGCAAGCCTCTTCCAGCCGCCGGTGGTCTTATAGAAGACCCGGTAGCTCTCCGCACCCTTGGACTTGGCCCAGGTGATCTTGACGCCGGAGGCGGTGTTCTGCGCCTTGGACAGCTTCGGGGCGGCGATGTAGGTGAGGGCCAGGCCCTTGGTATCGTAGGCGCTGGTATAGCTCTTGCCGTCGGGGGAGACGCAACGGACGGTGAAGGTATACTTGGTGCCGCTCTTTGCGCCGGTCCAGGTATAGGAGGTCTTGGCGGTGTCGCCGATCTTCTTCCAGCCGCCGGTGGTCTTATAGAAGACCCGGTAGCACTCCGCGCCCTTGGACTTGGCCCAGGTGATCTTGACGCCGGAGGCGGTGTTCTGCGCCTTGGACAGCTTCGGGGCGGCGGAGCAGACCACCGTCACGCCCTTGGTGTCATAGGCGCTGGTGTAGCTCTTGCCGTTTTTGGAGACGCACCGGACGGTGAAGGTGTACTTGACGCCGGTCTTGCCCTTCGTCCAGGTGTAGGAGGTCTTGGCGGTGTCGCCGATCTTTTTCCAGGTGTTCCCGCTCTTATAAAAGACCCGGTAATTTTCCGCGCCCTTGACCTTGCCCCAGGTGAGCGTGATGCCAGAGGCGGAGCAGCTGGTCTTGGTGATCCTGGGGGCGGCGGTGTAGGTGAAGGTCACGCCCTTGGCGTCGTAATCGCTGATATATTCCCCGCCGTCGGGGGAGACGCACCGGACGGTGAAGGTGTATTTCGTGCCGGACTTGGCTCCGGACCAGATATAGGAGGCGGAGGCGGTGTCCCCGATCCGCTTCCAGGTGCTCCCGCTCTTATAAAAGACCCGGTAATTTTCCGCGCCCTTGGCCTTGGCCCAGGTGATCTTCACGCCGTCGGCGTGGTTGGCCGCGCCGGTGATCACGGGTGCGGCCACGTAGACGGCGGATACCCCGGCGTCGTCGCAGGCGCTGACGTAGCTCGCACCGTCGGGGGAGAGGCATCGGACGGTGAACGTGTATTCCGCGCCGGGCTCCACGCGGGTCCAGGTGTAGGAGGCGGAGGCGGTGTCCCCGGCCTTTTTCCATAGGCCGCCGTCCTTATAGAGGACCCGGTACCGTCCCGCCCCGGGGACCGGGTCCCAGGTGAGCGTGATGCCGCTGCTGGTGTTTTTGGCCGTGGCGATCCTGGGGGCGGCCACATAGGTGAGAGACGCGCCCTGCCCGTCATAGTCGCTGGTGCGCGCCGCGCCGTCGGCCGTCGTGGTGCAGACGGTGAAGGCATAGGACGTGCCGGACTGAGCGCCGGTCCAGGTATAGGCGGCGGAGGCGGTGGTCACCAGAGGCGTCCAGGAGCCGCCGGCGGTCCGGTAAAGGACCTGGTAGGCGGCGGCCCCGGGGACCGGGCCCCAGGCGATCGCGACGCCCTCCGTCGTGTTGGAGACAGCGGAGATCATGGGCGTCTCGGTGAAGAAAAAGCTTTTGCCGGCCGGATCGTATTCGCTGGTGACGGCCAGGCCGTCAGCCGATACGCAGCGGACCGTGAAGTCATAGGCCGTGCCCGGGGCGGCGTCGGCCCAGGTGAAGGAGGGGTCGGCAGCGGTGCCAAGCGGCGTCCAGGAGCCGCCGGCGGTCCGGTAAAGGACCTGATAGGCGGCGGCCCCGGGGACCGGGTCCCAGGAGATCGTGGCGACGCGGCCGGCGCGGGATACGTCATGCAGCGCCGGCGCGGCATAGAGATACCCGGTGCCGAAGCCGTAGGCTTTGGCCAGCTGGGACACGGCGGACTCGCCCTCCGTCAGGACGCCGAAGCGCACGGTGGTGACGCCCGGGACGCCGAGGACGCCGGAGGCCGGATAGCGGCTGCCGTCCGCAGGCTCGTCCAGGCTGAAACGGCACTGGAGATTCAGCACCGACAGGCTCTGCAGCCGGCCGCACTCGGCAAAGGCGGCAAAGCCCACGTTCGACACGCTCTCCGGCAGCACTGCCTCCCGCAGTCCGGCGCCGGCGAAGGCCAGGGCCCCGATGCTGTTCAGGCCGGCGGGGAGGGCAAGGACCTCCAGGGCCTGGCAGCCCTCAAAGGCGCAGTCGCCGATGGAATAGAGCCCCGCCGGCAGCCTGACGGAGGACAGGACCGTACACATGGAAAACGCCGCCGTGCCGATGGAGACCACGCTGTCCGGGATGGAGACGCTGGTCAGCGGGCACATGGCAAACGCGCCCTCGCTGATGTTGATCAGACCCTCGGGGAGCGTCACGGCGGCGAGAGCGCTGCCGGAAAACGCCGCCGTACCGATGGAGATCACGCGGTCCGGGATGGATATGCCCGTCAGGGAGGCGCAGGAGGCGAAGGCCCGCGCGCCGATGGCGGTGACGCCGCCGGGGATGGTCACGTCCGCGAGGCGCTCGCAGCCGGCGAAGGCGTAGTCCCCGATGGAGGTGATCCCGGCGGGGAGTTTGACGGACCTTAGAGAGACGCAGCCCAGGAATATGTTGGCGGCCAGCGCGCCGCCGGCCCCGTCGGAGACCACGCTGTCCGGCAGGGACACGCTTTCCAGGGAGGCGCAGTTGGCAAAAGCGCCCTCCTCGATGGTGGTGACGGCGCTGCCCGCGAATACCACGGAGGCCAGACCGGACCCGGCGAAGGCGGATTTGCCGATGGAGGCGACGCCGGCCGGGATGGTGACGGCAGTCAGGGAGGAACAGTTCTGGAAGGCCGCCTGGCCGATGGTCTGCAGGCTGTCGGGCAGGTCGATGGAGGTCAGGCCGGCGCAGGCGTAGAAAGCGCCGGTGCCGATGGAGGTGACGCCGCCGGGGATGGTGACGGACCGCAGGTTGGCGCAGCCGTAGAAAGCGCCGCTGCCGATGGTCTTGACGTTGGCGGGGACGGCGTAGGAGGTCTCGCCCCGGCCCTTCGGATACAGGAGCAGATAGGAGCCCGCGCCGCCGCCCCACTTGCTGAACAGCACGCCGTCCACGGAGCAGTAGTCGTTGTTTTCGGGGTCGACCTGGATCTGGGCCAGGCGCTCGCAGCCGCTCAGCGCGCCCAGGGTGATGCTGGTGACGGACTTGGGGATGCTGACGGAGGTCAGGCCGCTGTCGGTAAAGGCGTAGTCCTTGATGGAGGCGACGCCCTCGGGGATGTCGATGGATGTCAGCGCGGCGCAGCCGTAAAAGGCGTTGGAGCCGATGAGGCTCACGGTGCCGGGTAGGGAGACGGAGGTGAGGCTGGTCAAAAAGGCAAAGGCGTAGCTGCCGATGGAGGTGACGCCGTCGCCGACGATGAGCGACGTGATATATCGGCTGTTCCCGCCGGACATCCAGGGGGCCGCGGCGCCGCTGCCGGAAGCGCCGGTGCCGTAGTCCGCCATGGCCCCGCTGCCGGAGACGGCGAGGGTATAAATGGGCGTTTCCTTTTGGTGGACCCCTATGCCCGTCATCTGGGTACCGGTCTGGGTCAGCGTCCATGTGAGGCCGGACCCGCAGGTCCCGGAGGCCGCCGCCGGTTCGGCATCATCCTCCGGGTCCGCCGGCCCCTCCGTGGTCTCGGGGGCCTCGGAGCTCACGGGGGCTTCAACAGGCGCGGGGACCTCAGAGGGTGCGGGGACCTCAGAGGGTTCGGGTGCCTCGGTGGGCACAGGCTCTGCCGTGGGTTCGGGCATCTCGGAGGGCACAGGCGTCTCGGTGGGCACAGGCGTTTCAGAGGGTTCGGTCGTCTCGGTGGGCACAGGCGTCTCCGTGGGCACGGGCGGCTCGGAGGGCGCGGGTGTCTCAGAGGGGTCGGGCGTCTCCGTGGGCGCGGGCGCCTCGGGCGGCTCGGGCGGCTCAGGCGCTTCCACGGCCTCGGGCGCGGGAGAGGATGGCTCGCCGTCGGCCCAGGCGGGGACGGCTGCCATGAGGATCATCAGGATGGCAAGAAACAGGCTGAGGGTTCTCTTTATCACGGGCGGTCTCCTTAAACGGTAAAAGCGATCATTTGATATGATTTTACAATATTTTTAGCGGATGCGCAAGCGCCGCCTTACGACAGGCCGGCGTCCGGGAAATACTTCCCCGCAAAAGGGACCTCTCCCACGGTGAAGGTCCGGCCAGACAGGTAGTTCAGCTCTCCCGCGTCCGACGCGAAGTCGAAGCTTACCCGCCAGGACCACAGCAACTGCCGGGTCTCCCCATAGCGGCGGTTGACCTTCTCCCGGCCGTACTTGCCGTCCCCCAGCAGGGGCCAGCCCGCGTGGGCCATCTGCACCCGGATCTGGTGGGTGCGGCCGGTGTGGAGCCGGCAGGCCGCCAGGCTCAGGCCGTCCCGGCTGGCCAGGCTCGGGGCGGGACTTCACGTAGACCTGGTTTTTGACCGCGTCCTTGAAAAGCCAGCCCTCCAGCCGGCCGAATGGGGGCTGGGGCGTGCCCAGGCACACGCACAGGTACTCCTTCGTGACCTCCCGGGCGCGGATCTTCTCGTCCATGATCCGCAGGGCCGGGGCGGTCTTGGCCGCGATCACGATGCCGCCGGTGCCCCGGTCGATGCGGTTGCAAAGGGCGGGGGCGAAGCTGTTCTCTTTGGCGGGGGCCCACTGGCCGGCCTGATAGGCCCGGGCCTGGATGTGGGCGATGAGGGTGTCCGCCGACCAGTCCAACCCCTCGTGGCACAGGACCCCGGGCCGCTTGTTCACCAGCAGGATGTTCCCGTCCTCGTACACGATGTCCAGCCTGGGGCGCAGTGTCCGCAGCCAGCCGCAGCCGTCCGCCTTTTCCGGCGGGGCGAAAAACTCGTCCGGGATATAAAGCCGCACCAGGTCCCCCTCCGCCAGGCGCGCGTCCGGCCGGGCCCAATGGCCGTTGACCTTCACGTCCTTTTTCCGGAAGGTCTTTTGCAGCAACGAGGAAGGGATGGACGGGGCCGCCTTGGCGGCGAAACGGTCCACCCGCTGGCCCGCGTCGTTTTTTGTGACGGTAAATTCCTTCATAAAGGTAAGTATAGCATACCGGGAAAAATCGCGCAAGCGGACGCAAAGACGCGGTGCTGTCGGATTTTTCCCCGGGTTTAAAAATTTGTCGTTGACAATAGGCTGGAGTTAATTTATAATACTTTGGCGACTGTATGAGGTTTGTCCAATGATCTTAGATCTGCACGAAATCATCGAGGTGCCGGGCAGGAGCGTTTCTTTCCGGTGCGAGCTGGACCGGGAGCGGCTGGCGTTTCCGGGTCTGGTGGCCTTTGCCGGGCCGGTGACGGCCGAGGGTACGGTGAAGAACGCCGCAGGCGTGCTGGAGCTGACTGCGGACGTGAGGGCGGATATGACCGTTCTCTGCGACCGGTGCGGCAGGCCCTTTGAAAAGCGCCTTGCGCCCCGGTACACCGCCACATTGCAGGCGGACGCGGAGGATGCGGACAGCGAAAACGTCTTTCCTCTGGAGGGGGACGGCGCGGACGTGTCCGACGTGATCGAGACGTGCCTGATCCTGGACATGGACCAAAAGTTTTTATGCAGGGACGACTGCAAGGGCCTGTGCCCTGTCTGCGGGAAGGACCTGAACGACGGCCCTTGCGGCTGCAAAAAACAAATCGATCCGAGAATGGCGGCCCTCGGGCAGCTGTTGGATGATATTCAGGAGGTGTGAACGATGGCGGTCCCTAAAAGAAAAGTCTCCCATGCCAGAAAGAGCAAGCGGCGTTCCAGCGTCTGGAAGCTGAGCCTGCCCAAGCTGGTGGCCTGCCCCAACTGCGGCGAGTACCACATGCCTCACCGCGCCTGCCCGGCCTGCGGCAAGTACGACGGACGTGAAGTCGTCAAAGTGGGCGAGGAGAAGTGAGCTTTGGCAAGATAAGGGAGGCCGCGTGTCTCCCTTTTTTGCTGAGGCGGACTGAACATGGATTTCCGGGGCGGCTCAAATGCCGTCCCTATAACGCTATACCTGAGCGGAAAGGAGGCGGAAAGAGGATATGGGAAGACCGTTGGTGGCCATCGTGGGCCGGCCCAACGTGGGCAAGAGCCTGCTGTTCAACCGGCTGGCGGGCAAGCGCCTGTCCATCGTGGAGGATACCCCCGGCGTGACCCGGGACCGGCTGTACGCCCCCTGCGAGTGGGCGGGTCGGAGCTTTGACATCGTGGACACCGGCGGCATCGAGCCCAACACGGACAACGAGATACTGCTGTTCATGCGGGAGCAGGCCATGATGGCCATCGACAGCGCGGACGTGATCGTCATGGTGACGGAGATCGGCACCGGCGTCACCGCGGCGGACCAGGACGTGGCGGGCCTTCTCCAGCGCAGCGGCAAGCCCGTGGTGCTGGCGGTGAACAAGATGGACGCCATCGGCCCGGACGACCCGGGGATCTACGAGTTTTACAACCTGGGCCTGGGGGACCCCATCGCCCTCTCCGCCGTACACGGCCACGGCACCGGCGACCTGCTGGACGCCTGTGTGGCCCACTTCCCGCCCCCTGACCAGGAGGAAGAGGAGGACGGCCGCATCCGGGTGGCGGTCATCGGCAAGCCCAACGTGGGCAAGAGCTCCCTCATCAACTGCATCCTGGGGGAGAAGCGGGTGATCGTGGCGGACATGCCCGGCACCACCCGTGACGCGGTGGACACCCCGGTGGACAATGCGTTTGGCAGCTACCTCTTCATCGACACGGCGGGCATCCGCCGCCGGAGCCGGGTCAACGACCGGGTGGAGAAGTTCTCCGTCCTGCGGGCTCAGCTGGCCGTGGAGCGCAGCGACGTGTGCCTCATCATGATCGACGCCCGGGAGGGCGTCACCGAGCAGGACACCAAGATCGCGGGCCTGGCCCACGAGGCGGGAAAGGCCAGCATAGTTGTGGTGAACAAGTGGGACCTGGTGGAAAAAGAGACCCGCACCATGGACGAGATGCGCAAACGGGTCAAGCAGGACCTGTCCTTCATGGATTATGCGCCGGTGGTCTTCATCTCCTGCTTGACGGGACAGCGAACTGGGCGTATATTTGATATGATAAACGCCGCCAACGAGCAGGCGTCCCTTCGCATCTCCACGGGCCGGCTGAACGACCTGCTGGCAGACGCCCAGGCCCGGCAGCAGCCCCCTACGGACAAGGGCCGCCGGCTGAAGGTCTATTATATGACCCAGACCGGCGTCAAGCCGCCCCATTTCGTGATCTTCTGCAACAGCAGGGAGCTATTCCACTTCTCATATCAGAGATACATCGAGAACCGCATCCGGGCCGTGTTCGGCCTGGAGGGCACGCCCATCAAGCTGACGATCCGCCAGAAAGGAGAAACCGAATGATACCCCTTCTTCTCATCCTCATTGCCGTCCTGTCCTACGGCCTTGGCGCCCTGAACGGGGCCATGATCCTCAGCAAATTCGTCTTCCATAAGGACATCCGCAAGTACGGCTCCCACAACGCGGGCTATACCAACTTCGTGCGGGTGTTCGGCACCAAGTGGGGCCCGGCGGTGTTCGCGGTGGACGTGCTGAAAACGGCCATCGCCGTGCTGGCCGGCGGCCTTCTCATGCTGATCGTGGACGGCGACGGGACCTATGTGACGGTAGGACGGCTGTTCGCCGGCTTCTGCACGGTGCTGGGCCATATGTACCCGGTGCAGTATCAGTTCCGGGGCGGCAAGGGCGTGACCTGCTGCATGGCCACCCTGTGGCTGGCGGACTGGCGGGTGGGCCTGGTGGCCACGGGCGTGTTCGTCATCGTCATCGCCTTCTTCCAGTACGTGTCCCTGGCCAGCATGTGCGCCTGCTTCGCCGGGGCCCTGGCCGCGTGGTTGTTCACCCCCAGCGAGAATCTGCGGGGCCTGTGCGGCACGCTGGTGCTGATCACGGCGCTGCTCATCATCTGGCGGCACCGGGGCAATATCTTCCGCATCCTGGAGCACCGGGAGCCCCGGGTCAAGTGGGGCAAGCCCCAGACCGACCGCCGCATGCGGGACGACAAGTTTTAAGGGTCCTTTCCTTATAGAACATAAAATTTGTCCGCTGCGCCGCAGCGGACAAATTTTTACGGTTGACATACCTTCACATTTTTTATATAATAATCAAGTTGCTGCATGAAATGCCAACTAACGGCGGCAGTTCCAAGGGCCGCCGATGAGTAATACGAACAGAAAGGACGAAACAAAAATGCTTAGGACCTATCAGCCCAAGAAGCGCCACGCCCAGAAGGAGCATGGCTTCCGCAAGCGCATGTCCACCCGCAACGGCCGGAAGGTGCTTTCCGCCCGCCGCGCCAAGGGCCGCAAGAAGCTGAGCTACTGACGTTCAGCCGGTGAACGGGGAACCGTGAGAGCGACTACCTCCCTGAAGCTGGACCGGGATTTCCGACGGGTCTACCGCAAGGGCGTCAGCGCCGTGCGGCCCTGTCTCGTGGTATATGCCCGCAGGACGGGCGGGCGGGAAAACCGCCTGGGCATCACAGTGACCGCCAAGGTGGGCAAGGCCCACACGCGCAATCTGGTGCGCCGGCGTCTGCGGGAGATCTACCGCCTGCATGAGGACGGCATCCGCACGGGCTACGACTTCGTGGTGGTAGCCCGGACCCGGGCCGCCACGGCGGAGTACCGGCGTCTGGAAAAAGAATTTCTGTCCGCGAGCCAAGAGCTGGGGGCGGCGCTGTGAAGCGGCTGCTGCTGGCTATTATCCGTTTTTACCGGAGGCATATCTCCCCGTATGCCAGGCCCCGCTGCCGGTTCATCCCTACCTGCAGCCAGTACGCTCTCACGGCCATCGAGCGGTATGGGGCGTGGAAGGGCGGATGGCTTGCCCTCAAGCGTATCTGCCGGTGCCACCCCTTCCATACCGGGGAACACGATTTTTACGATCCTGTACCGTAAATTAGGAGAAAAGTATGTTAAAAGCTATCGCAAAGCCATTCGGCGCGCTGATGCTGTTTCTCTACAACCTGGTGGGCAACTACGGCGTGGCCGTCATCCTGTTCGCCCTGGTGGTGAAGCTCATCATGCTGCCGTTCCAGCTCAAGAGCAAGAAGAGCATGATGCGCATGAGCCGCATGACGCCCCGGCTGAAGGAGCTGGAGAAGAAATTCGGCAACGATCAGCAGCGCTATCAGCAGGAGATGGCCAAGCTCTATAAGGAGGAGGGCGTCAACCCCATGGGCGGGTGCCTGTGGAGCTTTTTGCCGTTCCCCATCCTGATCGCGCTGTACAACGCCATCCGCTATCCTCTGACCACCATGATGGGCGTGCCGGAGGCGCTGCTGGCCGAGGGCGGGTCCATCTTCCAGAAGCTGGCCTCCCTGGGCTATCAGGCCCCGACCGGACGGACGGCGTTTTATGACCAGATCTATCAGTCCACCTTCATCACCGAGCACTTCGACGCCTTCTCCGGATTGTCGGACAAGCTCCAGCAGATCAGCTACCGTTTTTTGGGCCTGGACTTGAGCCAGACGCCCACCTTCTCCTTCTGGAGATGGGATTTTTCCGACGCTTCGGTGTGGCTGCCGGCGCTGGGCCTGTTCATGATCCCGGTGCTGTCGGCGCTTCTGAGCTGGCTTTCCATGAAGGCGGCCAACGCCGCCAGCCCCCAGACGGCGGATACCCAGAAGCAGATGCGGACCATGAACCTGATCATGCCCCTCATGAGCCTTTACATCTGCTTCACCATGCCGGCCATCATGGGCATCTACTGGATCGCCCAGAGCGTTTTCGCCATGGCGCAGGATATGATCCTGAACAGGGTGTACACAAAGCAGCTGGACATCGAGGACGCCGACCGCATCCAGCGGGAAAAGGCCAGGGAGGCGGAGCTGGAGGCCAAACGGCAGGAGACCGAGCGGCTGAAGGCCGAGGGCGCTACCGTGGAGAACCGGAACACCTCCAAGAAGAACAAGCGCGCCGTGGCCGCCCAGAAGGAAGTGGAGCGCAAGGCCGCCGAGGCCCGGGCCGCAAAGCTGGCCAAGAAGGGCCTGAGCGAGGAGGATATCCCCGACTCCCAGGTGGGAGACCGGCGGTATGCCCGGGGCCGCGCCTATGTGGCGGACCGGTATTCCAACCCCGACGAGGCGGAGGCCAAGACCCAGGCCGCCGCAGCGGAGAGCGCGGAATATGAGGAGAAGGAGGCCGCTCTCGCCCAGGCGGAGCAGGAGCAGGCCGCGGAGCCCGATGCGGCTCCGGAGAGCGCAGAGACACCGCAGATCGCGCAGACGGCCGGTGAGGCCGATGAGGACGCGCCGGAGACGGAAAAAGAGCCGTCCGGCGACGAATAACGGAGGAAGAACAAGCAAATGCAGAGATCGATAGAAGTCCGCGGAAAGACGACGGACGAAGCCCTGGCCAAGGCGCTGGCGGAGCTGGGCCTGGAGCGGGACGACGTGTCCGTTGAGATCGTAGAGCGGGGCAAAAAGGGCGTGTTCGGCATCGGCGCTGTGGAGGCGGTGATCCGGGTGAGCTACGAGGCCCCTGACGAGGCCCCCGCCCCCAGGCCGGAGGCCCCCAAGCCGACGCCTAAGCCGACCCCGGCCCCGAAGCCGGAGACCCCTAAGCCCGCCGCCCCCGCGCCTAAGCCGGAGGCTCCCAAGCCGGCCCCGGCCCCGAAACCGGAGGCGCCCAGGCCCGCCGCTCCCGCGCCGGCGAAGTTCTCCCGGCCGGAGGGCACCCAGGCCGAGCAGACGGAGGCGTTTTTGAAGGGTCTTCTGGAGCACATGGGCGTGCAGGCGGAGATGACCATCACCCCCCGGGAGAGCGGCGGCCTGGACGTGCAGCTCAGCGGCGAGCACATCGGGGCCGTGATCGGCCGCCGGGGCGAGACCCTGGACGCCATCCAGCATCTGACCAACTACGCCGTGAACCGGGGCAGCGACCGCCACGCCCACATCAACGTGGACGCGGAGAATTACCGCTCCAAGCGGGAGGACTCTCTGGTCCATCTGGCGGAGAAGATGGCGGAGAAGGCCATCAAGTACAGGCGCAGCATGGCCCTGGAGCCCATGAACTCCTACGAGCGGCACGTGATCCACGCCGCCCTGCAGGGCTATGAGGGCGTCACCACCAGCTCCACCGGCACGGAGCCCAACCGCCGGGTGGTAGTCTCCTACGTGAAGCCGGAGTCCAAAAAGGAAGAAAAGGGCTACAAAGAGTGGTGTTAAGTCGATAGAAGGAAAGCGGGACGGCGCTGTTCGTCCCGCTTTTTGCAAAGAAAGGAGGACGGCGCCATGGTATTTTCCAGCGCGATCTTTCTGTTCGTCTTTTTCCCGGCGGTGTTCGCCGTGTACCATATCGTCCCCGGCGTCCGGGGCAAAAACCTGGTCCTGCTGCTGGCGAGCCTGGTGTTTTACAGCTTCGGGCGGCTGGCCTATCTGCCGCTGCTACTGGCCTCCATCCTGGTCAACTGGGGTGCTGGCCGGGTCCTGGGCACGCTGGAGGGCAATGGGAAGCGCCGGGCCGTGATCGTGCTGCTGGCGGTGTTCGACCTGGGGCTGCTGGGCGCGTTCAAGTACCTGGATTTTCTCGTGGGGAACATCAACGGCATCTTCGGCACGGCCATCCCTCTGCCGGGCATACCCATGCCCCTGGGCGTGTCCTTCTTCACCTTCACGGCCCTGAGCTACGGCGTCGAGGTCTACCGCAAGCCGTCCAATATGGCGAAGAGCCTGCTGGATACGGCCCTTTATATCTCCCTGTTCCCAACCATCCTGTCCGGCCCCATCGTGAGCTGGAAGAGCGCCGCGCCCCAGCTGCGGGAGCGGACCTGTACGGCGGAAAAAACCGCCCGGGGCATCCGCCGCTTCATCGTGGGCATGGCCAAAAAGCTTCTGATCGCGGACATCGTGGGCCAGGTGGTGGACGGCATTTACGCCGGATCCGTGCCGGACGCCCGGCTGGCCTGGCTGGGGGCCGTGGGCTACGCGGTGCAAATCTACTTCGACTTCGCCGGCTATTCCGACATGGCCATCGGCATCGGCCAGGTGTTCGGCTTCGCCCTGCCGGAGAACTTCAACAGGCCCTATACGGCCCTGGGCCTGACGGATTTCTGGAAGCGCTGGCACATCAGCCTGACTACCTGGTTCCGGAACTACGTCTATATGCCCCTGGTCATGAGCGGTCCGCTGCAAAAGCTCTATAAAAAATGGGCGCGCAAATACGGCCGGGCAAAGGCCAACAGGCTGTCCATCCTGATCCCCATGGCCGTGGTGTGGCTGCTGACGGGCCTGTGGCACGGGGCGGCCTGGAGCTTTGTGCTGTGGGGGCTGTGGCATGGGCTGTTCTGCGCCATGGAGGGCGTGGGGCTGATCCGGACAAAGAAGCTGGAGAAGTCCGCTTGGGGCCGCTGGGTCCTGCGGGTCTATACCTGGCTGGTGGTGCTTCTGGGCACGGTGCTGTTCCGGTCCGGGAGCCTTGCCCAGGCGGGCAGGATGTTCGCCGCCATGTTCGCCGGCTGGCGGTTTGCTCCGGAGGGGACGCTTCTTTTGCAGCGGGTGCTGAACGGGCAGAATATCTTCTGTCTGGTCCTGGGCGTGCTGTTGGGGACCGTGATGCTTCCAAAGCGCCTGCAAGCGCCGGAAAAGCCGGCACGCTGGGGCGAGGCCGCGTCCTATGTTCTGTGCCTGGGTCTGCTGGCGCTGTGCGTGATGAGCATGGCCCAGAGCGGCTTCGTGCCGTTCATCTACCTGCAATTCTGACGGGGAGGGGAGCGCGATGAAAAAATTCTGGTACGTCCTCTTTGCCGCCGTGTTTTTCCTGGGGTGCCTGGTCCCCTCGGTGGGCATGCTGATCGAGGGTCCCGCCCCGGCGGCGGCCAACGAGATCCCCGCCGCCGTGCCAAGGCTTACGAAAATGGACGGCAGCTTCAACCAAAACGTGCTGTCCGACCTGCAAAACTATGTGGCCAACGGCTTTTTCGGCCGACTGGAGGGCATCACCGCATGGGACAGCCTGACCGCGAGGGTGTTCGATGCCTCCGCCAACGACGACGTGCTCATCGGCCCGGACGGGTGGCTTTTCTTCGGCGCGGCGGTCAACGACATCTCCGGCGCGAACCAGATGACGGACCGCCAGATCTGGTGCGCCGCCCGGAGCCTGGCCCTCATGCAGGAGTATGCCGAGAGCTGCGGCGCGGACTTTCTCTTCACCGTCCCCTGCGGCAAGTACACCCTCTATCCCCAGCACGCGCCCAGCTACGTGACCGTGGCCCAGGGCTCCAACCGGGAGCGGCTTGCCGCCGCGCTGGAGGAACAGGGTGTAAATTATGTAAACCTATATGACCTCTTCGTCCAGCAGGACGAGGAGCTCTACTGGCACTGGGACAGCCATTGGCACAGCCGGGGCGCGGCCCTGGCGGCGGACGAGATCATGCGTGCGGCGGGGCAGGAGACGGACTATTTCGCCGGTCCCTTTACGCCGGTGTGGGACCACACCGGGGACCTTTACGAGATGCTCTATCCCACGGGAGACCTGGTGGAGGCGGATTACAGCTGGGACCCGGGCTTCACGTTCTCTTATACGAGCAATTTCCGTTCCACCGACGACATCACCATCGAGACGGAAAATCCCGGTCAGACCGGAAGCCTTCTCATGTTCCGGGATTCCTCCGGCCGGAGCCTGTACCCCTATATGGCCCAGAGCTTCGGCAAGGCGTACTTCTCCCGGCAGAACAACTATAGATTGGATTATGTAAACGAACAGAACGCCACGCTTGTGGTGATCGAGCTGGCGGAGCGGACGCTGCCGTATCTGCTGCAATACCCGGCGGTGTTCCCGGCCCCGGAGCGGGACGGGGCGGTGCTGGATGGCCTGACGCCCGTGGACAGTGAACTCAAGACCCAGGAGCCGGCGGCTATGGAGGGCTTTCAAATGCTCACCGGCGCCTTGCCGGAGACGGCGGTCGACGCGCCGGTCTATGTGTCCGTGGACGGGACGGTCTGGGAGGCCATCCCCAACGAGGGCAGCTTTACCGCGTATCTGCCAGCGGACGTGGTACCGGAGGAGGTACAGGTATTTGTGGGCTAGCCGTGATAACGGCGCGAAGCCCGGTCAGGGCGAGCCGCGCGGCATTCCCGCGCGTGAAGTCAAAATCCGCTGTATGACAGGATTTTGACTTCCTGCGAGGGGGAATTCACTTTCCCCTCGCAGTTTCAATTGATATTTCTGGGCGCGTGAAAGGAGTATGAAAATGGAACTGCAAGAGGCGCTGACGATCTTAGATAACACACAAAAGAAGCTGTTTGCCTACAACGCGGCCAGCTCGGCCCTGTACCTGGACGCCGTCACGGTGGCGCCCCGGGACACGGCGGAGGGCCGGGGCATGGCCCTGAGCGTGCTGGCGGGGGAGCAGCATAAGCTGCTGACGGACCCGGCGTTGACGGAGGCCCTGGGGGTGTTGAACGAGCACAAGGGGGAGTTGGACCTGCTCCACGCCCGCGAGACGGAGGAACTGTCCCGGTCCGTCCGGCAGCTGACGCGCATCCCGGCGGAGGAGTATATGGCCTACGCCCAGCTCACCAACGAGGCGGACGACGTGTGGCACCGGGCCAAGGAGCAGAGCGATTTCGGGCTTTTCCGGCCCTATTTGGAAAAGCTGGTGGAATACAACCGGAAATTCGCCGGGTACTATGACCCGGACAAGGCCCCCTATGACGCGCTGCTGAACGAGTACGAGCGGGGCGTGGACACGGCCTATCTGGACGGCTTTTTCGCCGCCCTGCGGGAGAAGCTGGTGCCGCTGATCCATGCCATCGGCGAAAAGCCCCAGCCGGACGACAGCTTCCTGCACCGGCAGTATCCCGTGGAGCGGCAGCGGAAATTCTCCGACTACCTGATGGAAGTGCTGGCTCTGGACCGGGCCCACTGCGGCATCGGGGAGACGGAGCACCCCTTCACGCTGAACTTCACCAGCCAGGACGTGCGCATCACCACCCATTACTACGAGAACGATCTGGCCAGCTCCATGTATTCCGTCATCCACGAGGGCGGCCACGCCCGGTATGAGCTGGACGTGGACCCCCAGGTGGAGTATACGGTCCTGGCGGGGGGCGTTTCCATGGGCGTGCACGAGAGCCAGAGCCGGTTTTATGAAAACATCATCGGCCGGTCCCGGCCCTTCATCGAGGCTATTTTCCCGAAGATGCAGGAGTTCTTCCCGGAGCAGCTCTCGGGCGTGACGGCGGAGATGTTCTGGCGGGCGGTGAACAGGGCCCAGCCCAGCCTCATCCGTACGGAGGCGGACGAGCTGACCTACTGCCTGCACATCATGGTCCGCTACGAGATCGAAAAGGCCCTCATCGGCGGGACGATGGAGGTCAAGGACGTGCCGGAGACCTGGAACAGGCTCTATAAGGAATACCTGGGCGTGGACGTGCCGGACGACAAGCGGGGCTGTTTGCAGGATTCCCACTGGGCCGGCGGCAGCTTTGGCTACTTCCCGTCCTACGCCCTGGGCAGCGCCTACGGGGCCCAGATGCTGCGGAACATGGAACAGGATATGGACGTCTGGGGCCCGGTGGGGAGGGGCGATCTCGGCGGCGTGACCGGGTGGCTGGCGGAAAAGGTCCACAAATTCGGCGGCCTTCTGACCCCGGCCCAGGTGGTGGAGAACGCCTGCGGGACCTTCGATCCCATGGCCTACACGGACTACCTGACGAAGAAGTACACGGAGCTATATAGTCTGTAAGATGTATAAAATATTGATCGTCGAAGACGACCGGGCCCTGGCGGAGGTCATGCAGAAACAAATCGAGAGTTGGGGCCACGGGGTGCGGTGCGTCCGGGATTTCCGGGACGTGCTGGGGGAATTTCTGGACTACGATCCCCATCTGGTGCTGCTGGACATCGGGCTGCCCTTTTTCAACGGCTACCACTGGTGCTCGGAGATAAGGCGGGTGTCCAGCGTGCCGGTGGTGTTCATATCCTCGGCCTCGGACAACATGAACATCGTCATGGCCATGACCATGGGCGGGGACGATTTTCTGCCCAAGCCCGTGGACCTGCAGGTGATGACGGCCAAGCTCCAGGCGGTGCTGCGCCGGACCTACGACATGGGCGGGAAGATACCCGTGCTGGAGCATAAGGGCGCGGTGCTGAATCTGAACGACGCAAGCCTTTCCTATGAGGGGAAGCGGGTAGAGCTTACGAAAAACGAGTTTCGCATTTTGCAGACCCTCTTGGAGAACAAGGGCAAGGTGGTCAGCCGGGAGACGCTGATGACCCGTCTGTGGCAGATGGACGCCTATGTGGAGGAGAACACCCTGACGGTGAACGTGACCCGGCTGCGGCGCAAGCTGGAGGAGGCGGGATTGCGGGACTTCATCGCCACCCGTGTGGGCTCCGGCTACATCGTGGGGTGAGCCATGGAGCGGGAGAGACATCTTCTTTGGACCTGCCTCCGGTCCCACTGGCGGGGCGCGGCGGTGCTGGTCCTGTTCACGGCCATCTCCGCGCTGGTGCTGGCGCTGTACGGCGCGCCGGCGGAGGCGGCGCTGTACGCCGGGGGCCTGTGCGCCCTGGCGGGGCTTGGCCTGCTGGCGGCGGGATATGTGCGCTTCCGGCGGGAGCATGAAAAGCGGCTGGCAGCCCTGGAAAACATCCTCATCCTGACGGAGCCTCTGCCGCCGGCGGATACCCCGGCGGAGGCGGATTTTCGGGCCATGGCCGAGCGGATGAAGGCCGCCTACGGGGCCCTGGTCACCGAGACCGAGCGGACCCGGCAGGAGCATCTGGACTGGTACGCCGCCTGGGTCCACCAGATCAAGACCCCCATCGCCGTCATGCAGATGACCCTGCAAGCGGAGGACACCCCGGAGCACCGGGCATTGGAGGCGGAGCTTTTCCGCATCCGGCAGTACGCGCAAATGGCCCTTACCTACCTGCGGCTGGACGAGGGCGGCAGCGACCTTGTGATCCGCGACTATGACCTGGACGGGATCATCCGCCAGGCGGTGCGCAAATACGCGCCCCAGTTCGTGGGGAAGAAGCTGTATCTGCGCTACGAGGGCACGGACGCGAAGGTGCTGACGGACGAGAAGTGGCTGTCGTTCATCCTGGAACAGCTTTTGGACAACGCGGTCAAGTATACGCCCGCCGGTGGCGTGACCGTGGCGGTGAGTCCGGAGAAGGTGCTGTCCGTGGCGGACACGGGCATCGGCATCGCGGCCGAGGACCTGCCCCGGGTGTTTGAGAAGGGCTTCACCGGCTACAACGGCCGGACGGACAAGACCGCCACGGGCCTGGGGCTCTATCTCTGCCGCCGGTCCGCGGAAAAGCTCCGTCACCGGCTTTGGGCGGAGTCCACGCCGGGCAAGGGCAGCGTGTTTTACCTGGACCTGCACACGGATAAGCTGGAAGTGGAATAACGTCTGTGCCGCCAGGCACACCTTATGGAAGGCCTCCCCTGTGCAAGGGGAGGGGGACCGCGCGAAGCGCGGTGGAAGGGTTGTTACCAGTCTTGGAGGACATCCCAGCTTGGTAACAATCCCTCAGTCTCCGGCTATTCTGGGGCCCCCAACAGGCACGCCTGCCTGTTGGGGAAAAGGAGGGGCAGCGGAACGGACGAGCTCTGGCGCTTGCCGCCGGAGCGAGGGATGTGGAGCTTGTCCCGACGTGACAGCTCCCTTTGCACAAGGGAGCCTTTCGATAATGTGCGCCTGCGGCGCGGCCTTACAAAACTGTCACATCCGGGCGTCAAAATGTCACCCAAAGCGATTTTGACGGCCCGGATGTTTTGCTATGATAGGGACACGATAAGGAGGGAAACATCATGACGATGCTTGAAGTGCAGAGCCTGGGCAAGATCTACACGGGCCGGTTCGGCGGCAACCAGGTCCGGGCTCTTTCCAACGTGTCCTTTTCCGTGGAAACGGGGGAGTACGTGGCCATCATGGGCGAGTCCGGCTCCGGCAAGACCACCCTGCTCAATATCCTGGCCGCGCTGGATAAGCCCACCAGCGGCAAGGTGATCTTGGAGGGCCGGGACATGTCCGCTATCCCGGAGGGGGAGCTGGCGGCCTTCCGGCGGGACAGTCTGGGCTTCGTGTTCCAGGACTTCAACCTGCTGGACACCTTCAACCTGCGGGACAACATCTTCCTGCCCCTGGTGCTGGCGGGGAAGGGCTATGTGGAGATGGCCCAGAGCCTCCAGCCCATCGCGCAAAAAATGGGCATCACGGAGGTGCTGACCAAGTACCCCTACGAGTGCTCCGGCGGCCAGAAGCAGCGGGCGGCGGTGGCGAGAGCCGTCATCACGAACCCGAAAATACTGCTGGCCGACGAGCCTACGGGGGCATTGGACTCCAGGTCCTCGGACGAGCTTTTGGACCTGTTCGCCAGCCTGAACCGGGAGGGCCAGACCATTTTGATGGTCACCCACTCCACCAAGGCCGCCAGCCACGCCGGCCGGGTCATCTTCATCAAGGACGGGGAGTTGTTCCACCAGATCTACCGGGGCGACAGCTCCAACGAGCAGATGTACCAGAAGATCGCGGACACCCTGACGCTGCTGGCCACGGGAGGTCGGGAGCATGAATAAGGGGTTTTATGCCCGGCTGGCCGCCCGGAACCTGCGGAAGAACAGCCGGTCGTACGGGCCGTTTTTGCTGGCGGGGGCGCTGACGGTGTGCATGTTCTACATCATTTTGTCCCTGGCCGTGGACCCTGGGCTGCAGAGCATGACCGGGGCCACCACCATCCAGGTGGTCATCCGCTACGGTGTGGTCGTGGTGGGACTGTTCGCGGTGATCTTCCTGTTTTACACCAACAGCTTCCTCATCAAGCGGCGCAAGCGGGAGTTCGGCCTTTATAACGTGCTGGGCCTGGAGAAAAAGCACCTGGCCAGGGTGATCGCCTTCGAGACGGCGTACATCGCCGGCCTGTGCGTGGGCCTGGGGCTCATTTTGGGCATGGCCCTGGACAAGCTGCTGCTGCTTCTGGTGGCGAAGATCATCGGCGTGGAGGCACCATTGGGCTTTTTCGTGAGCGTTCAGGTCATCGGCGTCACGCTGGCGCTGTTCGGAGCCATCTTCCTGCTCATTTTCCTGTTCAGCATCCGGCAGGTATACGTGGCCCGGCCGGTGGAGCTGCTGCAATCGGAGCACGCCGGGGAGCGGGAGCCCAGGGCCAAGTGGCTCATAGCCCTGGTGGGCCTGGCCTGCCTGGGGGCGGGGTACTATATCGCCATTACCACCACGAACGTGCTCCAGGCCATCTTCCTGTTTTTCGTGGCGGTGGTGCTGGTCATCGTGGGCACCTACCTGCAGTTCAC
>CANPXZ010000027.1 GCA_947587485.1 uncultured Oscillospiraceae bacterium | reverse complement strand
ATCTCATATATCCATACCGGCCAGGGCGTGCTGTTCCTGTCCATGATCCGGGACCTCTATGACAACAGCATCGTGGCGTACAAGACTGCAACACAACAGACTGTGAACCTTGTCCTGGACACCATACGGCTGGCGATGAAGAAGGAGAAAAAGAAGGTCGCCGCGGAACTCCACCTCCACAGCGACCAGGGATTTCAGTACACCACACAAGCATACTTTAACCTGACACAAGAATACGGCATAACGCCGTCTATGTCAAGGCGCGGGAACTGCTATGACAATGCCATGGCTGAAAACTTCTTCTCCATCCTCAAAACAGAGTGCATCTACAGGCACAAGCCGAAAACTTTCCGAGAGGCTAATGAACGCATTGACAGCTTTATCCACTTCTACAACCATGAGCGCATCCAGTTAAAGACTGGAGTGGCGCCGCTCTCGCTGCGCCACTCCGCTTAAATCTTATTTCCTACGCAAGGACCTTTTCTTTTCCCTGTCCACTTTCCTTGGGGCAGTTCATTTTTTATTCTGTTTTCATGTGCCGACCTGACGCGGTTTTGTGAGGCCGCCGGTCCGGTCTCAGGTCGACATACCCCCGCAGCTCCTGTAAAAACTGCGCTATCCCTCTGCTGAAATTTCCAGTATCCTCACCCGGCTGCCAGGACAGAAACAGCCGGATGGATAGTCCTTCCATATTGTTCAGTCAGCCGCCGCAACTTTTCCCGGTTCTCTTCCGATATCACATTTCAACGATATATATCAATGGAAGCGGCTGTCTTGTTATTCTCCAGTAGGGAAGCGATCGAGACCCCCAACACTGGCGCGAATGCATCGGTGCTATACATTTCATATTCCTCTTATCATTCATTTAATGATCCGTTTACTTCGAGGCTCCTTGCGACCAGTTTCACTCCCTCAGAAAAAGTTATGACCGGCCTCCATCCGGTGGCTTCAACGATCTTTCTAATAGATGGACAAATGCTTACAGGCCCTGCTTTTGTATAAGGAACAGCACCATACCGAAGCTCGCTGCTGCTGTTCAATACGCGTTTCATCTCCTCTATGTATTGACGTAAAGTCCTGCTATCACCGCTAGCAATGTTATAGGCACCCTCTTGACAATCACTCGCACATAGGCTCAGCACAGCTCGTGCCGCATCATCAACGTACAGGTAATTCCACATCTGTGTACAGGCCGTCAATTCACATGGTTCATTCAAGCACATATTGCGCACACATTGCATAACTGCGGTTTTCTCATAATCACCAGGTCCATATAAACTAAAGAACCGGGAATCCTTAACAGCAACTCCGCTCTGTCTGCAAAGAGTTAACGCATCTTCAAACAATTTCAGCTTATAATATCCATATGCTGTATTTGGATTGCATGGCGTGTTTTCGGTTATTTCCTCTGTTACCAGCCCATATTCCGCTTGGCTACCCGCCGTGATGATCGTTTTACATCCGCTGTCTACAACACTTTTTATCGCTGACATACCGCAAACACAGTTATTTTCCTGTTTTTCTTTTTCAAAACGGTCCTGTCCGCGTGTTCCATCCCAGGCCAGATGAACAAAACAATCTACATTTGGGGCCAACTTTCCCAACCGAAAATAATCCTTCATATCCAGCTCTAGCACGCGACAAACATTGTCATTATTTATGCGGCTCTTCCCATTCATACGGGTCACCGCAATCACACTCCACCCTTCCTGTGCAGCATAGTTCACTATTCTTCGACCGATAAAACTCGTTGCACCCGTTATCAACAGCTTCATTTCTCTGAATAACTATTCCCTTTCTGTACTTTTTTCGCCTCACGTTTAGGTAAAAAATGGAAATCCAGTTATTGCTGCTCTTTTCCTGCCAGCATCTGATATTGCTGCTCTATCGTCTCTGCTACACGACTCCCTGAGATGCCATAGAAATTTCTCAAGTATTCCTGATCACCGACAATACTGGTGTACTCATCCTGAAGGCCAAGACGCAAAAGCACCGCGTGCGGCACGTGGTCACTCGAAACAACCTCTGCGACCGCGCCACCTAAACCTCCCAAAATATTGTGCTCTTCCAAGGTCACAAGCATTTTGCTGGTTCTCGCCAATTGTTTTATACTTTCTACATCGATTGGCTTAATCCTCGGAACAGATATAACCCCAGCACTGATTCCCTTTTCCCCGAGGATATCTTTTGCCCTCAATCCCTCAGCCAGGATTGTTCCTGTCGTCAGTATATTGACTTCAGCGCTGACAGGCCCAAAAGGGATAATGCTATGAATATCTATTTCCATTTTCGCCGAATCTGGATGTTGCTGTTTTTCCCGATCTCCTTCCATACGAATAAATGCTGGTCCATCTGTTTTGTATGCTTCATTTAGACATAAAACAGCTTCTATGCTATCTGCAGGAGCATATACCCGCATATTTGGCAACGCACGCATCATAGCCATGTCCTCCGTCGCATGGTGACTCATGCCTAAATCTCCATATGACATTCCGCCACCAACCGACAATATTTTTACATTGGCATTGTGATAACATATATCGTTTCTTATCTGTTCAATGCAGCGCAATGTAGGGAAGTTTCCAATAGAATACATAAAAACGATATGGCCTTCTAACGCCAACCCCGCAGAAACTGCCGCCATATTCTGTTCCGAAATCCCAACATTTATATATCTTTCCGGAAAAAGCTGTTCAAATGCCGTTAGCACATTGTAGCCAAGATCACCTGTCACAAATACAATCCTCGAATCATATTTTGCAATATCTACAATGGCATCTACTACCTTTTTTCTCATCCTTTATATTCCCTTAATTCTTTAAGCGCCTCGTTGTATTCATCACCTTTCGGATCACTGTAATGCCACCTTATATTATTCTCCATAAATGACACTCCATGTCCCTTCACTGTATTGGCAATAATCACTTTGGGCGTTCCATCCGATTCAAAATGGAACGCGCTGCGCAGTTGATCGTGATCATGACCATTCTCCACAACTGTTACCGACCACCCAAACGACTTCCATTTGTCAGAAAGCGGCTCCATATCAATTATGTCTTTACAGAATCCTAACGCCTGCATATGATTTCTATCGACAATCACAGTAAAGTTATCCAATCTCTTTTGAGCAGCTAACATAGCCATTTCCCATACCGAGCCTTCATTACATTCTCCATCACCAATGATGGCAAAAACACGTGCCGCTTTGCGCTGTACCTTCAGCGATAACGCCATGCCACAAGCCACACACACGCCGTTGCCCAAACTTCCTGTCGAAATTTCCACACCTGGAACACCTCTATGGGATAGATGACATGATAGTTGGCTTCCGTTTTGTCCATATTCTTTTAACTTCTCTATGGGAAAAAAGTTACACTCAGCAAGAGCTGCATATATGACCGCACCACTATGACCTTTGCTAAGTATTACTCTGTCCCTTCTATCCCACTTTGGATTATTGCAATCATAGTGGGCTACATCTGCATAAAGCACAGCAATAATATCCGCGCAGGACAACATTCCACCAATGTGAGACGCGTGGGCAGCGTGGACCATATCAAGCGCATGGATTCTAATTCGATTTGACAACATAATACTATCCATTGAATCACCTATTCCTTGCAAATGTCACAACTCCTCGCAAAACCTGCCAGACGTCACACAGAAATCCAATGCTGCGTCCCCGGATCCATCAGCCCCTGTGCGTCATAGATCGGGAGCAACAAGGGATACACCGGCCCGGACGGAACGGCGTCTTCTCCTCCCGCTCCACATCGGTGCATTCCTACACCAGTTTCATCATGTCCTGTCTGATAGCTTCTTTCGTACGCATATCGGTCTCCTTTACAGCATGTACCGGCAGTCCACTACCGGTCTGTCCGTTCTCTCCCTGATGTCGCCAAATAGCGGCCAGGCCGTTGTGATGGCGAACACATCCGCCTCGCGGACGATGTCCTCATAGCTGGCCGCGCAGCGGTAATCCAGCTTATAGATCTTCTTAAATCCATCCATGGCTACCGGATCGTAGCCCACGATGTTCCTGTAGCCCGCCGCGTTCAGCGCCCGGATGATCCGCCCGCTGGGGGCGTCCCGCACATCGTCGCTGCCCACATTGAAGGACAGGCCCAGGATGCCGATGCAGACATCCTTATCCTCTCCCGCTGCCCGGATGACCCGCCTTGCTGTAGCCTCTGGCATGGCGTCGTTGGTGTCGATCACGTTTTTCAGTATCTTTCCGTCAAAGCCGGCGCCCTTCGCCACGGCGTAAAAGGCGTTGGTGTCCTTGGGCAGGCAGTAGCCGCCATAGCCGCAGCCGGGGTAGCAGTAGGCCCGGATGGACCCATTCTGCCAGCGCTTGTCCATATGCAGAACACGGAACGCTTTCGCCACGTCGATGCCGCCGATGGCGTCCGCCGCCAGGCTCATCTCGTTGGAAAAGCTGATGAGGCAGGCTAGACTGGTGTTGGAAAGATATTTGATATACTCGCCCGTATTCAGATTCACCGCGATCACCGGCGCATTTGTCCACTGGTAGAGCTTACGGAGCATTGCCTCGCTCCGCTCGTCGCTGACCCCCAGCACGATCCGGTCCGGGTGGATGAAATCGTCCCAGCAGTGGCCCTCCCGGAGAAATTCCGGGTTGTTGGCCACGCCCATCTGCTCCGGCACCTTCACGCCCCGCTCCGCCAGGAACGGGATCACACGCTTCTCACAGGTGGAAGGCGGCACGGTGGACTTCACCACCATCACCCGGAACCCGTCGTCATGGATGGCCGCCAAGGTCTGGCCCATGGCGCCGTAAAGGTATGTGAGGTCCGCCTGGCCGTCCTCGCCATAGGGCGTCCCCACACAGTAATAGACGCATTTGCTGTCCCGGATGGCCATGTCCCAGTCATCTGTGGGGATGAAATTCTTCCCCAGGTTCCGGACAAGAGCATCGTCCAGCCCTGGCTCCATAAAAGGCAGTTTTCCGCCCTGGATGGTAGCCAGCCGCTCCGGCATGGCCTCCAGGCCGTATACCTTGATCCCGTGGTCTGCAAAGCCCAGGGCCGTGGTCAGGCCCACAAAGCCCAATCCGACTACCGTTACCATACCAGTTCCTCCTTTCCGCACTCGCGGATATATTGGAGGAAATATCGCACGCCTTGCTCCACATCCACTTGGGGAGCGTAGCCCAGCATCTTACGGGCCTTGTCGATCACAGGGCAGCGGCGGTTGGGATTGTTGGCTAGATATTCCGCATCCGTAGAGGTCTCAAAACGCACCTGGCCGGTATAGCCGAATATCTCTCTGCCCGTCTGCTGGTATATCTCCGCCAGCCGGCGGATGGATATCTCCGGCCTGTCAATGCCGATGTTGAACGCCTCAAAGCTGTCATGGTAGAGCATGGCTTTCAGATACCCAGTAATGGCGTCCGATACATAGCAGAACGTCCGCGTGGGGGAGCCGTCGGAGTACATCACGATGTCCCGGCGCTCCCACACGGCCCGGGCGAAGTCCGCCGGCACGCGGGCATCGTTCAGGCGCATGCCTGGCCCGAAATTATTGAAAGGCCGAATGACAGTGATGGGCATGTTATAGCGCTGATGAAACAGGTAGCACATGGTCTCACCAAAGCGCTTCGCCTCGTCGTAGCAGGCTCTGGGCCCCTGGCAGTCCACGTTGCCTCGATAGGTCTCCGGCGTGGGGATGTTCGCAGGAGAGGGATCGCCATATATCTCACTGCTGGAAAAGAATGCCAGGCCGCGGATGGGCCTCTCGCAGTAGAAGTCCAGCAGCCGCCGCAAGCCCCATATATTGGCGTCCAGCGTCTCGATAGGGTATTTGCGGTAGAAGATAGGCGAGGCGATGGAGGCCATGTGGTAGATATAGTCCGCCGCCTCCGCGCCGGGCACATCGGCGATGTCATCAGTGATGACGTTGAATTTCCGAAGCTCTACCAGCCCCTTCTCACTCAGGCTCTTCAGCCACGCAGGCTCCCCCATCTGGAAATTGTCCAGGCAGATCACCTGCTTCAGACCCAGTTCATCCTTAAAGTGAGCCAGGAAGCCGATGAGGTAGAATCCAAGAAAACCAGCGCCGCCCGTGAGCAGCACAGTCGCGTCCTTCAGTCTCCCCCGCTCGTCCTCTGTCAAGGCCGAATAGATACGGTCCATGTCCTGCTTTACGATCATGTTCATAGTGTTGCCGTTCCTTTCCAAAAAATCATGCGGCGATCTCCTGGCCATGGAAGGCACGGCTGCCATGAACACGGTCACTATTCAGTTGTCTCTGTTCACAGCCCCCTCTACTCTTCCATATACGCCCGGATCTCGGCGTCCATCTCACGGGAAAGGTACTCATACAAGTACCCCCCCCCGATTGCAATTTTCAGTTTCTTCTCATCGTTCATCTTTTGCTCTTCTCCATCCAGCCAGGCGCGGGTCCACTCTACCGTCTTCTCCACGGCCTCATCGATATGCCACCGGGGCCGCCAGCCGAACACGCTCTTGATCTTGGAGCAGTCCAGCTTCAGGAAATTCGCCTCATGGGGCGCATCCGGCTCCGCCTTATCCTCCCAGGAAAAACCGTCGCCCCATTTTTCTGCGAACAACTTCACCAGCTGGCCCGTACTGACGCAGTCCGCCTCATCCGGGCCCACGTTGTACCACCCCGCCAGGGACTTGTCCTCATACTGTCTGGCCGCGATCATCAGATACGCCATCACAGGCTCCAGCACATGCTGATAAGGCCGTGTGGAACGGGGATTACGCACCGCCAGAGGCCTGCCGGCCATTACCGCTCGCACGCAGTCCGGGATGATACGGTCGTTGGCGAAATCGCCGCCGCCGATAACGTTGCCCGCCCGGGCGGTGGATATGGCGATGTCCCTGTCGGCAAAGAAGCTGTTGCAGTAGCTGTGCGTGGCCAGCTCCGAGCAGCTCTTCGAGTTGGAATAGGGGTCGTAGCCGTCCAGCGGCTCGTTCTCCCGGTAACCCCAGGGCCACTCGTTGTTGCGGTATACCTTGTCCGTCGTCACGTTGAGGAAGCTCTTCACGCAAGGGTTCAGCCGTACGCATTCCAGCACGTTCACCGTACCCATCACGTTGGTCTCATAGGTATACACCGGCTCGGCATAGCTGTCCCGGACGATGGGCTGGGCCGCCATATGGATGACGATCTCCGGCTGTGCTTCATCAAACGCCCGTTTCAGATGTTCCAGGTCGCGGACATCACCTTTCACATGGCAAAGCTTTTTCTTCAGCCCGACCAGTTCAAAAAGGCTGTATTCCTTTTCTGAACAGCGGGAATAACCCGTTATTTCCGCGCCGGCGCCAGCAAGCACCTGACTCATCCAGGATCCCTTGAAACCTGTATGACCGGTGAGCAGCACCCGCTTCCCCCGATAGAAGTCCAAATCAAAAAACATCAGTTCCATACCCTCCGGATGGCCTGTCTTCCGCCATGTGCAGCTACGGCCGTCAGCGCTATGATGTATGCCACTTTTTTCTGAAATTTCTCAAGATCGACAATATCCATGGGAGTATGATCACCATTGTCAGGAAATATCCGAGAAAAATAAAGTTGATGCCAAAACCTATCGTAATAATGACCGTCAGCACCGAACTCAACACGCCGTTAGCAACCGAAAGATACATCAGCGGCTCCTGCTTATGTGCTCTCAGATAACTTGCGATTGTGCCCGTCGCCGTTGAAACAGCAAGCGCGCCGAAGAGCATCGATACTGACCATATAGGAAGTGTTCTTCCCCAGATCAGATCATTTATAACGCCTATCCTTCCCACAACAAGAACCGCAATGTAGCCGAGAAAGAAAGTGACCTCGGAATACAATATATTCCTGCGCAGCAGACGATCCATACTCGACCAGGAACGCTTCTCCACCTCCATATTATACTGTGGGATGGAAAGGAAGTTCCATACGCCTGCGACAGAAGCTATGGCCTGGACTATGGAAAGGCCGTAGCCGACCTTACCAGCCGCGGCGGAACCGCTCACGGAGAATGCAAGAGGATTATATATCTGCTGCGCGAAATACCCGCCGGTCCAACTGACAGCGTATTTCCCCAACAATGGGAGGATCTCTTTCATCCAGGGCACACTCACACTTTTCCAATACCTGCGCATGATATTGATGTAGGGGCCAAAACTCTTGAACAGCAGAATAATGATGACCAAAGACCTCACAACAAGAGCAATGCTAAGCGCATAAAGCCCACATCCATGCCACAGCATAATAATGGATACCAAACATTGCGCTGTGCTGGAGGCTATACGTATTCTCTGCGTATATAAAAACTGATTGCAGCCCTCGAAAAAGGAAAGGACCACCTGCGCGGCGAAATTAGTAACCGTGCCAACGACGTAGATCGACCACTGGGGAAACCAAACCACACCGTCAGACTTGGACGAGAACAGAAATATGCCTACAACAAAAATGACGATCGCCGCGATAGCTGTAACAAAGCTCGTCCAACGCAGCAGACAGCGAAACAGCGAGGACAGACGATAACAGTTCTGTATATCGCCATCAATGGTTTTTCTTTTCGGATCGAACTTCAGGAATGCACACTCATGCGCCGCAAACTGAACGACGATCGTGGTGAAGCCCATATCCGCCAGATTCGTCAGGGCTGCGATACTGCCAAAGGTGAACCAATACCCCTGTACTTCTTCTGTAAGAAAAACCGGGATAAGCAGGATCACCACCGGATTTAATACGATCTTGAGCGCATAATTTAAAAATGTGATGAATGTATCCGGCTTAAATACGGCAGCAAAAAACTTCTTGATCTCCTTCATGACTGTTTCAAATTCAATTACATATATTTCACGATCTCTTTATTGGCGTTCTTGGAATTTTTATAAAAAACCCTCCTGAAGAATCTTTTCATTTGCCTGTAATTATGACGGATAACAAGATATACTGCGATCAATGGATAGAACGCAGTCACCGCGATCGTCTCGCCCGGCATCATTTTATAATAACCTCTGAACGCCTCTTTCCCGCGTATATCACCTTTCAAAGCCGCTTTATAAACTGTGAACCATGAGGCGAGCGCGGCGTGCCTCATTCGATAAGCGACCAGATCCGCCATTTCTTCTTTGGTATAATACTCTCCGGCAGCCACTAACAGGTCATCATTATACTTCCTGATAGACATAACATTTGTATCCCAGCTGATGTTGGAGCCGGCAATGATACACGGCTCTTCAATCAAATAAGCAGATCCTTTCGCCGCGGATATAAACGTGCTGGCCATCTGATATATTTCGTTTTTTTCATCACCCTCTGCCAGCTGCAGAAACACTGAACGTAGATACAGATTCGACGTGGAAAACAGCACACCTCCGTCGATCTGTTTATGCAAATTTATCACACATTCTTTACCGTTGAGATAATATCCGCCTTTGATATGGTGTTCTACGGGATTGATCGGGTCCTCCCCCAGCCTGGTAATATCACGCATGCGCGCACTGCACATGTATATCCATGTCAGATCATCATATTTATCAAGCAGGTCCGCGACCTTCCTGATCGTCCCCGGAAGGATCAGATCGTCATCGCCAATGATCCATATCAATCTGCCGCTGGAAAGCTCGACCGCATTTCTAAAGTTGATCGGAGCCGGCTGAAACTTATCCAAAATATCAAATTTGAAATCATATCTCTTGTGAAGCTCTTTCACATATTTCGAAACGCTCTCCAGGCCGTCCTCAGCCGGGTTGACGGAGACGACGACTTCAAAATAGTCTCTTCCTTCCGCTTGTACGTTGCACAGAAGCGGCTCAAGAGTTTTCTTCAATTCCGCCAACCTGTTGTATACCGGAACGCAAATGGATACCTGTACCATTGGATATGTCCTACTTTCATATGTGTATATGTATTATAGTTTCAGTCCTGCCATTTTTTCCAGGGTGCAGCATTTGACTCAAGCATTTTTTCTAGCATCACCATTTCCCGCTTCATATCCATGCACTGCCAGAAGCCTTTATGCAGATATGACATCAACTCGCCCTTTTCAGTCAGCGCTCCGAGCGTCTCCGTCTCAAAGATTGTGTGGTCGCCCTCAATGTGCTCGAATATGCCTGGCTCCAGCACCATATATCCGGCATTGATCACAGTTCCGTCGATCCTGTTTTTCTCCCGAAAAGAGCGGACGGAATTATCGCGGCCAATATCAAGGACGCCCTTCTGTTGTTCCTGAAAAACAGCCGTAAGCGTAGCCAGCTTCCCGTGACTGCTGTGAAACTCCACCAGCTTTGCTATATCCACGTCGCATACGCCGTCTCCATAGGTCATCAGAAATGTCTCATTTCCGATATACTTTTGGACTCTTTTGATCCTTCCGCCGGTCATCGTATCCGGCCCTGTGTCCACGATGGTCACCTTCCACGGTTCACAGTGCCGATCATGGAATATCACACAGTTTTCACCACTTGAATAATCAAAAGTTACGTCATTTTTATACAAAAAATAGTTTGCAAACCATTCTTTGATCACTTCCTGTTTATATCCGGCACAAATAATAAATTCGTTATGGCCATAATACGAATATTCCTTCATTATATGCCAGAGGATCGGTTTTCCGCCGATCTCCACCATGGGCTTTGGTCTATATTGGACCTCCTCCGACAAGCGTGTACCGTACCCGCCAGCCAAAATTACCACTTTCATCATTTTTTCACCTTCTGTATATAGAAACCTCTGTTGTGCAACTCTACTACATAACATTATAATACATCTGTCACTTCGTTCTATATTATTTGACTGTTTGATCCGTTTATATCCTGAGTATCTGTCCTGGACTTGTTGGTCCGTCCGGAACAGCGTCGTCCAGGATATTATAACTGCAATAGTGTTTGAACTCGACGCTGAAAACAATCCAGACCCACATAGGATGCGTCCATGTATCAAACCCCGTGCCGGTCGCAAAGAAGACCAGCATTGCGACCAGGTTGTCTATATCCCGCCGGTTCTTCCAGAGGATCCTTCCATAGTAAAACAAAACGATCGACATGCAAAGCAGCCCGCCACTGTGCATGACCACAAAAAACTCGTTGTCATTAACGGGTTCGTTCTCTATAGAGGGCACGCCGACGCCAAATAGGAAGTATCGCTTGATCACATCCCACGTTCCCCTACTCATCAGGGTGCCTTTTTCCGGATCAAGACGTGTCTGGAATATCTCCGTCAGTCTCTCTAATTTCATAAATTGAAGCGGATGGGCAATGGATGGGCCGAACAATTTGCTCATGAGGGCATACAACTGGTCATTGAAAACAAACAGCATCACGACAGAGGCGGCTAGGGCACTGCCGATCAGTATTTTTTTCACCGTCATCTTCGACAGCATAAAACTTCTGACCCCAAGCAGGACCAGAAGGAATAGCGCGCCATATATATACGTCTTGGATGCAGCCATAAGGCCGCCAAAAAGTGTGGCAAAACAACAGAGAACTTTGGTCAGTTTATTCATATGCTGATCGATCAGGACCACATAAATAAGCGCAAGAAGTGAAAATACCCCCATCATTATCGGAAGGCTGAATATTCCAAAATGGCGGCCAAACTGGCCGGTGCTTGTAAATGCCAAGCCGAGCAATTCGATCTGCGACTCGTTCAGCAGTTTATCAAGGATCTGGCTCGCGCCCACCGGATCGATCATCTGATATATGATAGCCGCTGTGTTCAGGAAGAGTACCCATCGTACCATCATAGATACTTCTCGCAAAAGCGACCTGTGAAATTCCCGTGCGTTCATGATCCAGCAGAACAAGATGAGCAGAGAGTTCTTTACCGCTCCCATGAACACTGAGGTCATACCCCCCGGATTTTTGCGGCTAAAAATCAGCCAGGAAAAAACATAGATCACATTGATCGACAGGAGCATCCATAGGTACTGCCGTATCTCCCGGCACGGCAGACGGATCTTTCCTCCCTTGAGAAAAATGAAGGGCGTAAGGGCAATGATCATAACGTAAGAACTGCTTATAATCCGTCCAAAAAACGTGACGGCAGGCGCCAACATCATCCAGGCAAAAAACAGCCCGATAGTCGACCGGTTCCTGTAATACCGGACAATTATGACGAGTGTGTATATTGTCAATATTGCATATGCCATCTATGGTTTTCCCTACCCTTTTCCCGAAAAGTATAATGTAAGGGTCAGCGGCCTTCACCTCAGTGAAAACGCACCGCGCCGCGTCACTCTTTCAGATCCTCCAAAATAGCTGGAATGTATTTCTCGATGTAATAATCCTCAGCGGAGCGCTTTGCCCCGACCTTCAGCTGATACAGCAGTTCCCGGCCCTTGTCCAGCCTCTCGATGGCCTCCGCCAGCGCCTCTGTCGTGTTTTCCTTCAGCACGATGCCGCTGACGCCGTCCTCCACGATCTCCGCGTTATACCGGAAGTCACTGACGATCGCAGGAACGCCGGCGATCTTGGCCTCGACCAGGGCCCCCGGGATCCCCTCCGCCTCATGGTAGGTAGGAAGAAGTATCACGTCATACCCATGAAGCAAACTATACAGCTTCTCATCCCGTTCCGTAAACAGGCCCTTGAACTCCACGTTCGGGAGCTCTTTGACTTTGCTCAGAAAATCCTCCTCATAGCCTTCATCGGCCTGTCCGTAGAAGTCAACCCAAACATGCTCCAACCCTCCGACGGCACCGAGGATAATGTCCACACCCTTTTCTGGGCATATCCTGGAGAAGAATACCGCTCTTAGTGCAGTTGAATAGTTACCCCCCCCCAGCGCGTTTTTCAGGTCTTCTACATATTTGTCCAGGCAATAGTCCTCCGCCGATCTGCGATTGTTCTTGCGCAGCTCGTCGAGGTATGTCCTGTCGCCATCCAGCTTCTTCAGGGCATCAATGATGGCCTCCGCCGTGTTCTCCTTCAGCACGATTCCCTGTTCTCCGTCGGTTATGATCTCGGCGTTGTAGGCTGTATTGCTGACGACACATGCGTTCCCGGCAAATTTTGCCTCTACCAAAGCGCCCGGCACTCCCTCGGTCAGGGCCCGGGTCGGCAGGAGCATCACGTCATATTCGCCCAACTTTCTAAAAAGTTCGTCGTCTTTCCCCCTGAATTCTCCCATATACCGTACGTTGGGGAGTTCGTCGACAGCATGCAGAAAGTCCTCCTGAAACGGCTCCTCGACCGGCCCGTAAAAGTCAAAGAGTATACCATCCAGCGCCTTCGCCGCCTCAAGGATGAGATCGACGCCTTTTTGCAAGCATATCCGGGAGAAAAACACACATTTCATCGCTCCGTCCTCCCGGAGCTCACCATATTCCATTGAAGGACGTTTTCTGCAATTGGGAAAGAGCGACACATTGTCAAAACCCATAGTCCGAAGCCTGTTCAGAAGGCCGACCGGCTCAACGAAGATATGCCGGTAACGTTTCATGCAGGCGATTTTTTTCGCGTCGTCTCCCAGCACATCCGCAAGGTTTCCCCCCACGAGCATGACCACACTCCTGCTCATGGCCTTCGGGCGCAAAACAGCCATAATGGACGAGAGCAGAACCAGAAACTCTGTATAACCAACGCTGAGGATGAACCGATGTCCGAAGAGGATCGCCAGCACCGCATCCACTTTCGTGAACTTTCTCCTTTTCCTCACGATAGGCAACTCGTCCTTCAGCATGTCATACAAGAGCTCATTTTTTACGGTGACGCCTCCATAAGGGGGCGGAAATGAACCCATAAAAATCGTTTTTCGCATTCTCTATTCCCGCTTTCTTCCTTTCTTCAAATGAAGCGCGAATAATATCTGCACCGCCGCGTTTCGTAACGCGCAAAAGGCATCCTTCATCTTGTTGGACGCCAAAGCGTCCGGATCATACCAGATCGGGATCAGCTTCGATTTGACGCGGTGCTTCTTAAACCACACATCATATGTTTCCTCGCGAGCCGGGAATCCATATTCCCTGACCACATCTTCCATGTCCATCTTTTTGCTTACGCTGACGCCCTGGTCGTTTCTGACCAGCTTCAAGGCGGACACGCTGTCCCCCTTCAGCTCTACGGCGAGGGCCTCCCGCGCCAGCCGGGGATACCGCAGCCGGCCATTGAAATATACATCTTCCTCAATATAAAAATTGCCGATGCTGTAGAAAATATATTTTCCCTTATACACCTCGACCGGCTGGATAATGTGCGGGTGGTGCCCGATAATCATATCGGCGCCGTGGTCGAGCGCATAATGGGCCAGTCGGATATGCATGGGCTCCGGATATTTCTCCAGTTCGATCCCCCAATGCATGACCAGAATGATCTTTGCGCCAGGATACTGCGCTTTGGCCTCGCGGATACAGCGCTCCACATTGTCTTTCGTAAGAGGGTTTACCCCCCCCCGACGATTTATCCGCGCGGGACGACCGTTTGTCACGCTCCAACAAAACGGGCAGAGTACATACGTCGTCCCATGGTCATCTATGACCGCCGGCAGACGGGCCTGTCCGACACTGTCCCCCGCTCCGACGGCGGCGATGCTTTCACGGGCCAGCAACTCCTGGCAATGTCCAGAGCTGTCCCCTATGTCATAGAAATGGTTGTTGGCCAATGTCACAGCTTTTACATTCAGGCTTTTCAGAAACGGGATCACGTCAGTCACATTGAACACGACCTGCTTCTTCCTCAGCCTGTCTGAATTTTTTTCCGTGATCGCGCCTTCCAGATTCAGCACGACCGCTTCATCGGCAAACGACTCCCTCAGCCCGCGGCTGTCGATCCCGTGAATCGCCGCATAATCTCCCAGCACGATCATGCCGCCTTCCTCCCGACCATATGTCTGTCCGGAAGGCGTATTTGACCGACGTCACGATCCGCGCTGCAAATGCGGTACGCAGCTGTTCCCTCTGCAAATGTGGGGAAGAAAAGAATTACTTCATACTTTACCCCCCCCCCGAGGTCACATCCGGCTGGATGACGATCTCTTTCCAGCCGAAATGGGGGCGGAACTGAAGCGTGTCCTCATATTGGATATCCGTGAGCTTTTTCCTCCACGGAAGATAACTCGTTGTAATCTCTATATCCTCGGCGCAAGCCACCGTGAGCGGATAATGCTTTATCTCAAACGCGTGGGCAAGCGTAGGTATCCGCCTGTAGTCAAAGCCCATGAGCGCCGCCGCGGCCATATCCACGCATACGGGATTTGCTCCCGCGATGAGGACGCCCGCCGGCTTCGGGTCGGGCTCCATCGGACCGTTCCCCTCGCCCGCGATGATACCGTCGATAATGGCGAAATACCTTCTCTGCGGCTCGTCATGCATGTTGCCGTCCGCGTCCGCGTAAAGGAGTATCTTATTCAGGTCCAGTACGGAGCGCCAGATGGTGTCGTTGCCATGCCACATGCCATTTCGGACCGTCTCCGACTGCGGGCTTCCAAAGAAAAGCCCCGCGGCCTTCTTCACCATAATGAACGGATAATTTATCAGCGGATTCTTTCTCTTGAGGAGCAACTGCGCCTTTTCCTTCAGGCGGCTCTCGCTCTCAGTCTTTGCCGTCGCCATCGGAAACCTATCCCCGCCGTTTTCCGGCGAGCCGATGGTATGGTGCGGGATGGAGTTCTTGATGACGCACGTGCCCACCAGATTCTTCAGCGCACAGGTGATCCCTGCCAGCTTATGGGTCTTCAGTTTCGGGAGATTGATGAACACGTCGCAGTCGAGCACCGTCTTCGAGATGACGTATATATTGTCCCGGTCATTGTGGTACCGCCGCGTCTGCTCCATGTCATAGTCCGCGCCGTAGTACTGCTTATTCTCCTTGCCGCAGAACTCACTGCTCCTGCCCAAATTGATCGTCGCGTGTCCCTTGGGGTCGCCTGGCAGCTTCCTGCAGCGGACGCTTATCCCTTGTACGTTATAATCCCGCTGCTCGCGCAGATCATAATAGCTTATATCCACGGACGTCTTTTTCCGGAACTCCTCCACCATCTCCGGTAGCCCAACGCGCCGGATGATCTCATCATAGTCGGAGTCCGTCTGCGGGGCGTCAACGATCCGTATCTCGCCCTTGCCATCCAGCGCGTCGACAGCCGCCTGGAGCGCCAGGCGGATGACCGCTGTGTGCGTGATGATGTATTCCCAATCCGCCTTTCGGGACAGATGCGATTCTTTGATGAAGTTTGGCTTGATGACCACCTTGTCTCCGGGACGGATCATCTCTTTCAGGGGCAACAGGATCGTTCGCTCAAGCTCCTCCGTATGATCCAGGGCCGTATCATACTCCGGCGTGGTCTTATATACATATACTTTTTTATCTGTTATACAGCTCATCATCGTGCTATCACACATCTTTTCGTTCCCCCTGACTGCCATTCAGCTTCGACACCACAAACCGCTGTTTGCCGTTTGCTCCGCTCGGTATGGCATCCGTGTACTCCACCCGATAGCCGATACGGCCCTTGAAGTAGCCGTCCAGCGTGTCGGTGAGCTGTTTTTCATTCGCTGGTGAAAAACCGGCCTGCCTGACGATCCTGACGGTCAGCGTATCCAAATCCTCCTGTATGATCTGGGCGCCGGCCACAAGGGTCTGGTCCTTGAAGATGTGATCCAGCCTTCCGAGACTGCTTCCATCTCTCAGTTTTACGATATCCTCCTGCCGGCCGTCCAGGCTCAGCACCTGCCGGCCAAACTGGTTCTCCTCATATGTCGCGAGGTCCCTCGTGTCATACCGCAAGAACGGCATGGCATAGTTTGTAAGAGTTGTGCCGATGATCCTACAAAGATCCCCGTCCCCTGTGGGGACGAACTCCACCGCCGAGTAATCCTCGTCCACGAAAATCCGCCGGTCATCCCGCTGCCAGAACGCCGCGACCGCTTCAGTCTGCCCGTAATTCTGGATAGGGAGCTTTCCAAACGCCTTTTCGATCCTCTCCTCCTGCCACGGCTGAACGTTCTCGCTTCCCAGCGTAATGGCTGCGGGCGTATATTTGAGCCGGTCATCGCTGTCCAGAATATGCTTTGCCACCGTCGTCACGAACGAGGGATACCCATGTATCCACATTGGCTTATATCTGTTCAGCGCCGCGACATACTCTTCCAGCGCCTCCGGATAGGTATGATACGCGCTAAACAATATCTGCTTTCCCGGTCTATTTATGCGGTAATACGGGGGAATCCGCTGTTCCTTAGGGACGATCGCTCTGCCGCAGAAATACCCGCACCATACGCCCCTGTCCAGGCCGACATTGTGATAGCCGCGCCAGCCGTTCGCCCAAACAGCCGCGTATGCTTCCTTCGTCAAATAAAACACAAATCCGGCGCCGGTGCTTCCGCTGGTGTGCTGCCGGACCAGGCCCTTCCGGCTGGTCCCGACGGCAAAGAAATCATCATAGTTATCCTTGATCGTCTGTTTATCTATAATAGGGAGGACCTTCAGATCTTCCAGCGTCTGAATCTGCCGGTAGTCTATCCCCCGCTCATCGAACGTCCTGTGATAATAGGGCACGTTTTTATAGCAGTGCTCCACCATCTGCCGCAGCTGTCTGTCTCGGTATTCGCACTTTTGCTGATAACTCCAATCGTTGCGTTCCATATAATCGTTATATATACGATCAAAAGTGCTATCATAGCGTGTTTTTTGTATCCTCCAGCCCTCGCAGGAGGTGGCCGCGTTCTGCAGGAAAACCGGAAGGCGGTTATATATCTTCATCACATTCATGCCGCGGACACCTCCTTCTTGAGATATCCGGCATGAATAAGGGTAATACTATATGTTACCCCCCCCCGGCCGTCTTTTCGGCCAAAGGTCAGCGGGATCTTTTGCTCGATGATCTTGTATTTCCCGTTTTTCATCACTTCTAAGTTCCCCTTCTGCTTTATGTTAAATCGTATCGTATGGTTCACTTTATCCTCCAGCAAGCGCTTTATCTGCTCGCCGTCCTGCGGGCAATATGATTTTCCGGGAACGATTTGCAAATCAACAACGCCTGGCTCATCCTGTACGAACTTATATCGGACAAGATGGTCAAATTCATCCGAATGGATATTGATTGCCGCCAAAGACACATATGCCCCCCCTATCGTCACGAGCATGTCCTGGCTCCATCTTCCGAAAACAGATATCAACCGCCGGTGATTTCGCCCGCACGAACAGCTTTCGCTGCTATCCCATTCCGCCAAATCCCCCGTTCTGTAGCGGATCAGCGGCATGGCCTCGTTCAGAAAGCCCGTCGCCGTGATCTCTCCGGCCTTCGCTTGCTTTCTGTTCTCATCCAGCAGCTCGCAGTATCCATAGGTAGGTTCAACATGATAGGACGATGATTTCTCACATTCTCCGGCGATCACTAAGCGTTCAGAATGGCCGTAAAACGAAAACACACGCGCTCCCAATGCCCTCTCTACATATGTTTTCTGCTCTGGTATGACATTCTCGCTGATTGCCAGTATCCCTGAAAACTGATGTCGCAGACCGCCGTTTCTCGTTGCAATGTATTTTGCCAGCATCGTAATGGCAGACATATAGCCATGAATGAACTGCGGCCTGTACTTTTCTATGGCACTACAGTATTTCTCCATATTCTCTTCCGTCATATTCATTACATCGCAGTTCAATTCCCTACGCAGCGGATCATAAAACCAATTGTTATCCTGCCGCTGAGGCGGAAGCTGTTTTCCCCGGAGCACCAAGCGCGAACTGTCAGGCTTGCACCCCGCCCTACTCCAGATATGCATCACATATGCCCACTCGGTCATCAGGATCGACTGCTTCTGGTAAAATCCTACTGGTTTTCCCGTGGAGCCCGAAGTCGTGATATACATCAATTTTGACGGATCGTACTCATCGGAGATCATCTCTTGCTGGTGCTGACGAAGCTCCTCTTTGTCTATGAGCGGAAGCCGCACGATGTCCCGAATATCCTGTATTGTACGGATATCCACACCATATTCCGCAAACTTGTTTTTGTAATAGGGGACATGCTTGCCCGCATAGTGAACGATATACCGGAACCGTTCGTTAATCAGCCTGTCCATTTCATCCCGCGACATAAATTCCGTGTCTGCCAGGAACCGCAAAGTATCCTCAAAGGTCTTTCCATATCGCTTTTCGGCCGGTATCTGATAATAAAGCATGCCCGCAGCGCTCAGCATCCATCGAGGAAAGCGATCATAATTCTTTTTTGCATGATAAATCAAGGACATCGTATCTCTCCTCAGGATATGAAACCGCTTAGGTGTACGGATAACTCAAGCTTATCTGTTCCTTCTGTCCTGACAGCTTCAATCTTTTCTTTGACGCCAAACTCCGGCGCATACGCGGACTCCCATCCGGACGCTTCACCGTGCAGGACGGACACGATCCCCACATCTCCATGGACAAAGCTCGTGAGACTGCCGCCCGGGCAGCTGTCCGCGACGACTAGGGCGTCTCCCTTCAAGCTGATGCTTCTTGTTACCTTCTTACCCGCCTGGTCGGTCATCTCCATGACGATATGACGGTCGTCGGCCTCTAGGACCCGCGTACTGCTGCGCTTCCCCATTCGGAACGCACTCCAGTACTGGGACTGCTCCACACCGTCTGCCATGACAGTGTTGTGCGCCGCAGTGCTCTTGAAAAACGCCCGTTCCTTACACTGATACGCATAGGTCCCGCAGTTGACGATCACTGGCTTGCCATCTTTGAACAGCTCAAAACTCATTGCATCGCAGTGAGCATGCCCGGGAATATATTTGGGCCCCGGCTGTCCCGCATCCACGACCAGCTTCCAGCCGTTCTGCTTGAATATGTAATACCCACTGTCCGGCAGCTGCGCCTTATAGCGGGGTTCTATGCCAAAATGCTCCTCTGCCGCCAGGCACAGCCCGTCCAAGCTCTTTGCCACGTTGTTCCCACTGTCGTTGAACAGCGGGATGCGCTCCAGCCCCTCCTCCAGGGAGTACGCCGCGTCCAGCATCGGCTGGATATATCCCTCGATCTCCCGGTCTGCCCTTCCGGCGCCTCGCAGCGCGGCGGCCACCCGGAGCACATCCTCCAGGATGATCTTGTGGTACATGGGGCTGAGCTCAAAGTGCATCCCGTCCGGCAGTATCTGTTCCCGGCACTGCGCCTTAAATTCCTTCAGTGCCGCAGCCAGCATGGGCTCGTCTCCAAAAAACAGCGCGCACAGCACCAGTGCCTTTAAGTCCTCAAAATAGTGATTGGCCAGCAGATGTTTTTCTAAATGGTGAGCAAGATGATCGCTCTGCTCCCATATGGAGCGCACAAACACCGCCCGAAACTCCGTGTCCTTGTCAAGCTCCTGCTTTAAGTGCGCATAGAAAGACAGCCAATTCGTCAGCCGCAATGCAATCGGATAAGGGTCCCATCCGGCACCAGCACCCCTCGGATTCTGCCCGATCCACGCAAGAACGATCTGTTTAAACTTGTTAAGATAGCAAGCGTCGCCCTGGTCCTTATATGCCTTGATCAGCGAAAAGCCATATTCAAAGTAATGCAGATTATAATTCCACAGTGGTGACCGCTCTGGGAAAGTCCATGGCGCATTCCAGTGAAACGGCTCTGTTTCATACAGAAACGTGACCTTGTCCGCCATCAATTCCTCTACCGGGAACCGCGCAAGAAAGGCCGGGTCAAAGTCAAGCACTGGCACTGTTCGGACCACAGAAACACTTTCTTCTGTTTTCTGTGGAAGCGCCCCAAGAGAGCAGGATATCCGAAGCATCTTCCGCAGTCGGTAATATACCTGACTGGGCTTCAGATACCGTATGGTGTTCAAATAAAGCGACAGTTTGCTCATATCTTACATATCACATCCGCGATGCGCTCGCAGGCGTGGCCGTCGCCATAGGGATTCGCTGCGTGAGCCATGGCATCGTATGCGGCCTTAT
>CANPXZ010000026.1 GCA_947587485.1 uncultured Oscillospiraceae bacterium | reverse complement strand
CTCGGTGGTGGGTACCGCCGTGGGCTCGGTGGTGGGTACCGCCGTGGGCTCGGTGGTGGGTACCGCCGTGGGCTCGGCCGTGGGTACTGCCGTAGGTTCGGCGGTGGGTTCGGCCGTGGGCTCGGCAGTGGACTCTGCCGCAGGCGTTGCCGTAGGCTCGGCAGTGGACTCCGCCGCAGGCGTTGCCGTAGGCTCGGCGGTGGACTCCGCCGCGATCTCGGCCTTATTGACAAAGTGGATACGGGTGACCTTGCCCTTTTCGATGACTCCGCTGGCGGTCAGCACCGAACCGGCCGCCATAGCCATGGGACCCTCGACTGCGGGACCCTCGGTGGTCACGTCGGTGGCGTAACCATCCTCTTCCCTCTGGGTCACGGTGACTGTCGCGCCGTCGGGCAGGCCGTCAACGAGCACAGTCTGCGCATCCGCCAGGGTAAAGGTCGCGGTGTTGTTCTCCCCAAAGGCCACCGCTCCGTATTCGCCGGCGACGATCTCGCCGTTGGCGCCGGTCACGGTCAGGGTATAGGAGAACGGCTTCGTCTTGTCCGCGCCCTCGCCGGTGACGGTGTTGTCCACATACAGCGCGCCGGGAGACAGCTCCTTATGGTTGGTGAACGACACCCGGATGCTCTCGCCCGCCGCCGCGATCCGGCCGCTGGCGTTGGCGGATGTGGTGGCGTAGCCGTCCTGATCCGCGTCGTCCTCCACGACCAGGTAGTCCACGCCCACGGGCAGGCCGTCAACGGTCCTGCTCTCGCCGCTCTTGAGCGTGAAGGTCTCGGACACGCCGTCCGTGAACCGGAGCCCGCCGTGGACATGGCCGCAGCCGGTGCCGGGCAGCTCCACATGGAACGCAAAGGGCCGGTCCGTCTCGCCGGCGTCGCCGGTGACGGTCTTGGAGATCACCAGCGAGCCGGTATCGGTCCGATTGAAGAAGGACGCAGTGCCCCTGAGCGCCCCGGCCGTCAGACTGCCGGAGATCGTATCCTCCACGGCCGCATAGCCCTCCTCCGGGGCCTCGGCGACCGCGTAATCGCCCAGCGGCAGATGGCTGAAGGTCACGCGCTCACCGTCCTTGAGGGTGAAGCTCGCCTTGCCGTCTGTAAAAACGATGTCGCTGCGGACGCCGTTGAAGGTCGTGTCCTCCAGCCGGAGGGTGAAGGAGAAGGCTCTCTCCTCCGGCGCGGCGCTGACGCCAAGGACGGTCTTGGTCACGGTCAGCGCCCCGGGGCAGTACCGGTTGGTGAAGTCCGCGCGGGCGGTCTCACCCTCCGCGATGACGCCCGCCGCGCCGACGGCGGTGGTCTCATAGCCGTTCTGGTTGGCCTCCGCCTCCGTCACGGCGTAGGTCACGCCGTCCCGCAGGCCCTGGATCTCGGCGGACTCGCCGTCGCTCAGGGTCAGGGTCGCCACGCCGTCGGCGAATTGGATGAGCTCCGTCACGCCCGCGTGTTCATAGGTCCCCCGGGGGCCGTTGACGCCGGAATCGCTGAGCGTCACGGTGAAGGTAAACGCCTTCGTCAGGTCGGCGCCCTTGCCGGTGACATGCTTGGCGATGGTCAGGCCGCCGCCGGGATAGTGGTTGGTGACGGCGACCAGGGCCGTCTCGTCCTTCCCGATCGTGCCCGTCTGATCCGTATAGCTGGTCTCATATTCGTCCGCCCAGCGCTCCGCCACGGTGTAGGCCGTACCGGCGGGCAAGCCCGTGGCGGTCACGCTGTCCCCATGGCGCAGGACAAGCAGCGCGTGGCCGTCGGTAAACTCCATATCGCCGTACTTGCCGTTGACGGTCTCATCGTCCAGGTCCACGGAGATATAGAAGTCCCGCTGCCGGCTGCCCTGACCGGTGACGGTCTTGGTCACGGTCAGGCCGCCGCTCTCATAGGTGTTGGTGAAGGCGGCCTCTGCTGTCTCCCGGTCCTTGACGGTACCGGTGAAGCCGCCGGCGGGATAGGCCCCGCCGTTGACGGTGGTGGCGTAGCCGTGCCGGTCCGCCTCCGCCTCGGTGACGGTGAAGCTCGCCCCGGCGGGCAGGCCGGTGGCCGTCAGACTCTCGCCGTCGGTCAGCGGGAAGGTATACCGGCCGTCGGCGTCAAAGGTCATGGCCCCGTATACGCCGGTGACGGGCTTGCCGGCCCTGTCTGTAACTTGCACGGTGAAGCTGAAGGGCAGATGTTCGTCGGCCCCCTGGCCGGCTACGGTCTTGGACACGGTCAGACCGCCGGTCTTGTACCGGTTGGTGAAGGCGGCCGTCACCGCATGGGTGCTCGTGGGGATGGAACAGGTATAGACACCGTCCGTGAGCACGGTGCCGCCCACGGAGGTCTCATAGTCCGGGCCGGTCTGCTCCGTGATCCTGATCTCGGTACCCACGTACAGCCCGTCGGCGGAGACGCTCTGGCCCGCCTTCAGCGTAAAGTCCGCGACGCCGCCTGTGAACTGCATATCGCCGTGCTTGTGGTTGCAGTCGCTCTTGCCGACCAGCTCTACATGGAAGCTATACTCCGCGTCCGGATCATAGCCGCTGCCGGAGACGATCTTCTGCACGGTGAGGCGGCCGGGGTGATAGTCGTTCGTGAAGGCCGCAGTCGCCACCGCGTCCTTTTGGATCTTTCCGGTGCTGCCGGCGGACGTGGTAGTATAGCCCAGCGCGCCCACATCCTCCTCCGTGACGACGTACTGCGCGCCGGCGGGCAGGCCGGGAATGGCGGCGGATTCGCCGTCGCTCAGCGTCAGGGTCGCCACGCCGTTGGTAAACTGAATGGGCGTTTCCGTACCGTTATGCTCATAGGCGCCCCGGGGGCCGTTGACGCCGGTATCATCCAGGGTCACGGTGAAGGTAAACTCCGCGCCGGCAGGCGCGCCGTCGCCGGTCACCGTCTTGGTGACGGTCAGGGTCCCGCCCCGGTAGGTGTTGGTGATGTCGACCTCGTTGCCGCCGGCGGCAACGACGTAAGAGCCCGTGCCGGCCGCGTCATAGCCAAGCTGGCTCGCGCCGGTCTCGGTCACCGTGTACGCCACGCCGGCGGGAAGGCCCCGGATAGTGACGGACTGGCCGTGCGTCAGCTGGACCGTGGCAGCGCCGCTGCCGTTGAAGGTCAGCGTGCCGACCGTGCCGTCAGGCCTTTGCATGGAGAACGTCCTCCCCTGCAGAGCCGGGGAGCGCACGACGATCGTGAACGGATGATATTGGTTGCCGCCCGCCGCCACCGTCTTGCTGATCTTCAGGTCGCCGGTCCGGTAGGCGTTGGTGAAGGACGCGGTCACGACCGCGTTATGGTCCGGGATCGTGCCGCTCGCGCGCTCTGACGTGACGGTGAAGCCCGTGGGGACGTTCTGCTCCTCCACGGTATAACGGGTCCCGGAGGGCAGACCGGTAAAGGTCTGCGTGCCGCCGGCGGTCAGACTAAAGCCGACCTGGCCCTTACCGTCCAGGTTGACGCTGCCCACCTGGCCGGTGAGGGGATCGCCGGAGGCGTCCGTCAGCGTCAGGACGAAGTGGAAGCTCTGTCCCGCCGGCGCGCCGGTGCCGGTCACCGTTTTGGTGACGGTCAGCCGGCCCGCCCCCGTATAGGTGTTGGTGAATGCGATCCGGTTGTTCCCGGGCCGGACCGTCCCGTTACACGCAGTCCCGGCCACGGAAGCGCCGCCGTTGACGGTATAGGTGGTATCGTAACCGTCCGCGCTCGTCTCGGTGACGGTGTAGGTAAGGCCCGTGGGCAGATCGGTGGCCGTCATGCTCCCGCCGTTTTGCAGGTCGAACTCCGCCACGCCCTCGGTGAACGCCATCTCCCCGTCGCCGGTCACCTTGGTGGTGATATGGGTGTTATGCAGGTCCACCTTGAAGTGGAAGCCGGACTTCGTTCCCGCGCCGCTGACGCCGTTATTCTCGATCTTCTTGCTCACCACCAGATCGCCGCTGGTATAGGTGTTGACGAAGGTCAGAGCCACGGAGGCGCTGCCGCCGTCGGAAGCTATCGTCTGAGCGTCCGGCGCGGTCCCGGCGGCCGGCGTGATGCCGGTGATCTTGAAGTCGTCGTCCACCGTCACGGCAAACGACTGGGGCGCGGCGAACGTAACGCCGGGGGCCGCCTCAGCGCCCGGATCTGTCTCCGCGACCGTCACGGTATAGGTCCCGGGGGCGGGGAACGTCAGCGCAGCGGACGCCTGCCTCGGGAGACCGTTTTGACCGTAAATGTCCACGTTCAACTCGGCCGGCGAGATCGCCACTCCTGCATCGCTGGTCACGGTGAACGAATAGGTGCTGATCACGTTGGCGTTGCCGTCTTGCAGCCGCTTGCCCACCGTCAGCGTCAGCCGGGGATAGATGATCAGCGTATTGGTAAATTCCGCCTCGGCCGTCTCACCGTCGCCGATGACGCCGCTGCTGCCTTCGGCAGTCGTAATGTAGTCCGGGTACCGATCTTCCCTGACGGTATAGCCCACGCCCGCGGGCAGGTCCTCGGCAGTCACGCTGCCGCCGCCGGCCAGGGTAAACGCCGCCGTACCGTTGGTGAACGTCATTCCGCCGTATACGCCGGTGACAGCCTTATCGGTCAGCTCCACCGTGAAGGCGAAGTCCTTCACGCCGCTCTCGCCCACGACGGTCTTGGACACGGTCAGACCGCCGGTCTTGAACCGGTTGGTGAAGTCCGCGTGGGCGGTCCCGTTTTCCTCGATGACGCCTGTCGCGCCGACGGCCGTGGTATCATAGCCGTTCTGGTTGGCCTCCGCCTCCGTCACGGTATAGCCGGTCCCGGCCCGCAGACCCTGGATATTGGCCGTCTCGCCGTCATGCAGCGCGAAGGCGGCCACGCCATCCTGGAAGGTGACGAGCTTGCTGGGGTCAGCGCCTATGTAGCCCCGGGGGCCGTTGACGCCGGAGTCGGTCAGGGTCACGGTGAAGCTGAACGCCTTCGCCAGATCGGCCCCCCTGCCGGTGACATGCTTGGTGACGGTCAGCCCGCCGCCGGGATAGTGGTTGGTGACGGTGGCATGGGCCATGCCGTCTTTTGTGATCGTGTTGGTGTCATACGCACAGGTGGTCTCATATTCCTCCGCCCAGCGCTCCGCCACGGCGTAGGCCGTACCGGCGGGCAGGCCCGTGGCGGTCACGCTGTCCCCGTGGCGCAGGGTGAGCTGCGCATGGCCGTCGGCAAACTCCATATCGCCGTACTTGCCGTTGACGGTCTCGTCGCTCAGGTCCACGGAGATATAGAAGTCCCGCTGGATGTTGCCCGGGCCGGTGACGGTCTTGGTCACGGTCAGGCTGCCGCTCTCATAGGTGTTGGTGAAGGCGGCCGACGCTGTCTCCCGGTCCTTGACGGTACCGGTGAAGCCGCCGGCGGGATAGGCCCCGCCGTTGACGGTGGTGGCGTAGCCGTGCTGATTCGCCTCCGCCTCGGTGACGGTGAAGGCGGTCCCGGCGGGCAGGCCCGTGGCGGTCACGCTGTCGCCGTTGTGCAGGTCAAAGGACGCCGTGCCGCTTTCAAATCGCATGCCGCCGTAAACACCGTTGACCGGTATGTTGTTTCTGTCCACAGCCGTCACGGTGAAGCGGAACGCCTTCGCCATATCGGCCCCTTCGCCCTCCACCGTCTTGGATACGGTCAGGCCGCCGGTCTTGTATCGGTTGGTGAAGGCGGCCGTCACCGCGTAGGCGTCCTCAGGGATGGAACAGGTATAGACGCCGTCCGTGAGCACGCTGCCGCCTACGGACGTCTCATAGTCCGGGTTTTGCTTCTCCGTGATCTTTATCTCGGTGCCCACGTACAGCCCGTCGGCGGAGACGCTCTGGCCGGCCTTCAGTTTAAACTTGGCGATACCCCCTTCAAAGGTCATCCCGCCGTGATCGTGGCCGGTGCACTCTGTCCTGCCGACAAGCTCCACCTCAAACTCGTACTCCGTGTCCGGATCATAGCCGCTGCCGGAGACGATCTTCTGCACGGTGAGGCGGCCGGGGTGATAGTCGTTCGTGAAGGCTGCGGTCGCCACCGCATCCTTTTGGATCGTGCCGGTACTGCCGGTGGATGTGGTGCTATAGCCCTGTGCGCCCACATCCTCCTCCGTGACGGTGTACTGCGCGCCGGCGGGCAGACCGGGGATGACAGCCGATTCGTTATTGCTCAGCGTCAGGGTCGTCACGCCGCTGGCGAACTGAATGGGCGTTTCCGCGCCGTTATGCTTATAGGCGCCCCGGGGGCCGTTGACGCCGGTATCATCCAGGGTCACGGTGAAGCGAAACTCCGCGCCGGCAGGCGCGTCTTCGCCGGTCACCGTCTTGGTGACGGTCAGGGTCCCGCCCCGGTATGTATTGGTGATATTGACCTCGTTGCCGCCGGCTTTGATCGTATCGTCCGCGCCTTCATAGGCGACGTCATATCCCAGAGCCTCTGCGCTGCGCTCGGTCACTTGATACCGCACGCCCTCGGGCAGACCCCGGATGGTAACGGACTGGCCGCTCTTCAGCTTGACGGTGGCAACGCCGGTGTTACTGAACGCCACCTCGCCGGCCTCGCTGTCAGGCCCTTGCGTGGCAAACGTCATCCCCGCCAGCGCCGTGGCGCGCACGTCGATCGTGAACTCGTGGTACTGATTGCCGCCCTCCGCCACCGTCTTGGTGATCTTCAGGTCGCCGGTCCGGTAGGCGTTAGTGAAGGACGCGGTCACGACGGCGTTATGGTCCGGGATCTCGCCGCTCGCGTGCTCAGACGTGACGGTGAAGCCTGCGGGGACGTTCTGCTCCTCCACGTCATAACGGGTCCCGGAGGGCAAGCCAGTGAAGGTCACAGACTTACCCGCCTCCAAATTGAAGCCATAGGTGCCATCAGCCCCCAGATGCTCAATGCTGCCCACCTGGCCGGTGAGGGGATCGCCGGAGGCGTCCGTCAGCGTCAGGACGAAGTGGAAGCTCTGTCCCGTCGGCGCGCCGGTGCCGGTCACCGTCTTGGTGACGGTCAGTTGTCCCACCTTGGTATAGGTGTTGGTGAACGCGATCCGGTTGTTCCCGGGCCGGACCGTCCCGTTACACGCAGTCCCGGCTGCGGAAGCGCCGCCGTTGACGGTATAGGTGGTATCGTAGCCGTCCGCGCTCGTCTCGGTGACGGTGTAGGTAAGGCCCGTGGGCAGATCGGTGGCCGTCATGGTCCCGCCGTTTTGCAGGTCGAACTCCGCCACGCCCTCGGCGAACGCCATCTCCCCGGCCTTGCCGGTCACCTTGGTGGTGATATGGGTGTTATGCAGGTCCACCTTGAAGTGGAAGCCGGACTTCGTTCCCGCGCCGCTGACGCCGTTATTCTCGATCTTCTTGCTCACCACCAGATCGCCGCTGGTATAGGTGTTGACGAAGGTCAGAGCCACGGAGGCGCTGCCGCCGTCGGAAGCTATCGTCTGAGCGTCCGGCGCGGTCCCGGCGGCCGGCGTGATGCCGGTGATCTTATAGTCGTCGTCCACCGTCACGGTAAACGACTGAGGCGCGGCGAACGTAACGCCGGGGGCCACAGTAGCGCCCGGATCTGTCTCCGTGACCGTCACGGTGTATGTCCCGGGGGAGGGGAACGTCAGCGTTGTGGACGCCTGCCTCTTGGCGGCGTCATATATATCCACAGACAGATTCGGATTCTGGATCGTCACCTCGGGAACGCTGCTCACGGTGAACGAATAAGTACCGATCACGTTGGCGTTGCCATACAAAAGCTCCTTGCCCACCGTCAGCGTCAGCTTGGGAAAGACCGTCCTGGTATTGGTGAAGGTGACTGCGGCCGTCTTGTCTGCCTCGATCGCGCCGGAAGCATTCTGCGCCTCAGTCCTATACCCATCCGCCGTGGCTTCCGTGACGGTATAGCTCACGCCGGCGGGCAGGTCCTCGGCGGTCACGCTCTTGCCGCCAGCCAGTGTGAAAGCGGCAACGCCGCTGTCGTTGAATGTCATGCCGCCGTAAGTGCCGCTGACAGCGGGGTTCAGAGTCACCGTGAAGCTGAACTGCTTGTTGGTTTTGTCAGGGACAACAGTCTTGGACACGGTCAGGCTTCCGGTCTTGCGGGTGTTGGTGACCGTGACGGTGTCATTGCCGCCGTCGGTGATGGTCACCGCACCGGACGTGGTTGCTCCGTTACTATAAGTGACGTTATAGTTGTCCGCGCCGGACTCCGTGACGGTGCAGACCGTCCCGGCGGGCAGGTCTTTGAATTCTTTGCTCTCGTCTTTTTTCAGCGTGAAGCCATAATTGCCGTCGGTGGACTCCACGCCGCCATAGGTGCCGGTCAGCGGCGCGCCGTTGGCGTCAACCATATGCACGGTAATGGAGAACTCAGCCCCATCCTCCATGTAACCGGAAACTTCCTTGGTCACGGTCAAATTGCCGCGCTTGAAGTGGTTGGTGTAGGTGACTTCGGCCGTCTCACCGGCCTCGATCGTGCCGCTGGTGTCGCCAGAGACGGTGCTCGTATAACCGGCCGCATTCGTCTCCGTAACGGTATAGCCCACGCCGGCGGGCAGGTCCTCGGCGGTCACGGTCCCGTTGTTCTCCAGCGAGAAACTGGCCGTACCGCCGTCGAACGTCATGCCGCCGTAAGTGCCGCTGATAACGGGGTCCAGGGTCACGGTGAAATTGAACTGCGTGGTGCTGCCGCCGTCGATGATCTTTTTCACGGTCAGGCTGCCGGTTTCGTACTCGTTGGTGAAGGTCAGCTCCGCCTTGCCGTTGCCGATGTCGTCAGGCGCGCCGCTGGTGACAGAAGTGATGTGAAGGTCATCATTAACTTGTACGGTGACAGTCTGTGGCTCGGCATAGGTCATGCCAGGCGCGGTGCCAGTTGTCTCCGTGACGGTGATAGTATAAGTGCCGGGCGCTTTAAAGTACAACTGGGTGCTGTCACTTTTTCCGGCTTCTACCTTCAGTTTACCAGTATGTCCGTCTGTGAACCCCACATTTGCGTCGGAAGCGTTGATAGTGAAATCAAACTCGGTCTCCGTAGGCGTCGTGCCCGACGGATTGTCCAGTTCCTTGTTCACTGTCAGGTCCAGCACGGGATAGATAGTAAGCGTGGCATTGGTAGCCGTGATGTCAAGAGATTGATCTTCTGTCTTTGTAGCATACAGATCGCCAGGCACCTTCAGCTGGGCCGTGACCTCATATTCGTAGATTCCCGGCGCAGCATATGTGGGAAGTGTATTTTGCCCTTCTCCGCCATCGACTTTGTACACGTAGGACACATTTTCAGAAGAAACGATGCTCGCAAGGGCATTCTTTGCATGCGTGTCATAAGAACCGCTTTCATTAGGCGTCAATACTACCGAAGCATTGGAAACCTCAGAACCGTTATTAGTGAATTTTATTGTATAATTTGATCCATCATAGATATGCTCTTTTGAAACAGCTTGCGTCAGACTGCCCCAGAGGGCATCTACGCTATAGACCTTTCCCTCGCTGCCTGCAAATTTCAAAGAGTCACTCGGTCCCAACAGATAGTCGCCCTTTGTTCCGTCTGCATTATGATCAGCCGGGTTTTTATTGAACCAAGCGATAAACTTATATGTGGCGTGAGTAGGTTCTACACTGTTTAACGTAAATGTTTCTGTACTCTCACTACCCCAGCCATGGTCAAGGACTGTGTACTTAAGTCTGTTCTCAGGTGTGCCTTTCATGTAACCATTAAAGCCCAACTTCTGTCCCCCGACAGTCATTGTGCCGTTGCTTAAAACACCATCGGCAAACTTAGCGCCAGGAACGTGCATGGTATAGCCGAACATACCAGCACTCGCTTTAGGCACCCACACAGCATACAGATCATCTTTGTATTTACCTTCCTGCCCCTCTACCTCTTTGGTAACAGTGTGGGAAGTGCCCAGTGCGAACGTACGGTAATCGCCAGGCGTCCATGTGGCAGGATAGTCAATCCTGTCATAGCCATTGAATTTAGCACCAGGGGTAAGAGACCAGCCAGCAAAATAGTAGCTTCTGCTCTTATAGTTGCTGGTACTTACATCTAGTGTTTTATTATCCGTAATCCCCGAAAACTTTAAGCCAGATGGTCCTCCTTCCGTGTCCGGGCCTATAGTTTTGAGCGTCATCGTCGCGCTGTCGCTGGAATCGACTTCAAAATCCACGCCCTCCGTGGCGGTCTCCTCGGTGCCATCAGGCGGGTTCAAATGGTAAACAATATTATATTTCCCGGTCAGGCTCTGGTCCGTGTTGGGCTCGGGAGCAGGCGTGTCCTCTGGATCGGGAGATGCATCGGGATCCGTGCCGCCACCTTCGCCGCCAGTGCCGGAATTCTCACCAACGCTAGCACTATCGATTGTTACTCCCGCTGTAAGAGTCCCGCTTGAATCCTGCTGGAACGGAATTTGAACCGTTGTGCCATTGCCATATATATTGGTTGTAAACGGGGCGTTAAAATTCCCCGCATTAATAGCGCCATCCTTCAATTTTACGGTAAATTCTACTGTGACTTTTGCGCCAGCAGACATAAAAATGCCAGAACCGTCTGCATCAATTTTAAAATCTGTATTACTTGTATTGCTTACATTTCCAACAGTACCGGAAACAGTCTTAAAGCTGTTCTTAGAAAAAGAGACTTCATAATTATCTTTGCTGCTGTCACGGCGAATCTCTAAAGTATTTGGACCACTACTCGTTTTGATCAAATCAGCTCCAGTGTTTTCAATTGTCATTATATATTTGTGTTCACCCTTGGTCCAACTGAAGGCATCAGATAATTCAATTGAAATAACAAGCTGCGGTCCATTCGCTATGGTCATAATGCCGTTATCGGGGACAGCCATGATCTCCACCGGGGCAGACTCCTCGGTGGGTCCGGCCGTGGCCTCCACGGGGGCAGGTTCCGTGGACGGCTCCGCCGTGGCCTCCACGGGGGTAGGCTCCTCGGTGGGTTCAGCCGTGGCTTCCACAGGTGCAGGTTCCGTGGACGGCTCCGCCGTGGCCTCCACGGGTGCAGGTTCCGTGGACGGCTCCGCCGTGGCCTCTACAGGGGCAGGTTCCGCGGACGGCTCCGCCGTAGCCTCCACAGGTGCAGGGTCCGTGGACGGCTCCGCCGTGGCCTCCACGGGGGCAGGTTCAGCAGTGGACTCGGTCGCGGAATCTAACCCCCCCGTTTCCGCGCCGTCCCGCAGGGCATATCCGGTCTGGGACAGCATCATGACAGCCGCCAGTACCAGCGCCAGCAGACGCCTTCCGTTCCAACATCTCTCTCCGTGCTTCATTGCTTGCTTCCTCCGCTGCAACAAGAATTCCGGGCATTCTACGGCAATTTGCATTAATCTTTTTAATTTTAACACCTTGTTTTGTGTATTTCAATAGAAGAATGCGACTTTTGACCGCCTCCGGCAAAAAAGAACGGGCATGCCGCGCTTTGCGGCATGCCCACTGGCTGTTCAGGGATCGGTCGGCTCACGCGCCCACCTTTTCCTGGGTCTCGTACTGGAGCATATAGAGCTTGTAGTACCGGCCATGCTGGTGCAGAAGCTGCTGGTGGGTGCCCTGCTCCAATATCTCGCCGTGGCTGAGAAGGATGATGTTGTCCGCGTGCTGGATGGTGCTGAGCCGGTGGGCCACGATGAGCATGGTGCCAATGTTCTTCATCTTCTCCAGGGACTCCTGGATCAGGATCTCGGTCTCCGTGTCAATGTTGGCGGTGGCCTCGTCCAGGATCATGACCTCGGGCCGGTGGATGACCGTCCGGGCAAAGGACAGAAGCTGCCGCTGGCCGGCGGAGAAGTTGTTGCCCCGCTCCCGGACCACCTCGTCCAGGCCGCCGTCCAGCTTCAGGATGAACCGGTCCGCGTTCACGTACCGGCAGGCCTGCCAGATCTCGTCGTCGGTGAACCGGTCCTCCCGCAAAACGATATTGGACCGGATGGTGCCGGAGAACAGGAACACGTCCTGGAGCATCTGGCCGAAGTGCTTGCGAAGCGACGCGATCTTGATGTGGCGGATGTCGATGCCGTCGATCAGGATCTGGCCCTTCTGGATGTCGTAGTTGCGGCAGATGAGGGACAAAATGGTGCTCTTGCCGGAGCCGGTGGAGCCCACCAGGGCCACGGTCTGCCGGGGGGCCACATGGAAGCTGACGCCCTTGAGGACCCACTCCCCGGGCTCGTAGGCGAACCACACGTCTTTGAATTCGATCTCCCCCTCGATGTGGTCCAGCTCGATGGCGTCCGGCTCGTCCGTAAGCTCCGGGGCCATGTCGAACACGGCGAAGATCTTCTCCGCCGAGGCGAAGGCCGACTGGAGCATGTTGAACTGCTCGGCCAGCATCTGGATGGGGTCGAAGAACTTGGAGATGTACAGGTAGAACGTGACCACCGTGCCGCTGGTGATGGTCTGGCCCAGGAAGGAGGTATCGCGGATGTATCCCCGGCTGCCCACGTAGAACAGGCACATGACCGAGGAGATGAACAGCATGTACACCGTGGGGCGGAAGATGCCGAACACGTACATCTGCTGCTGGCGGGCGTGCATCAGGTCGTCGCTCTTTTTGAGGAATTCGTCCATCTTGGCCTGCTCCCGGTTGAAGACCTGGGTGATCTTGATGCCGGACAGGTTCTCGGACAGGTAGGTGTTGATGTCCGTGGTGCAGTCCTTCACCCGGCGGAAGGCCCGGCGGGTCAGCTTGCGGAAGATGACCGTGAACAGCACCAAAAACGGCACGAAGCACAGCACCATCAGCGTCAGGGCGTAGTTGACCATCAGCATGGCCCCCAGCACGCCCAGCAGCACGAATACGTTCCGCACCATGTTCACCAGGATGTTGGTGAACATCATGCTGATGGCGTTGGTGTCGTTGGTGACGCGGGTGACCAGCTTGCCCACGGGGATGTTGTTGAGCTGGTCATGGGACAGGCTCTCGATGTGGGTGAACAGGTCCTGGCGCAGGTTGGACAATATCTTCTGCCCCACCTTTTGCAGGATGATGGACTGGAAGTAGGTGCACACCATGGACACGATCAAAAGCGTGGCGTACACCGCCACCATGACCCACAGCTCGTCCAGCTCGAAGTCCGCCTTGATCAGCTCCTCGATCCGGCCCACCAGGATGGGCGAGATCAGAGAGTAGGCGATGGAGGCCAGCATGATGACAAGCACCAGCAGAAACTGCTTCCAGTAGGGCTTGGCGTACTTGCCCAGCCGGCGCATGATCTCCCCGTCGGCCATGTTCCGGTCCAGGCTGCGCACATCCTTGCGCCGCTTGACCACGGACCAGAGGACGATGAACAGCACCGTGAACGTGCCGATGATGGCCCCCATGATCAGCAGGGGCAGATATTCACGCACTGAGACCGCCTCCTTCCTCCTCCAGCTTTTGCAGCTCCACCATATGCCGGTAGGCCGGGCATGCGCCCAAGAGCTGGGTATGGGTCCCCACGGCCGAGACCCGGCCGTCCTCCAGATAGATGATCTTGTCCAGCCGCTCGATGGTGGACACACGGTGGGCGATCAGGATGGTGGTCCGTCCGTCCCGGGTGGACGCCAGATTGTTCAGGATGGTCTTTTCCGTGTCCGTATCCACGGCGGATACGGAGTCGTCCAGGATCAGGATGGGCGCGTCCTTCATCAGGGCCCGGGCGATGGAGATGCGCTGCTTCTGTCCGCCGGAGACGGTCACGCCCCGCTCGCCCAGCACGGTCTCATAGCCCTGGGCAAAGCCCTGCACGTCCGCGTCCACGTCGGACAATATGCCCGCCCGGCGGACGCTGTCCGCGTCCGGCGCGTCCACGGAGAAGCCGATGTTCCGGGCGATGGTGTCGGAAAACAGGAAGTTGTCCTGGGGCACGTAGGCGATGGCCTCCCGCACGTCCCGGATGCAGACCGAGTTCACGTCGTGCCCGTCCACGAACACCGTGCCGTCAGGCACGTTGTAGGTGCGCAGCAGCAGGTCCACCAGCGTGGTCTTGCCCGCGCCGGTCTTGCCCACCAGGCCCACGCTCTCCCCGGCGTTGATGGTCACGGTCACGTCGCTGAGGGCGTCGTACTCCCCGCCGGGATAGCGGAACGTCAGGTGCCGGAACTCGATGCCCCCCGCCACGTTCTCCAGCCGCTCCACGCCGGGCCGGTCCACCACGTCCTGCTTGGCGTCCAGAAGCTCGGAGATGCGCTTCAATGACGCCGCGCCCCGGCTGGTCATGTCGATCAGCTCCGACACGGCCATGATGGGCCAGACGGTGGCGTTGAAGTAGCCGATGAACTCCATGAGCTGACCGGCGTTGAACACCCCGTGCCACACGAGATAGCCGCCGTAGCCCAGGATGATGCAGATGACGCTCTCCACAAAGAGCGTGACCAGAATGCGCAGCAGCACCGACGCCCGGGTGAAGTCCACGTTGGCCTTCTCATTCTCCCGGTTCAGGGCCTTGAAGGCCCACAGCTCCTTGGCCTCCTTGACGAAGGCCTTGATGACCGCGATGCCGGAAAAGCTCTCCTGGGAGAAGTCGCTGAGCCTGGAAAAAGCCTCCTGCCGGATGTCCCACTTTTTCGTCATGTACCGGCCGATCAGGGCGCTGGAGGCCAGCAGCAGCACCATGGGGATCATGGCCAGGCCCGTCAAAAACCGGTCCATCCGCCACATGCGCCAGATGGCCATGCCACCCAGGGCCAGCGCGTCGCACAGCATGAGAAGGCCGTTGCCATAGCAGTCCTGGACCGTGTCCAGGTCGTTGGTGAAAAGGCTCATCAGGTTGCCCACCTTGTTCACCTGGTAATACTCCCGGGAAAGGTCCTTGGCGTGGTCGAACATCTCGTTGCGCAGGCCGGCCTCCACCTTGATGGCCGCGCCGAAAAAGCAGATGCGCCACAAAAACCGGCACAGGACCATCATCAATATCACGCCCGTCATGGGCATGCAGATCCGGTCCAGCAGAAAGTCCATGTCAAAGGGCAGGCGCTCCCCGTCCACCAGGACCCAGCCGTCGTTGATGCCGTTGATGACCATCTGGTACAGGTTGGGGATGACCAGCTGCAGGTAGTCCACCAGGATCAGCGTCGCCAGTCCCAGCAGCAGCCTGCCCCCATATTTGATATAGTATCGGTTGATGTATTTGCCCAGGATCATGATATGTCTTCTCCTTACGGGAGGGTGATTTCCGCGCAGATGCAGATTATAGCATATCCACCGGTGAAAGACAAGAGGGACGCCAAACATTTAGCGTCCCTCAATTATATTTTCCGATTTTTATTCGCTCCGGCTAGCGTGCATCGACGACTTTACTGCACGCGATGGCCATGGAGCCCTTGCCGATGTGGCAGGACACGCTCAGGGAAAGCGGGTCCAGCATCTCCAGCTCCAGGTCCGGGAACCGCCCCCGGATCTGCTCCGCCCAGCCGGCGGCCTCCTCCTCGGTGCAGGTATAGGCCGCCGCCAGGTGGACCTTTTTGCCCGCGAAGCGCTCACGGATGTCCTTTTCCATGGCGTCCAGCATCCTCAGCCGGGCCGCCTTCATGCCCCGGACCTTGGCGAAGGCGTCCAGCTCCTCCCCCTGGATTTGGAGCACGGGCTTGATGTTCAGCACGGACCCCAGGGCCGCTCCCGCCGGGGTCACCCGGCCGCCCTTTTTCAGGTACTTGAGGGTGTCCACGGTGATGTAGATGCTGGACTCCAGCTTTTCCCGCAGCAATACGTCCACGATCTCCGGGGCCGTCATGCCCTTTTGGACCATCTCCAGGGCGTCCAGCACCGACTGGCGCTGGGTGATGGAGATGCGCTGGTTGTCCACCACATAGACCTTCCCGGCGTAGGGCTCATCCTCCGCCAGGGCCTGGGCCGTCTCGCAGGAGGCGGACAGGCCGCTGGACATGGGGATATAGATGACCGCGTCGTTGTCCCGCAAGAGCTCATCCCACAGGTCCGTCACGTCCCCGGGGGCGGGCTGGGAGGTGGAGATGTCCGCGTCCTCGTCCAGCTTTTTGTAAAACTCCGCCTGGGTCAGGGTGATGTCCTCAAAAAACAGCTCCCCGTTGATGAAAAAGGGCATGGGCAGCACCCGGATGCCCATCTCCCTGGCCATGCTCTGGGTGATGCCGCTGTTGCTGTCCGTCGCCACCGCGATCCTGTTCATGGTGTCCGTCCTCCGCATATGGTTTTCTTTTGCATGCTATTTTATCAAAGAATGGATGTATCCGCAATGGGCCAACGCAACAAGCCCCGGGACCGGACCGGGCCGATTTCTGGAGGAACTGCCCAAGTCGTTGCACTTTTGTCCCGGCTGTGCTACAATCAGGAAAAACTGTAAGGAGGAAGCGTCATGTGCACTGCCGCGACCTATAAGACGAAGGACCACTATTTTGGCCGGAACCTGGACTATGAGTTTTCCTACGGCGAGAGCGTGACGATCACGCCCCGGAACTACCCCTTCCGTTTCCGCCGCATGGGGGAGATGAAGAGCCACTACGCCATGATCGGCATGGCCAACATCCAGGACTACCCCCTGTACTACGACGCCACCAACGAGAAGGGCCTCTCCATGGCGGGGCTCAACTTCCCGGGCAACGCGGACTATAAGCCCCTGGCGGAGGGGAAGGACAATGTGGCCTCCTTCGAGTTCATCCCCTGGATACTGTGCCAGTGCGCCACGGTGGCCCAGGCAAGGGAGCTGCTGGCGAAAATGAATCTCTCCAACGAGGGCTTCAGCGAGAAAATGCCCCCCTCCCCCCTGCACTGGATGATCTCCGACCGGGACGAGAGCATCGTGGTGGAATCGGTGAAGGACGGGTTGAAGGTGTATGACGATCCCGTGGGCGTCATGACCAACAATCCCCCCTTCGACTTCCACATGACCAACCTGTCCAACTACATGAACGTGACGCGGGACATCGCGGTGAACCGCTTCGCCCCGGACTTCCCCCTGGAGGCCTTCAGCCGGGGCACCGGCGGCATCGGTCTGCCGGGGGACCTGTCCAGCGCCAGCCGGTTCGTGAAGGCCGCCTTCACCAGGCTCAACTCCCTGTCCGGCGACTCCGAGTCCGAGAGCGTGAGCCAGTTCTTCCACATCCTGGCCTCCGTGGCCCAGCAGCGGGGCTGCTGCCGGGTCCCCGGCGGGTTCGAGTATACCATCTACTCCTCCTGCGTCAACACGGACAAGGGAATTTATTATTACACCACCTATGAAAACAGCCAGATCACCGCGGTGGACATGCGCCGGGAGGATCTGGACGGCGCGGCCCTCGTGACCTACCCCCTGATCCAGGGCCAGCAAATAAATTATCAGAATTAAATACTATATAGATATAGCAAATGCCCGGTGCGAACGCACCGGGCATTTGCATCTGCCTTGCAATAATTACTCTGCGGCCTCTTCGCCCTCGGCAGGAGCTTCCTCGCCCTCAGCGGGAGCTTCCTCGCCCTCGGCAGGAGCCTCTTCGCCCTCGGCGGGAGCTTCCTCGCCCTCGGCGGGAGCCTCTTCACCCTCGGCGGGAGCAGCCTCTGTGGTGGGCTCGGCGGTGGCCTCGGGGGCCTCGTCCTTCTTGGAGCCGCAGGCGGCCAGGCTCAGGACCATGACAACAGCCATGAGAAGTGCGAACAGTTTCTTCATTTTCGATATGTCCTCCATCAAAATTTCCCTTTTCCCCGGGTATTTTATCACTCGGGTTCCAAGCAAACGGATTATAGCACCATCGTTTTCCGTTGTCTATGGCGAAATTCTTAAAAAACACACGGAAAATATGAATTTTTTGTTACAACTTTTCACCAAAATGCCATTTCCCGTCGAGCGGGCACATTTGCATTAGTCCTCACATTTATTTCCTTTTTGCCCAGCCGGACCATTTGTCCGCCAGGGAGTTGACCTGGCCGGTGAATTTGGCGATCTCCTTGTTGGGGATCTCCCGGCAGGCGTAGCCCAGCTCCAGCAGGCGCTTGCAGGCGGCGATGAGGCCCTCGAACACGGAGGCGTTGCGGCTCTGCTTGGCGGTCTTTTTCACCACCGGGACGCCGGCGGGCGTCTCCAGGAACTGGCCCGTCAGCAGGTCGAACACCGTGCCGGAATAGGGCGCGAAGGTGGTAAAGCCGTACTCGTCCCGCAGGCACTCGGCGTAGGACTGGCACACCGCGTCCTCCCCGTGGTTGACGAACACCATCTGGGGCTTTTTCTCAAAGGCGGTGATCCATTTGATGAGCCCGTCCTTGTCCGCGTGGCCGCTCTTGCCGGGGAAGAAGCAGATCTCGGCGTTGACCGCCACCTCCTCGCCGAAGAGGTTGATCTTCTTGGCCCCGTCCAGAATGGCCCGGCCGGTGGTGCCCGCCGCCTGGTAGCCCACGAACAGCACCGTGCACTCCCGCCGCCACAGATTGTGCTTCAGGTGGTGGCGGATACGGCCGGCCTCGCACATGCCGCTGGCGGAGATGATGACCTTGGGCTCCTTGTCGAAGTTGATGGCCTTGGACTCCTCGCTGGACACGGACACGTTCAGTCCCGGGAACACCAGCGGGTTCACCCCCTGGTCCAGCAAGGCCCTGGTCTCCGGGTCGAAGTAGGCCCGGTCGCACTGGAGAAAGATGCCGGTGGCCTCGTTGGCCAGGGGACTGTCCACATACACGGGGAAGTCCCCGTGTCCGGTGACCAGGTTTTGCAGCTTGATCTCCCGGATGAAGTACAGCATCTCCTGGGTCCTGCCCACCGCGAAGGAGGGGATCACCAGATTGCCGCCCCGGTCCAGGGTCCGCTGGATGCAGTCGGCCAAAAACTGGACGTTGTTGGTCTCCATCTTCTGGTGGTACCGGTCCCCGTAGGTGGACTCGGTGACCACATAGTCCGCTTCCTTCAGGTACTGGGGGTCGTTGATGATGGGCTGATTGGTGTTGCCGATGTCCCCGCTGAACACCAGCTTTTTCTCCGTGCCGCCCTCGCCCAGCCACAGCTCGATGCTGCCCGAGCCCATCAGGTGGCCCGCGTCCGTGAAGCGGATGACCACGTTCTCCGCGATGTGGACCTGCTCGCCGTAATCGCAGGGGCGCAGGTGGCTGATGGCGGCCTCGGCGTCGTCCATGGTGTACACCGGCTCCACCGGCTCGCCGCCGGAGCGCTTGGCCTTGCGGCTCTTCCACTCCGCGTCCGACTCCTGGATGTGGGCGCAGTCACGCAGCATGATCTCGCACAGATGACAGGTGGCCCGGGTGGCGTAGATGGGCCCGGAATAGCCCCGCTTGTACAAAAGGGGCAGGTTGCCGGAGTGGTCGATGTGGGCGTGGGTCAGCAGGACAAAGTCGATCTTATTCGCCTCCACCGGAATGTCCTGGTTGACGAACACGTCCGCACCCTGCTCCATGCCGCAGTCCACCAGACCGTAGACGCCGCCCACCTCGATCAGCGAGCAGCTTCCCGTCACCTCATGGGTCGCGCCCAAAAATGTCAGCTTCATATGCTCCTCCTTATCCGATGCGGCTGCCGCCGCCCTTCACGTCCGCTTTCTTATTATAAGTTAAGTATAGAGCATTTTTCCGGAAAATCAATAGGATCCTCTCCCGGGAAAGGCCGCCGTCACTTGGTCCGGGCGAACTCGTCCGCCTGGCGCACCCATTCAAACAGCTCCCCGTCCAGCTCCTCCGGGCGGCTCAGCACGATGTGAGTGGTCCACCGGCCGGGGTATGGCTCCGTCCTGGCCGCCACGCGCTCCGACGCCAGCGGATAGGGCAGGCCCAGCGTCAGGGTGAACCAGCTCTCCGGCATCTCCGCCTTCCGCCTGGGCCGCAGAAAGGACACGCAGGCGTACATGCGCCGGTCGTAAAAGGATATCTGGGTCTTGGAGACCCGGAGCACGGTCTCGGGGTGCTGTCGGAGCAGCCGGGCCTCCAGGGCCTCGTACAGGGGATAGACCTGCCGGCGCCCGTCGAAAAACATGAGGATATCCTCTCTGAGCCGGTCGGCGTTCTCATTCATAGACGCTCCCCCGCCTGTCAGCCGGCCGCGTCCGGCTGCTGGCCGTCGTGGGCCAGCCATTTGCACTGGCCCAGCTCCATGTGGGTGAACACGGCTTTGAAGGAGGAATCCTCCGGGCTGCAGGCGTAGACGCCAAAGCTGACCTTGTCCGCCGCCTCCCACATGTGGCAGACCCGCATCTGGGAAAACCGGATCCCGTCGGGGGAGCACTCGATGCAGAAGTCGTCCTCCCGACGGCTCAGCCGGTACCACATAGACTTGACGGAGGCGTCGATCTCCGTGGTGGCCCAGTCAGAATAGCCGTGGTTGGTGACCACGCTGCCCAGGTGCTGAAAGCGTTCGTTCTCGTACTCGATGGAGCCCTTGAGCCAGTTCTCGCTGTCCAGATACATCACCACGCCGCACTGGTCGAAGCGGTGAGAGCTTTCAAAGGCGGTCTTCACCGTGAAGGAGAAGAACCTCTCGCCGGTCCCCATCTGCAGGACCGGGGCGTTGTCGTTGCGGAAGTGGTAATAGGTCCGCTGCCACAGGTCGGTATGGGGCTTCGTGACGATCTCGATCCGCCCGTCCTCCACAGAGCAGGATGCCGGCTGCCTGGTCCACTCCAGCTTCTTCACATCGAACATGACGTTTTCTCTCCCTATGCGCATATTTTTACGCCCCGTCCGCAGGGCTAGTAGTACTTATTATTGTACCGCAAACGGCCGCCGGGGGCAACCCATAATCCCCTCTTGTGGAACGCCGGAAAACGGAGTAAAATATAAGATGTTCTGATACAGGAGGCGATCTCATGAACAAGATCATCCGGCGCGTGTTGACCATCCTCCCGGCCGTACTGCTGCAGGCCCTATGGCTGGCGATCCTCTTCTCCTGGCTGGCCCCCTGGGCCGGGGCCATCAGCTTCGTGCTGTCCGTGCTGGCGTTTTTACTGGTGCTGTACATCATCACCAAGCAGGACGAGGGGACCTATAAGATCATCTGGCTGCTGCTGGTGCTGACCGTTCCCCTGCCCGGCGCGCTGCTCTATCTCATCTTCGGCAACAAGCGCACCACCAGGCCCTTGCGGAAAAAGCTGGCGGAGGCCAAGCCCCTTCCCGCCCTGGCGGACGACACGGCCCCGCTCTACGCGGAGCTGGCCGCCGACGACAGTCGGGCCGCTCAGACCTTCCGCACCGTGCAGAACGCCACCGGCTTCCCTCTGCGCCCCAACCGGGAGGCGGTATACTACCCCCTGGGGGACGACATGTTCCCCGTGATGCTCCAGGAGCTGGAGAAGGCGGAGAAATTCATCTTCGTGGAATACTTCATCCTGGAGGACGGCCTCATGTGGGACTCCATGGTGGAGATCATGGCCCGCAAGGCCGCCCGGGGCGTGGACGTGCGGGTGCTGTACGACGATCTGGGCAGCATCGGCACCTATTCCTGGAAAAACGCCGGCGCTCTCGCGAAAAAAGGCATCCGCGTGGCCCCCTTCAACCCTCTGCTGTTCATCAAG